>MGSU01000331.1 GCA_001799195.1 Deltaproteobacteria bacterium RIFOXYA12_FULL_61_11 | reverse complement strand
GTGACCGCGCTCAACGGTTTGGCTCCCGAGATCACCGCCGCCATCGAGGACCATCACAACGGAGATATCACCGCCCCTCCTCTCTCCGTAGCACTGCAGTTCATCAACCAAGCCGTCCATGCGGTGCTGGATCAGAAGGTCCCCCTGGACGAGGTCCTGGCCTTCGCCGAACGTCAGCGCCTCCCCCTACCCGCCCTGATGATCAAGAAAACCCTCCGCGAGTTCGTGACCGACTACCAGCAGGAGAAGGCAAAACTGCTCTCGCTGATGTGACAGCCCAAGAACTGCAACAATAGATCGATATACTGAGGGTTACGATCCTTTTTCGAACAGTTGATTCGATGGTCCGAAGTCCTACCTGGGTTTGCAGCATCAGAGCCGGGTGCACTGGTTTCAGCGTCGACAAGAACTTGCCTGTCCGAGCTGCAGTTACTGTCTAACCACATGAAATAGCGAGCATTATACCTCACTCGAGGGCATAGAGATACCCATCCTGACTGCCCACGTAGACCACGCCCGCTCTGATCGTAGGGGTCGAGCGTACCGGACCACCGGTTTCGAAGGTCCAACTCGGTGTACCGGTCGAAAGGTTTATGGCGTGGAGCTTCTTGTCATCTGAGCCGACATACATTCGTCCGTCGGCGATCGAGGGGGAAGAGAAGATCGAACCACCGGTCCTATAGACCCACACGAGCTTGCCGCTCGAAGCATCCAATGCATAGAGGCGATGATCCGTGCTGGCAAGCACCACGAGATCCTTACTCACCGCAGGGTCGGCGACGATCGGTCCCTCGGTTTTGAACTTCCAGCGTAGTGTGCCGCCGGCTGTATCGACCGCATAGAGCAGACCTTTCTGATCGGCGGCATACACTACACCCGCGCGCACAGCCGGGGTTGCCTGGAGGGGTCCGGCGGTGGCGAATGTCCAGCGCAGGGCTCCGCTCTGCTGCTCCAGCGCATAGAGTACGTGGTCTTCGCTACCGAAATAGACTCCCGACGTGTCCAAGGAAGGCGCCGAATGAATGTCTCCTCCGGTTTTGAAGGACCAGACCTCCCGGCCAGTGGCCTCGTCGAGGCAGTTCATTCGCCCGCCATCGAGGCCGAAGAACAGTCTCCCCGCCAGGCGGTTTATCGGAGTGGTAAGCTGGTAGTCTTTCACGTTGGCAAGCAGCTTACCCGATTCGGAATCGTACAGGAGTACGCCGCTCGGTCTGGTGAAAGACCGATTTTCGCATGCGGTGAGCACCGCCCGATCCGTGACCAGCGGCGGCAGGGACGACACGCGCCAGGCGCTCTTCCAGGTTTCCGTGCCGGTGGTTCGGTCGAGCCTGACCAGATGGCCCTCAGGAAAAGTGACGCTGTCCTGCCCGGTCAGGAATACCGCCTGCTCGGTGACGATGGGTTGGCCGTTCACCGGTAGCCCCGGAGAAAAGCGGTAACGTTCCGTAAAAGTTGCAAGATCCACGGCAAGGACCTCACCCGAGCTTTCGCTGAGGATGAGGAGGTTGCGATAGAGCATCGGCGCATTCCAGAAACCGCCGCTGGAAGGGAGGGAATAGCGTTCCTTCTTGGTAACCGGGTCGAAGACCAGGAACGGCTGGTCCTCGTTGAGCTGCTGGAACAACAAATACCGGCTCGCCGGGAGGTGAAAGGCTTTGAAGAAACCCTTGGGTACGGACGAACGCCAGCGAACAACCCCGGTTTTTGCATCCAACTCGACCAATTCGTTCTGTTTACCGACGAAGACCCCGTCGCGGGTGGGAAGAGGTCCGGTGTTCAAGAGTTTCAATTCGGTTTTCCACCGTTGAGCACCATTCGTAAGGTCAAAAGCATAGCAATAATGAAGCTGGCAGAAAAATACGGAAGCATCGGTGATGACCGCGTGATTTTGTATGCCTACAAAAGCACCTTGGACGGTCCAACGCAGCTTCCCGCTGTCGAGCTCGATGAGATGCATGCTGTTGTCCGAGGTCACGGCGGCAAGATTTCCGACGATGGAAAACGTAGCGAAACCACGCACATCGATGGGCAAGGACCAGCGCACCTTACCGGTATTCAGTTCGACGGCGGCAAGATCCTCCTCGCGCCCGGTCAAGAGAACGTCGTTGTAGATCGGCGGAAGAAAGGTGCTGTACCAATTACCCTGTTGAGACCACAACGTCTGCTTCTTCTTCAGATCGATGGCGATCAGCCCTACGCTGGAAGCACTGTAGAACATGTTGTCGTGAACATTGAACCAGGGACCGACCAGCTTGTTGGCGGCGAAAGCAATACGTTCGCGCTCCCGGCCCGTCGACGGGTCGAGAAGATGGAGCAGAGCGGTATCCGGGAACTCCTTGAACGAGAGCGCATACAAGGTGTCGCCTTCCAAAACCATGGTTTGGATCCCACCTGGTGCCTGGTGCCGATAACGAAGCTTGCCCGTGGGGAGGCGGTGCGTGGTTTCGGCAGAGGCGTCACCCGTGTGACCGGGGTCCTCCCGGTACATGCCCAAGGTGACGGCACTCTGTAACGGTGCAAGAAGATTGGACGGTGGGGAGGTTGTTGTCGGGATTTGACTCGCCGCACAAGGCTCGAGTGGTACAAGTTGAGACCTCTCACCGAGCGTCTCCAAAGCCAGGGCCACGATCCTATCGCAGACATCCTGCCCGAGCAGCGCGGGCACCGCACCAACCTCGGTGAAGGTGAGCCAGTTGTGCAGCCCCACGAGTTGGATCAGTTTCTTTCCGTCCCCGGCAGCATAGATTTCCAAGGTGTCCTGGTCATGGATATACAAGCGGCCGCGATGAGCAGAGAGGGTGGCCTGTTGGCAGGATCGCCTCGCTGTCGACCAACGGGGCTGTCCCGAGGCAAGGTCCAGCGCGACAAGCTGATGATTGTCGAGGTAATAGAAATCTCGGTCGGTATGAACCACCTCGGGGGAACTCACCCCGGTATAGTAGGTCCACTGCTCGTCGAGATCGGGGAGCGAATACCGGCGGATATGGTCATAATCCGAGCAAATGACCTTGTCTTGGTCGTAGAGGTAGACCTTATCGTCATTGCAGGAAAAGGCGAAACGCCCTTGTGCTGCACCACTCTCGCGGTCGAGGGCAACAAGCATTTTCCCGCCGCCGAGATAGGTCTGCAGAAGGTATATCCTCGAACCCGCCGCGAACAACGGCGCGGTGAGATGGAAGGCATCGGTGGTGTAATGCCAGCGTTCCTTGCCGCTGCGGGGGTCCAGGGAGTAAAGCATTTTTCCCTCGGCGAGATACAGCACACCCGCGAGGAGTTTTTGACCAGGTGTGAAACGGGACCGAAGGGGGCGTTCCCAGCGTAAGGCGCCGCTCTGCCGATCGAGTACGGCGATATGACCATTCGATTCGCAAAGGATCAGGAGTTCTTTATACAGGATCGGATCGGGGGAGAGATACCCGCGAAGTTTTCGGGTCCAGCGCAGCGTCCCCGACGAGCGCTCCACGGCCGACAGAGTATAGTCGTGCATCGAGCCTGTGCCGAGGAGAACGAGGTCCTCCTGTATGGTATAGACCTCGTTCCAATCCGCTTTTGAGGCATAGCTCCAGCGGGTTTTCCCATTGTTGCGCTCTACGCAGGTCACCCCCTCCCGCGAGGCTAAGAAGAGTACATCGCCATCGATCGTGGGCGGTCCGAGGATTTTTCCCGGAACCATGAGCTGCCACAGTGGACGAGAGACCGGTTTCATTGCAGAGGGTTGGGAAATTCCTGGTGAGGACTGCGATGTCGAGGAGGTGACGTCTTTCGGCGCCGAATCGGGACACGAGAGCACCAGGCTCAGCACGGCCAGTACAAACACGAGGTTCGCGGAAACCAAGCATTGGCTCAAGGTCCAATTCGTCCATGGGTGGTTGTGGGCAGGGGCAAGTATAGCGAAGGCTGTTCCTGTTGGCGAGGAGATTTCCGTGAGGTTGGGTATGTCCTCAGTCATAGGGTTGATTACAGGTTATTCGACACCACGTTGGGGTGGCGCCGACGGGGGTCCCCCGCCACGCGCAAGCATGAGCATGGTGGGGGTGACCGCAAGGATGCGGACCTCCAGCGCCGCGTAGGATGCAGCGGCGTCGGTGTGAGAGGCGACAGGACCCCTTACCCATGACTGAAGGACTACTGTGGTTGGTGTGGGATTCAGCAATCTAAAATAATTTTGGCTTACACCACCTTGAGTTTTTCTGCAGCATTGGTACGCTGGAACCTTCGTCAGGACAACCGAAGGCTCGTATGCCAGTGCTGGGCAGAATAGAACGGCGAGCCAAGCGCTGGCTCGAGGCTGGCATCATCGATGCGCAGCAGCAACAGAGCATCCTGGACTTCGAGCAACAGCATGAGTTTCATATCTCTTTTTCTGTAATCCTCTTGGTCGTCGGATTGACTGCAGTGCTCTGTGGGCTCATCGCCGTGATTTCAGCAAACTGGGAACTCATTCCTCGCTGGAGTAAATTAGTCAATTATTTCTTACTCCTTACCATTCTCGGTGGGGTATTCTTTCACTACGAGGCGACGCCCGGTCCTTTTCGAGAAGCGCTCATCTGGGCTTTCGTCATGGTGGTGTTGGCAGGTATAGGTTTGATCGCGCAACTCTTCAACCTCTCAGGACCATTCTGGAAAACTGGTTTCCTCTATGCGGTGTTGATCCTACCGATGGTACTGTTGGCAGGAAATGCCTTGCTTCCGCATGGGTATTGTTTCTTGCTTTTGACGGTGGTGTTCAGTTGGCATTTCGCTTGGTGTGAGTTGCCTGCTGTGTACTCGACGACCAGTTATCTGGTTGTTACCTGCGGCCCCCCCTTGCTGCTCAGCTTCTATCTCCTTTCTCCACCTCGTTGGCATCAGTTTCTTCTACCTGCTGCATTCGTACGGTGGCTGGTTGTGACCATACTCATCGGTGCGAGTTTCTGGGGATCTGCCTTGTTGTATGTTCCCCTTGGTTTTTACAATTGGAAAGCGGGATTAGGCCAAGCGATACACCTCCCAGTGCTCGCCGGTGCGTGTCTGGCCTGTGCCTGGTTCAGGTCGCCTCCGCCCGGTT
>MGSU01000330.1 GCA_001799195.1 Deltaproteobacteria bacterium RIFOXYA12_FULL_61_11 | reverse complement strand
CTCGCCAACGCCGGCGGCGGGGATGCTGCCAGGACAATTCGAGGTCGGATCCCGGCAGGAAGAGCCGCACCACGTCGCGGCCCGCGAGGTTGTCCGCCTGGGTAGGTCCCGGCAGATGGGGCGCTCCGGAAGCGAAGACCGGGAGATAGACGCTCTCGCCCGGCACCCTGGTCCGGGTCACCTCGGACATGACCAGGCTGGGGTACCAATGGTCGCCCTCCAGGCAGATCCCGGTGAGGTGGCTATGGGCCTGCCGCTTGTCGTGGGCCGGGTGGCGCAGTTCGTGGAGCCAGCGCCACAACCGGTAGTTCCGTCGAGCGCCTCGCCGCAGCACCAGACCTTTCCCGGGCTGTTCTCTCCCGAAGAGACCGAGGTCGAGGGCCGCCACACTGGAGAGGATGGGCTGCAAGGCCTCTCTCGACACCTCTGACTGGGACGGTAGCAGCAGCTTGCTCCCCGGAGACGTCGTACGTACCTGCTCGCGCAGCCGGAGGAAAGCCGAGCGCAGCCCCGGATCGAGGAGGATGCGACAGAGGTCGGTGCAGAGCCAGACCCAACTGTGTAAGGAAATCCGACCCTCCTCGAGGAGCAACCCTGGTAGTACCGAGGCCAGGTCGAGCAGTTCGGCGCCGACGTGCTCGGATAGCTCTTCCGCTGCCCAGTCCGAGAGTCTCTCGGCCAAGCAACGCAGCGAGGAAGCCAGCAATTCGCTAGAGCGTTCGGCACGGAGGTGCAGACTTCCCAAGCGCAGGGCATTGACTCTGGTCACCGCTTTGGGGTCGTTCAGGAGGAAGAGCCAACACCCTCGGACCGGGAAGGAAGGATCGCGGGCGAACCGTTCGAGCAGGGCCTCTTCTTGGGTTTCCTCGCCCTGCAATAACACCTGTACCGCCATCTGGCGAACGGCGCTGTTCGGATCTTCTTGGGCGGCGCGGGGGATACTGGTCGGACATTTGCCGCGCAATTCTCCGAGCAGAGCGAGCACGGCCCGTCGGAAGAGGAATTCGTCGGGCCGTTGTTCGAGGAGACCGAGCACGTGGTCGGCCTGGCGCAGGGCGGTGTCCTCGTCGAGGAGGAGGAAGAGGCGGAACGCCGCGGCCCGGACCGCGTAGAACTGGTCCGGATTATTGAAGACCAGTTGCAGATCGCGGCGAAGTGCCAGCGAGGTCTTGGGATGGAGCCGGAACAAGGAGGTCAAGCCGTTCAGCGCCGCCACCCGCACCGTCCAGCGAGAGGGTCTCGTCACCCCCCCCCAGAATTGCACCGCAAGATGGTCGACTTCGCTCGGGTTGAGCCGACCGAGGCTCTCGGAAGCCCCGATAAAGGCACAGAGATACTCGTACTTCTGGTCGAGCCGGTGCAACAGCCGCAGGTGCAATTCCCGGCAGGCTTCGAGTTCCGGTCCGTGCTGCCGGGCCAACCGCAGGGTCGCTTCCTTCGTGCTTGCAAAGGTGTGTTCGAGCCACCACTCCCGACGTATCCTGGCAGCCTCGCCCGGATCCTGCGCGGTGACCGCTTCTTTCCGGAGGCGGAACCAGTCCATGCGGCGCTGGGTGATGGAACGGTTCAACATGGTCACCATGGCCACCGCGACCTCGAGGAACTCGAAGGGACCGAAGTCGGGCTCGCGCGAGGCGAAAAGCTCGTCGATCACCTCCCCCAGGACCTTGCGGCCGGCCTTCAGGGCCAAGCGGCCGAGACAGGTCTGGAACGCCCGTTCGAGATAGGCGCGTTGTTCGCGATCGGTTTCCTCTCTCCGGGGCGGCTGCATGGGCTTCATTCCTCTTCGGAGGTGGTCGGAGGCGCTTCGAATTCCGGCCGATTGAGCTCATAAAAGATACTCTGCGGCAACCAGGTTGCGGGGTCGTCGGTGACTCCTCGGCCGCTGCACCAGACCAGACTCAGGGCCACGCTGAGCAGCGCTGAGCCTTCCAGGGGCGCCCACCGAGCCCCGGCCTGGAGCTGTAACCGGAGGTCCCGGGCCAACCAATGGGCATGTCCGGCGGCCAGACCGAGATGGGGTCGCCAGGACCCCTCGAGCCGGTCGAGATCGGCATAACGGTACCCCAGGCCCACTTCGGGCCTAACCATGCCACCGCGATGGCCATGGTACCAGGACAGGACGTGCTCGAAGCGGTCGGGGTACCAGAACTCCCAGTCGCTGTTCCCGTGCAGGGTGCTCGCGGCCACGATCAGGTCCTCGAAACGGGGCCTGGCCGCCAGTTTGAGGCCGAGGGACGGATTGTGGGGATGATCTTCGCGATACGCATTGTGTACGAGCGTGTCGACCTCGCTGGTCGGCACGGTTTGGCCAAGCTCCGCCGAGGTGAGGCCCAGGTTGGTGATCTGGGCACCGACGAACGGGGTGAGTCTGCTCCAGGTCGAGAGGCGGAGAGGATATTCGACCGCGAGATCCACCCTGGACGTCCAACGCCACTCCCCGAGCAAGCGTTGGGTGGCGAGTCGGGCCCCGGGTCGGAGCACCGAACCGAAGAAGGAGGGTACCAGGATTTCTCCCTCCACCACTCCGCCTGGAGTACCCGCGCTGCGCAGCCGGAGTTGGCTATCGACCTTCCAGCAGAAGTGTTCTGGGGCACAACTGTGCCACCCGAGTTCGGGGCCGAAGACGAGGGTTCCGCTCGAACCGAGATCCTGCTCCAAGTCCAGGGCATCGTTGCGGGCGAACAGTCCGGTCCACAAGGTGCCGTGCGTACCCAGCTCTTCGAGGGCGGGAGCCGGTCCCGGTTGAGCTCCGCCCGCGCTTCCCCCTACGTCCAAGCTCGGTGCTAGAGCGCGCTCCAGACGCATCCTCCTGCCGGGCGGCACCACCTCGGGTACCAGGTGAAACACCTGTAAATCCAGTTTGTTCGATGGTCGAAGTACAAGCCTGTAGACCTGATCCTCGGGCAGGACCAGCGTCTGTTCCCCAACCTCGCCCGGGGCAGCGGCTACGAACTGTTCTTCCCTGACCACGCCTCGGGGACCAAGGAGACGCACGTCGAAGATAGTGCCGACACGCGGGGCCTGCCAACGGAGTTCTAGGAGGTCAGGGCCGATCACCTCCAGCTCGCTCGGAAGCTTGGCCGGGAGTTCCAACCAGGTTTCGTCGCCGGAGAGGACCAGGACGTGGCTCTCGGACGAGGGAGGCGTTCCTTCCGAGGGCACGGTCAGACCGGGCAGCTCCCGATCAGCGAGGAGACGCACCCGGACCTTCGGCCGCTGCGTGGCGTCGGGACATTCGAGACCCAGACTCAAAGCATGGCGACCGACGCTCACACCGATCGGTGTAGAACGGGTCACCACCGCACCGAGGGTGTGGGAGGGCGCTCCTGCTTCGAACAAGACAGTCCCCTTCGCGCGCAGGGAGAGCACGCAACCCTCGAGCGTCTCACCCGGCGCTCCGTCCGTGCGCCAGACCGTCTCGAGCACCAGACCGAAAGCCCCGGAAAGACTCAGTTCGATCAATCTGCGTTCCCCGGGCAACAGGATCTGCACCTGTTCGGGCGGACTCGGGGTCCCCCACAAGGCCCGCAGGGCAGCAAGCCGTTTGGTCTCGTCCGGCCCGGTCGACCTCTCTTGCCGCGGCACGACCTTCCGTCCGCGGCTCTCGGTAAAACCGAAGACCTGTTCTCTGCGGCACGAGGCGGTGATCGAGGCGGCCAAGGTGGAAAAATCCTCGCCCAATTCGGCCTGTACCTGCCAAGCGGCCACGGCCGCCTCGACTCGCAGCTCGGGCGGCAGGATCTGGCCCGCGGCTTCCGCGCGGAGCACCTCCCGCAACCACACGACGAGCTGTTCGGAACGTGAACGGCCGGGTTCCCTCTCCACCAGGAGGCGGCTGACCCTGGCGGCAACGCTCCAATCCCCGAAGCGCACGGCCACCCCGTGGAGGAGCACCAGCTCGAGCGGTTCCAAGGGCTGAACGGGATCGTCCAGGCGCTGCAACGCTTCCCACATGGCCGCGTACTCCCCCGCTCCTGCCATTCCGAGCGCCGAGGTGGTTGCTCCGGGCGAGAGTAGCTTTTCTCTCATACCCCGCGGCAGGAACACCGCCTTTCCGCTCCAAGGCATGAGATACGGCGGCCGCACCTCTCCGGGCGGAGTTGCCCGTACCCCCTGTTCGAAGCGGTTCTGCAGGGCGGAGACCCGGCCGAGTTGGTCGAGCGTCGAGACCAGGTTGTGGGCTTGGAAAAGGTCCTGGCCGGCCTGGACAGGCACCCCGCTCTCCGCCAATAAGCTCGCCCGTTCCAGGAGCCATTCGAACTGATCGTCCGGTTGGCTCGAGGAGCCAAGCAGGTTCGAGAGTTCGGCGATCTTCCGCGCCGCCTCGTCGGGAGCGGGGGTCGATCCGGGAATCGAGGTTTCCGGAATCGACCGGTCGATCGGCGCGCGGAGCTGCAGGGCCACCCAGGTCTCGGGTCCGAGATTCTCGAGTTCGACTAGGACGGTCGCTGCCGGGACCTCGAAGACCGCGCCGGCCAAATCCTCGCTCCCGCGGTGTTCGAACTGCAGCTCGGTGCCCCCGGTCTCGACCCGCAGGCGAGAAACATCCTTCTGGGAAGCGCCGAGCACCTCCAGGCGCAGGATGCCCGGCACTCGTGGTCCGGGTAGCCCGAAACGCAAGGTTTGGGAGGGACCCAACCGGAACAGCCGGTGTCGGGTGGCCGGCCTGTTTCCCTGACCGATGCGATCGATCGCGATGCGTTGCCACGGACGGCAGGTCTCCCCGGGTAACAAGAGAGGGAGCTGAGCCATCCCCACAACTTCCAGACCGAGAGTCTCCATCGGTTGATCGAGGTATTGGACCACGGTGCGACCGGCCAGCTCGAGGACGCAGGGTGTCGGCCCCTCGGTCAATCGTTCGAGCAAAAACTGGACGCTGCTCCGTCCCCGGGCATCTACCTGCAGGGGCACCTCCTCGCCCCCTTCCCCGATCGGTACCCACAGGGCATTCCCCTCTTCTTCCCGCAACTGTTCGAGGAGAGCAGGATCGACCGGTCGCAGCAGTTCTTTGACCTCTGGACCGGAGGCCTGCTTGTCGCTCTCAGGGGTCA
>MGSU01000329.1:5080-5903 GCA_001799195.1 Deltaproteobacteria bacterium RIFOXYA12_FULL_61_11 | reverse complement strand
CTCTTAGCCGGGTCCTGGCAGGCTTCAGCTCGCTCGGACCCATCACCGGCTTGGTGAACAATGCCTTCGAGGTCGGGCCAGCCACGGGTTTCGATGGGTTGCGCCATGCCTTTGAGGACCTTCCGGAAACAACCCTGGGAAGGGCGATGGAAGCAGGGGTGGGATGGGCCTTCCGCCTCGCCCGGGCCTTGTTGCCGGGTATGCGTGAGGCCGGGGGCGGCAGTATCGTCAATGTCGCTTCGATGTATGGCAAGGTCGCCCCGGATCCCTCGCTGTACGAAGGGACCGAAGCCTACAGCCCCGTGACCTACGGTTGCGCGAAAGCCGCGTTGCTAGCCCTGACCCGCTATCTCGCGAGTTATTATGGGGCCCAGGGGATTCGATGCAACGCGATCAGCCCCGGCCCCTTCCCCAAAAGTCCTTCCCCGGAGGGGGAACCACCTTGGAAGGGCGAGTTCCTCGAACGTCTCGCCGGGCGAACGGCCTTGGGACGGATCGGTCGACCGGAAGAACTCGGAGGCGCGGTGGTCTTCCTCCTCTCCTCGGCCTCTTCTTTCATCACCGGGCACGAGTTGGTGGTCGACGGCGGTTGGACGGTGCGTTGAGAGCTGTCGGGGTGGAACGTAGACCTGAAGACCGGGAGGTTGCCGTGAGCGTCTCTGGTGGACAAAACCTGTCGTGCGACGTGCTCGTGGTTGGTGCCGGCATCATCGGCCTGACCGTGGCACGCGAACTGTTGCTGCGGGATCCGTCGTTGAAGGTTGTGGTGCTGGAGAAAGAAGACGACGTCGCCCGGCACGCCAGCGGGCGGAACAGCGGTGTG
>MGSU01000329.1:0-5060 GCA_001799195.1 Deltaproteobacteria bacterium RIFOXYA12_FULL_61_11 | reverse complement strand
GGGGGGCGGCGAACGGTGTCGAAGTCGAACTGATCGACGAACAACAGCTCCGCGACATCGAGCCGAACGCCCGCACCGTGGGCCAGGCCCTCTTCTCGCCGGCCACGGCGACCGTGGCCCCGAAAGAGGTCTGCAAGACCCTGCGCGAGGACCTCGAGGCCCGGGGCGCAACCTTCTTGTTCCGCGAACCGCTCTTGAGAATCCTCGGCGAACGCGTCCTCACCCCCACCCGCTCGATCGTCTGTGGACACCTGATCAACGCCGCGGGGCTCCATGCTGATCGCGTGGCCCATCAACTCGGAGTGGGCAGGAACTACACGGTCCTCCCCTTCAAGGGCGTCTATTACCGTTACACCGGCGATCCCGCCGAGCTCTCCACCAACGTCTATCCGGTGCCGGACCTCGTCAATCCCTTCCTCGGGGTGCATTTCACCAAGATGGCAGACGGCGCGGTCAAGATCGGGCCGACCGCCATACCCGGATTCTGGAGGGAGCAGTATCAGGGGCTGCAGCGCTTCTCGGCTCAGGACCTCGGGGAGGTTCTGGGCGATTACTCCCGGTTGTGGTGGCGCAACGCCTTCGGTTTCCGCGCTCTGGCCATGCGAGAATTGCGCAAGTACCAGCGCGGTGTACTCGAGACCGACGCGCGGCGTCTGGTGCACTCCCTGCCCGGCGGTTTCGAACCCATGCCCGCGGGTATTAGGGCCCAACTCCTCGATCGCAGCACCTCGACCCTGGTGATGGACTTCGCCGTGGAATACCGGCCCCGTTCGACCCATGTCCTCAATGCGGTCAGTCCGGCCTTCACCTGCTCGTTCTCGTTCTCCCGCCATGTGGTCGACCATATTATCTGGTGACCGTCCGGGGTATCCCTTCAGTCTTGGGGTACAATGCAGGTTGTTTATCACCACATTGGGGTGGCGGCAGGGAAGCCGACCTACCGTTGCTGCAGGATGCAGAGAGCAACGGTGGTGGCGCCGACGGGGGACCCCCGCCACGCGCAAGCATGAGCATGGTGGGGGTGACCGCAAGGATGCGGACCTCCAGCGCCGCGCAGGATGCAGTGGCGTCGGGGTGAGAGGCGACAGGACCCCTTACCCCAACCAAGACTGAATGCTTACCCGTCCGGGCTCCTTCCTCGTTTACATACCACGGCCGCTGCGCTATGGAAGAAGCTACAGGAAGAGGGTGTGGTCGGGAGCCGCCGACCTCATCCGTCGGGTAAGGAGCCGGAAGTGGAGATCATCGTACTCGGGGCAGGAACGGCAGTACCGCACCCCAGCCGTCACGCCTCGGGCCTCGTCTTGGCCGGGGACAAACATACCGTAGCCCTGGACTTCGGTCCCGGGGCTCTCGGCAAGTACGCCCGAGCAGGGCTCGAACTCGACCAGCTCGAGGCCGTCTTCCTCTCTCACCTCCATCTCGACCACGTGCATGACCTCGCAACCCTGCTATTCGCCCTGCACAACGCCACCCCCTCTGAGCGCCCCCTGCACCTGCTCGGACCGAGAGGTCTTGGCGCCCATCTCGACGGTATGCGCGCGATCTACGGCTCCTCGCTCGATCCGGCACGACCGCTCGTGGTGGAGGAACTGCTCCCCGGACAACGCCACGTTCTGGCCTGCGTCGAGGTAGAACCGTTCTCGGCGATCCATACTCCCGAAGCGCTGTCCGCGGTGCTGGTCTTCGAGGGGCGGCGGCTGCTCTACAGCGGGGATACCGGCTTGCATGACGAATTGGTGCGTCGAGCAGCCGGGGTCGAACTGGCGATATGCGAGTGCTCCTTCCCGGACGGGAAGGGAGTCCCGAACCATCTTACTCCTGCGGCTGTGCGCGAGTTGGTCGACCGCTCGGGTTGCAAGCGGCTGCTCCTGACCCACCGGTACCCGGTGATGGACGACTATGAGCTCAAGCCCAGATTCGCGGAGCTCGATTGGTTCGTGGAGGCCGAAGACCTGACCAGACTATTTCTTGCAGAAGAGGCTGCGGACAGCATGGATCCTATCAAGGAACGAAGGGGACGGTGATGGGCATCGAAGAGTGGGAGAACGAGAAGACCATTATCGTCAGCTCCGAGCAGGCGAAGGTCGGGAGGACCTTGCGCAAGAAAGCCAAACCGTCGCTGATCTTCCTGTCCGGCCGCATGACCGGACGCATCCTCATCGTCGAGAATCCGAAGGTCTCCCTCGGACGCGACGCCGAGAACGACATCCCCATCGACGATCCCACCGTCTCGAGGGTGCACGCATGGATCGAACAGGTCGAGGACGGCTATATCCTGAGGGACAATAACAGCACGAACGGCACCTTCGTCAACGACCGGCGCCTCGACGACACGCCCTGTGCTCTCGTCGAGGGCGACCGGCTCCGCTTCGGGACCTCGCAATACGTCAAATACTCCTTCCAGGACGAATTGGAGGAGAACTTCCAACGGCAACTCTACGAGAACGCGACCAGGGATTTCTTGACCCAGATCAACAACAAGCGCTTTTTCATGGAACGGCTCGACTCCGAGATGACCTTCGCCACCCGGCACGGCAGCATCTTCAGTTTGCTCATGATGGACGTCGACCATTTCAAGAAGGTCAACGACACGCATGGGCATCCTGCCGGCGATTACGTGCTCAAAACCCTGGCCGCGGGCATCAAGAAGATCATTCGCCAAGAAGATTGTTTCGCCAGGTACGGTGGGGAAGAATTCGTCATGCTCCTGCGAGGGATCGAGGAGACGAAGGCACACCAGTTCAGCGATCGCGTGCGGCGTGCCATTGAGGGGCATTCGTTCGTCCATGAGGGCACGTCCATCCCCGTGACCATCAGCATCGGCGTGGCGACGCAGTGCGCTGGCCGTTACCAGGATGCCTCGGCCGTGCTCAAAGCCGCGGATGACTATCTCTACAAAGCAAAACAGGGCGGTCGCAATCGCGTCTGTAGCAGCTTGAACTGTCCTGCGGGGTGACGTATTCCCAGGGGCGAGGCCCCATCGGTATCGAGGCGAGAAGACATGGAACCCGAACGCACCGAGAAGACGATCTTCAACGAGAAAGAGAGGGGTCGCGGACCGAACCATGCCGGCGAGCCCTGCCTCATCGTGCTCACCGGCAATGCGGTGGGCATGATGTACAAACTCACGGGTACCGAATGGCTGATCGGTCGGACCCGCGAGGCCGACATCTGCATCGAGGACCCCTCGATCTCGCGCAGCCATGCGAAGTTGAGCACGGTCAAGAGCGGCCTCTACCTCCAGGACCTCAACAGCACCAACGGCACCTTCGTCAACGAAAAGAAGGTCACCGGGATGCACCAGGTCAGCGACGGGGACAAGATACGCCTCGGAGATACCACCATCCTCAAGTTCACTTACCAGGATGAATTGGAGGAGAATTTCCAGAAACATCTCTACGACAGCGCGACCAAGGACGGCCTGACCAAGATTTACAACCGCAAGTACTTCCTCGAGCGCATCAAGAGCGAACTGACCTTCGCCAATCGTCATCGCACCTGCCTGTCCATGGTGCTCTTCGATGTCGACCATTTCAAAAAGATCAATGACACCTATGGGCACCCGGTCGGCGATTTCGTGCTGCGCTCGATCTCTGACCTGGTCCGCCGCATCATCCGCATCGAGGATGTCTTCTCTCGCTACGGCGGAGAGGAGTTCACCCTTTTATTGCGGGGGATCAACGAGAAGCAGGCCTTCATCTTCTCCGACCGGATGCGCAGAACCATCGAGAACCACGTCTTCCAATGGCAGGCCACGGTCTTCTCCGTCACCATCAGCGTGGGTATCGCCACCCTGAACAAACAGCGTTTCGAGACGTGCGAGGAGATGATCGAAGCCGCCGACGCTTACCTCTACAAGGCCAAGAACGGCGGCCGGAACTGCGTCATGTCGGTACTCCAGACAGAAGGCTGAAAGAGTGGTTCCGTTGCGAGGTGACAAGTTGCTTCCCTGGGGGTGGATGGACTATACTCGCGCCCTCGGGCCGAAGTGACGGCCGGCGGGAGGCCATGGACGACACGTTCTACGACGACGAACCGCTGGAGGTGGAAGCCGAACCGGAGATCGAGGAGCCGCAACTCCTCGACGGCGATCTCGTCTCGACCTACTTCCGGGAGATCTCCACCATCCCGCTCCTGACCAAGCAGGACGAACTCGAGCTTGCGACCGGTATCCGAGACCGCGAGCTGGCGATCATCGGGGGTATCTATACCCTGGCCAAGATCTATCCCCTGTTGCGGGATTTTCTCGAGTTGGCGATCAAGAACCTGGTTCGCAACGAGACCGCGTTGACCTTCGACAAGTCCATCAAAATGGATCTCGAGGTCAGCACCGAGGCTCTGTTCGACGATCTGCACCGCATCATCGAGGGCGACGAGGACTTCCTCGCCGACGAGCAACGCGTGGTCCGCACGCTCTTCCTGGTCGATTACAATAAAGAATTGATCAACTTCTGCGCCGACTTGTTGATCAAGATCAAGCGCGAGCTGGTTTCGGTCACCGACAGCGGCAAGTTCTGCGAGCTCCACCGGATCAGCGCCCCCGAACTCTTCTCCTCGACCTTGCGCGACATCGAGAAGGCCTACTTCGAGTTGAACCGGCTCAAAAACCGCTTCATCAAGTCGAACCTGCGGTTGGTCATCCACATCGCCAAGAAGTACCAGAACAAGAACCTCAACATCCTCGACCTGATCCAGGAAGGCAATATCGGCCTGATGAAGGCCGTGGACCGCTTCAACTACGAGAAAGGCCACAAATTCAGCACCTATGCCATCTGGTGGATCCGGCAGGCGATCACGCGAGCGATAGCGGTACAGAGTAGGACGGTCCGACTGCCGGTCCACGTGATCGAGAAGATGAGCAAGGTCAACCGGGTCTACAACCAGATACTCCAGGAGACCGGCAAGGAACCGTCGCTCAAGGAGCTGTCCCGGAAGATCAAGATCTCAGAAAAGACTCTCAAGGAGTTGGGGGACGTGAACAGTCTCGAACCCACCTCCATCGATAGCAGGATCAACTCCACCGACGAACGTTCCCTCGGCGACATGCTCCAGGACGA
>MGSU01000328.1 GCA_001799195.1 Deltaproteobacteria bacterium RIFOXYA12_FULL_61_11 | reverse complement strand
GCTTGTTCGGCCGAGCGCAGAAACCTGGAGCAGTAACCCCGCACGCGATGCCGCGCTGGAGGAGAATGGGCAGGTCGGCGTTCTGCGAGTTGAAGCCGACGAGCTGCGGCCGGGGGGTCTTGCCGAGACCGTTGAGAAAACGACTGATGAGGGTGGCTTCGTCCAGGACCGGATCGCCGGGAAGAGGCAGGGAGCGCAGGTCCAACTGCACCTCGCCGTCGTCCCCCTGCTTGCGAATGACCACGGCCACGCTGACCACGCGGCACAGTACGGTCTTGAGATAGGGTTGCGGGTCTTCCGCAGTCGCGCCGCCTCGCTGCCACATTTCGGCGATGACCTCGGCGTCGGGCAGGTTCTCGGGCAGACCGTACACCAGTCGGCCGGCCCGAGGGTCGGGTACCCACTCGAGGTCGAAGGCCCAGACGTGCGAGGCGAGTTGTTTGAGCATGGCAACCTCCGGGCAAAACGCTCGGTTAGTCCATCGCATGCCGGCGGGGACTAGTCCAGCGCTCTTGTTGCACCGGGAAGGTCGGAGTGTTGCTCACGCTTCGGGCTCCTGCTCCTCTCGTAGAACACCAGTTCGTCCCGGCGTACCGATCTGAGCAGCCCCTGGTCGAGGAGGGTTTCGACCTGCTTGATGACTTCGTTTGGCGGCAAGGCCAAGCCCTCCGATATCCCCTCGAGGGTGCACGGTCGACGGCTCAGCAGGGCAAGGATAGCCTCGGTGACGTGATCGGAGAGCGTGGATCGGAAGGGTTGCTGCGATCGGCGCTCCGCGATGATCTCGCAAGGACGGGAAAAAAGACCTCGTACCGTTTCGAGTTCTTCGGGCGTAACCCTGTGGGCTTCGCTCTCTGCAGGCGGTCGCGACACGGTATTCAACTGCACCCGGTCTAGCCGCATCCCTTTGGTGAGGGTGGCGATTCGAGCAACTTCCTCGCGCTGGTCGTTGATCCCTGACAGGAGGAAGACCTCGAGCCAGATGGTACCCTTGAACTCGTGGGAGAAGGTCAGCAGACCGTCGGTCATCTCCTCGAAGGAGAGGTCGGGGTGCGGCCGGTTGACCCGTTCGAAGGTGAGCCGGCTCCCTGCGTCGAGCGAGGGCAGGACCAGATCGGCCTCGGCCAGACTGGCCCGGATCTCGGGTCTCCAGAGCAGGGATCCGTTCGTGATCACAGCCACCGGGATATCGGTGCAGGCCTTGATTCCGGCGATGAGGTCGCCCATACCCGCGTGCAGCGTCGGTTCCCCGGAGCCGGCCAGGCCGATGTAGTCCGGCTTCGGTTCGACGCGCAGCTTCTCGGCCAGGGCGAGGAGTACCTCCTCGTTGGGTATGTAGACCTTCGGCGTGGTCGTCTTCTTCGTGGTGCGGCCCAGTTGGCAGTAGATGCAATCATAGGTGCAGGTCTTGAAGGGGACGAGGTCGATGCCCAACGAACGGCCGAGACGCCGAGAGGGGACCGGCCCGTAGACGTGTCGGAAGCAGCTCTTGTTCATGCTGTGCTCCTGTTGGTCGAGTTCATGCCCGGTAGGTCCTTGCGGGAGAGCAGGGCGTGTGTGCCCACGGGCAGCCCGAGGTTCTACTTCCCGCACGGGGGTTTATCGCAACGCGTGGCCCGGCCGCAGCAGGGGGTCTCCCGCTCGCAGTGGCTGGCCTCGGATCCGCGGCCCTTCATGATGAAGCTGGTGCTGCCGCTGATGAGCCGCCGTACTCCGTCCCCGCAGCGCGGACACTGCGTGAGGGCAGCATCCTTGATCGACTGCTGTATTTCGAACTCGCCGCACCGTTCGCATTCGTAACGATAGGTAGGCATCGCACGCACCTCCTGGTGATTGTCATGGTTGTCACCCGTTCCGGAATGGCCGTCAAGGGGGCTCTTGCGGACGGCTCTCCAAAGCGAGTTAAGGCGGCTGCACCTGGTGCATCAGGGCCGAGCGAACGCACGCAGGGCCGCGACCCGGTCGGTCCGTTCCCAGGTAAAGTCGGCATCCGGGCGACCGAAGTGGCCGCCGACGGCGGTGGTGCGGAACATTGGTCGCAACAGGTCGAGTTGCTCGATGATATCGGCCGGTCTAACGGGGAAGATCTCTCTCACCAGAGCCGGGAGTTCGTTGTCCGGACGAGAGCCCGTCCCGAAGGTCGTGACCATCAACGAGACCGGTTCGGCTACTCCGATCGCATAGGCGAGTTGCACCTCGGCACGCTTGGCCAATCTTGCCGCGACCAGGTTCTTGGCGATGTAGCGCGCGGCATAGGCTGCGCTGCGATCTACCTTGCTCGGGTCCTTGCCGGAGAAACAGCCTCCGCCGTGGCGAGACCAGCCGCCGTAGGTGTCGACGATGATCTTGCGGCCGGTAAGCCCACAGTCACCGGCCGGTCCACCGACCACGAAACGACCGGTCGGATTCACGTGATACGTGACTTTCCCCCGCCGCAATTCCTGCGGTACCATCGGTTTGACCACCTCCTCGATCACCGCTTCGCGCAGCGTCGTGTAGTCGACCTCGGCGTCATGCTGGGTCGAGACGACAATGGTGGTCACCTCTTGAGGCCGATCGTCCAGGTAGCGCACCGTGACCTGGCTTTTGCCATCCGGACGCAGGAAAGGTAGTATTTTTTGGTGCCTGAGTTCGGCGAGCCTGCGCGTGATGCGGTGGGCGAGGACGATCGGGAGGGGCATCATTTCGTCGGTCTCGTCGGTGGCATAGCCGAACATCATGCCTTGATCGCCGGCGCCGAGATGCGGGAATTGGTCTTCGGTGCGGTTCACTCCGCGGGCGATGTCCGGGGACTGTTTGGTGATAGCCGAGAGTACGGCGCAGGTGTTCCAGTCGAAACCCATGTCCGAGTTGTTGTAACCGATGTCGCGCACCACCGCTCGCGCGAGGTCGGAAAAATCGGCATAGCCGGTCGTGGTGATCTCTCCCGAAACCAGGATCATCCCCGTTTTCAGCAGGGTCTCACAGGCCACCCGGCAATGTTTATCCTGGGCGAGGAGCGTGTCGAGGACCGCGTCCGAGATCTGATCCGCCATTTTGTCCGGATGGCCTTCGGTCACGGATTCCGAGGTGAAGAGAAATTCCGATGCGCTCATGCTTGCTTACTCCTCCTAAGATCTTTGATGCTGATCCTGGAGGTGTCGCTGTCGCTGGGCCGAACAGGGCTTTAGGGACAACCACGCACCCCAGGGTCTGGGTTCGTTCACCGCGTTGCCCCTTGGGCTAGCGTGATGGCCTGATTGGGACAAGCGCTGACGCATGCGCTGCAGCCAATACACAGTTCCTGATCCACGACCGCGGTGAGGTTCAGGGTGATCGCCTGAACCGGGCAGAGGTTGAGGCACAGGGCGCAGCCCATGCAGCGCATTGCCTCGACCCTGGCAGTGAGCTTCCCACCGCCGGGAACGGCTTGGGAATTCGGGAGGTTGCCCACCGTGGGGGCCGGATTCCTCGGGAACGGCGTTCCAAGGGGTTGCATCGGGGCGGATGAACTTGGTGCTTGTCCCATGGTCCGACCTTGCCCTTGGCCTCGACCCTGGCCTTGACCCTGGCCTTGCCCCCTGCCGTGCCCTGCGCCACTACCGCAGCCTCGACCTTGGCCCCGGCCTCTCCCGCCGCTCGCGCCACGTCCGAAAATAGGAAACATGCTATGCCCACCTCCGGGTAAGGCCGACCGTATCAGAGCTTACCTCTGCAGCGGCCGGCAAGGTCTGTCGACAGACGAAGGGGTACCGTGGAACTTGTCGGTCACGGCTCACGTCGCGCTCGGTGTCTCTTTAGCCGGTTCCAGATCACGGAGTCGGGTTTGTACATCGTGCAAGGCTCTGAAAAGATTGTCGGCCTGTTGTTTGAGCAGTGCCAACTCCTGCTCCTTGCTCAGGCTCGGTAGCGCTTGGAGGGGATACGGGTAAGGTTGGGCCGAGCCGGGGTTCATGCCGCGCTGCCAACCCGGAAGGCCGGTCGCATGGAACCAGTTGCGATGACGCCATCCTCCACCCCAGCCCGCTCGGCCCCCGCCCGCGCCACCTCCTCTTCCGGCAAAGGTCTGGGAAGTACCCGAATACCCAGAGCATACTCCCCTTCCGCGGCCGGTCATGGGTCCTGCTCCCTCTGGGCCTGTTCTGTCTCCTCTCGGCATAATGACCTCCTCTCGATGATGGATCAACAAGGGTTGTACCGGGCTCCGCCCCGGTGGCGATGACGCCGTCGTTGCCGCTCTGGGCACCCCGGCATCAGGAAGGCCTGTTCGGTCAGGGTGCCGGAGAGATAGGCCGCGACAACCTCCTCTGTGGCCCCGGAGGTATTGGCGACGAGCTGCACGCTTGCCGCACTGAGCATGGCTTCCAAGGGCCAGGATATTGCGCCGCAGATGAGCACTCGGGCTCCTAGCTCGATGATACTCCTCGCTTTTGCTACCGGATCTGGGTCGGCGAGGAACACCTGTTCGCGGGCCATGGTCCGGGTCTGACCCACGGTCAGCACCAGAAAAGATCGGGTGGTATCGAGGAGAGGCGCGATCCGATCTTGATCTATGGCTAACGCAATCTTCATGCGTCGCACCGTAAGCAAATCTCGGACCAAGATATACATGGAAAAATGTAGTAAATTATTATATTGTTACAATATTGCGCACCGACAGAGCTTGACCATAATCGTGCGTAATGCCATCATAAAGAGGCATTTTGCCTGAATGCGGGAGGCAACCCTTATGGTAAAGGATACCCGAGAGCAGGAGTGATCAAATGTCGGACTTCGCGGCCTTGGATGCTGCACGCTACCGGGATGCCATTCTGGATTCTCTGACCGAGGGAGTTTTCACGGTCGATCTCGAATGGCGCATCACCTCATTGAACCGGGCAGCGGAGAAGATCATGGGCTTGCGGCGCGAAGAGGCCCTCGGGCATCGCTGCAGCGAGGTGTTTCGCGCCAACATTTGTCAGGATGCCTGCGTGATGCGGCAGGTCTTGAAGAGCGGAAAACCAGGCACCAAGGCCGAGGTGTACGTAGTC
>MGSU01000327.1 GCA_001799195.1 Deltaproteobacteria bacterium RIFOXYA12_FULL_61_11 | reverse complement strand
TTCTGTGACGGTTATTCGTGACGCGAAAATCGGTGATGAGTGAAAAGCTGACAGTTCTGTCCGGGAAGCTGGAGCTTGCATGGTGGTACTTTACCGGCCAAGCGTCCTTGCCCATTGATTTTCAAGGTATTCCGGAGAGTGGTGGCCCGCTCATGCTCCACGTCCTCGGCACCACCGGGACACGCAACTTCCCCCTCGGGAGTTGGTCCGTTCACCGAGTCCCGCTCGCCTTCCCACACCATACCCTGTCAGGCTTCCCCTGGGAAGCTGGCGTAGATAGAGAACGGGAGAGGACCGGACCGTAGCGAAGGGAGGGGGAATTTCAATTTCCCATGCTTGTTGGATTCGCCGAGGTGGCTGCCGGGACAGTTTGCTCTGAGAGAATGAGCGAGGTACCGTCGGGCAGGGACCAGGTGGCCCTGACGAAAAACGCGTGTTCCCGGCGCTGCTTCGCCTCGATAAACTGCCGGTACACTCCGGGTAGACCGATCTGTTCATCTTCCATACCCCGTGGGGGACCGTCCTTGTCGAGGATAAAACGTGCTTCTCGCAGAAGCTGATCGTACGCTAGGGAATCTGTCGGCGCGGCGACGAAACCCCCTGCGAGCTGAGGCAGAAGTTGGTTCATCCGGAGTTGTGGACACAGCCTCATTTCTACAAGGTGCTCTAATGGGCTAAGAATATGTGCATAATGAAAGAGAGGCTGGATAATCGCTGGGGTTGACCACGTGTGACACTGCGCGGAGAGAAAGGCGCAGAGATCTTCACCTCGCCAATTTTCCGCGCGAGCCCGATAACGACCGTAATGATGATGCCATCTCGTTTCCTGGATTAAACGACAGGTGAAGGACTGCGCATGCGAGAGAAGCGCGAAATCCAGGAGAAGAACGACGATTATCACCGTAATCAAGAAAGAAACACCTCCTCTGAACATGCGGAACGGGGTGTTTCTCAAACGGAGCAGCGCCGCACTCAGCCCAATGACCAAGCCTGGTACTACAGGTAAAAGGAAGCGGACATTGACAAAATAGCCACACCCGGAGATGAACACGAAGAAGGTCGTAGGCACCAGTATCCAACTGAGTACTATCGCTTTCTCGCGATGCCCCGGGAGAATCAGGTAACAGAGAAGCAACACCGCGGAAGAATAAAAGAATACCGGGCGGAGTAGAAACTGCCGACTATCGGAAAGGTAGTTTGTTACGCCATCGACCAGGCTTGATGGCGATCCCTCTCGAGGGAGATTCGAGAAAATGTCGAGATAGGTCGCTACATCGGGAAGGTCCACGAAGGCGAGATAGCCTGACACTACCACGAACCCGGCCAAGGGTACCTGTAACCACCACCCCCTCCAGAACAAGAAGGTCTTTTTGTCTTTGGCCTGTTTCCACCAGAGGAAGAGCAAGGGGGGGGCGATGTAAATCAACGCAGTCCACTTCGTAAGACAGGCCAGCGATAGTGCAAGCAACGTCCATGAGCTTCGCTTCGTCGAGGTTGCACAGCCCAGCGCAAGCGTCAGGGTAACCATGGCCGCGGTAGGTAATTCCAGGTAGAACACCCGTGAATGACCATAGATCATGGGAACCAAGGTCAGCATTACTGCTGCAAGACAGGCTATCTCATGGTCACACAAACGCCGTGCTAGGAAATACGTGGACAGGACCAGTACGAGTAACCACAGGTTCATAGAAGCAACCCCTGCCGCCAGCGAGGGGCCGAATAGGGCATAGAAGGGAACTGCTGTCAGGTATGCAAGAGGCGGGTACCGGGAGCTGAGTTCCTGGAAATGGTACATTTTCGGCAACTCGGGATTTTGATGATCCCGGTTGGCGAGGTACCCAAACCACCGCATGCTCGTGCTGAAATGGGCGCGCTCGTCAAAAAGCCCAGGTATGGTGTCACGGTGAAGAATATCAACATTGTTGAGGGTATGAGCCAGGACGAGGAGAAGTAATAAACCGACCTGGCGTCCCGTGCTGCCGGGCAAAAATTGGCGGATCGTCGCTTTTCTTTTCATGACCTCATGCCATCGTGGAAATGGGATCCTGAAACAGGGCTCACTATGGAGTGCGCCCCTCACTGCGCCGGTGTCGCTACCTTCTGGATATACTCCTTGCAAGCCTCACTGACCGCGGTCAGCAAGGTGCCCATGCTGTGCTTGCCGATGGCGTACCGCCCGGCAGCAGGAGCCCAACGGCCGTATTCGGCGAGCGCGGCGCGTTTCTCGTCGCAGAACCCCTTGGCCGTGAGGTCGATCGTGGCATCGAAGGTGCCCAGCCCACTCTGGGCATAGTAGCTCAGGTAAAGCCGCAGGTCGTTATGGCCGCTCCGGCGCAGCGCTTCGGCCAACGCCGTGTGATCGACATGGGCAGGAACTCCTGTTTTGCTCTGGTCATCCATCCCCCCGGCCGTGCCCTTGAGGCTGAGACCCTCGCCACCGTTGCGCAGCCACCAGGAAATCCTGCTCTCCACCTCGCTGGGCGTGAGATTCTGGTCGCCGAAATCGCTGATGACAACCCCTGTCACCCCAAGACGTGCCGTCGCGGCAAGGAACTCCTGGACTCTGGCCATGCCGAAGGCTTCGACCGAGAGGGCGTACTGATGGGTGCCCTCGTGCCAATCGCAACTCTTCCCGTTGCCCAGCACGGTCAGGATGCCGGATTTGTCGCCATGGGTGAGCAACTCGACGAAGACCGCCCGCCCCGCGGCGACGTGCTCGGCGATAGCCCCGCCCATGGAAAGGCTCTCGTCGTCGGGGTGGGGCGAGAAGAACACGGCCGGGCGCTGATACGGAGGACAGACGGGTTTCTTGGTCAACGGTGCGAAGGGCACCGGTCCGTCCAACCCGGGACAGTCCGCGGTCTGCTCCGTCTCTCCGTATGCCTCGGCGTCGGCCGGATTGGCTAGAGGGGGATTTTGCGGCGCTGTCGTGGGAACAGAGGTTGTCGTATCCTCTTGAGGAGGCTCGGCGCAAGCATCCTCACCATCATTGCAGGGCAGCACCTCGGTTATTGCGGTCACGGGTGATGTGCCGGATGGACTTTCGGCCTCCGCGGGCGAACCTCCGCCCGGCGGAAGGGATTGAGGGGCAGCTACGCCACCGGGAGAAGGAGAGGGGTTGGTAGGGGCTCGGAGACTACCGTTGTCGTGCGTACCACAACCCAGTAGTACCAAAAGCAGTATTCCGACGGGTTGCAATCGGGAAGGCATCGGATACGTTCTCCGGCCATGTCCTACCTACGAGGTCGTATTCAGCATACCACACGATGCCCGCGATCAAGGTTTCTGCTCCCAGAGTTCCAGAATGCTGTTGATTATAAATGTTTTTGATAAATGGTGGGTTGGCATTGGGATAGGTACACCTCATCGTGGAATTCTACCGGATGCTATGCTGTCAGATCATCTATCCTCCGCCCTATATCTCGCGCGACCTGGGATTTCGCGATTTCCTTCCTCAAGACGCTGAATATCGACCATGATCCCCAGGGTCAACCGGGTATCCCATCCAGCACCGCGACGAGTTCTGCGATCACCCGAACCTGACCGGTTTCAGAAGGCACGAGCACGATGGGAGCATAGGCCGGGTTGTTCGACAGCAAGGTGATCTTCTGATGGCACCACCCTCCCTCTTCGGCGGGGGCGGCCCTCTTTTCGCTCCGATAGCGTTTGACGGTGTAGGAACCACCGTGGTCGGGATCGTGGATATCGCGATGTTCGACCAGGAGGATCCGGCCCTGGCGCGACCCTGCCACCGGATGACGGAACAGACAGAACGAACCGGAGGGAATGGCAGGTTCCATCGAGTGACCGACCACTCGTGCCACGAACATGCCCTCGTGCAGAGGCAGTTGCGTATTCGGCACGACCCAGGTTTCGATCTCGACACCCGCGGCCGTGGAGAAACCGCCCGCTGCGGCGGCCAGGGAAAACAGCGGAACGCAGGAACGGAATCGGTCTTCGGGCTGTGGATCGACCGGACGGAACGCGGCCTGTTCTGCACCATGCGTCCCGAGGATTTGGTGAGGTACCCCGGAGGTATCGTCGTGGACCAGTCTGGCCCCGAATCGTCGTGTCGGGTCTATTAGTTCATGGGGTTGTAGGTCAAAGGCCGCGGCGATACGGTAGAGCATGCCGAGCGTAATATTGGTCTTGCCGGATTCGATCTTCTGAAAATACCGCATATTGAAACCATGAGCGCTCATGCCCTCCTGGGTGATACCGAGCAGTTTACGCACGGTGCGTATCCTTGCTCCGACAAGGCGCAGGTAGGAAGCCAGTTCTTTATCGGGGGTCACCTTCATGGTCGCAATGGACCACGGTTGCATGTATTTGAGAACGTCGTTTGAGTGAGTAGAAAATATGTTGCAGTAAGAACGTTCTCCGGGTAGCTTGGAGCCACGAGCAGATAATCTCGAGAGTATCCGGGTCCTGGGCCACGTCGATCGGTGGCGACAGGTCGAGCGAAACAGGAAGGGTAGGGTCATGAGGAGGGCTGCTTTTTTCCGGGGGTTCGTCCTGTGTTTGCTCGCTGCGCTTGGTCATGGTTGTTCCGAGGATCGGGGCGACTCCACTCCAGAAGAGAACGATCGCGAGGAGATCGGTCCGCACGACCTGTCGCTCCTCTTTCTCAAGGGCGATCATACCTTCGATGCCCAGGTCACTCTCGCGATCAAAGGCCGCGGCAAGGTCCCGATCACGGCATGGTGTCTGCTCGAAGAAGTCCGGGAACCCAAGGGCGATGATGCATGCTGGCACGAGATCGAGGGTACGGAAGAACTCGACCTGGAGGTCGACTTCGACCTGGCCATCGACCCGCACGGCTCCCTGCACACCGTCTACTTGTGGCTCAAGAACGCCGAGGGCGAGGTCTCGCGGGACTACGCCTCTGCATCCATTAATCT
>MGSU01000326.1 GCA_001799195.1 Deltaproteobacteria bacterium RIFOXYA12_FULL_61_11 | reverse complement strand
CGACCCGGGTCGCCTCGACGGGCCGGACCTCGCCCTTCTCGACCCGCTTCCTCACCGTCTCGACCAACGCCAAGGTCTGAGCCTCGAGGTCGAGGAGCGACGTGACCCGGGCCTGCTCATAGGCCAGGTTCCAGAACAAGGTCCGAAGCTGCAGCAACACCTCGCGGCGCAGCGCCTTGCTCTCGGCCAGGGTGATCTCGAACTCGGCCTCGGCGGCATCGATGCGAGCTCCGCGTTGCGCGATCCAGCCGAGGGGCATGGTCACGGCAAGTCCCCATTCGAGCCGCGAGGTGTTGCCGGTCCGCGCAACCCCCTGGCCTACATTGCCCTCCAGGGTCGGGTTGGGAACCGCGCCGGTGGCGTCCACGCCTCCGCGAGCGGCGTCGATGTGGAACTTGCCGACTGACAGTCGGGGATGCTGATCGACGAGGAGGACGATGTCCGGCCAGCTCACCTTGCCGATGGCCCCCGAGGATGCGGCCGCGTTTGCGGCCGGTGCGGGAAGGGAAGCCGGCTGGCCCTGGTCGGCCATCGTCGGGCTTGCCGAGAGAAGAACCACGAAGAGGAGCGGACCGCACCGCCAGCGGGAGGTGCGCACAAGAGTGCATCGCATCATTGAACACCTGCCTTCAAACGACGTCCGCGAGGGACGTCTGGGTTGCGTTAAGCCGGTGGCTCGCGTCGCACGAGGACGGCCGAGCGCAACGGCGCCTTCTCAACGCGAAGGCGTCAGACGCGCGGCGGGTGGAAGATGCGGGAGAGGACGTCCTTCGGGTGAAGGTCGTCGGGCCACGAGGCGTACAGTACGAAAGACGGCGGGGGCTGGAGGGATGGCCGCACCGACCCGAACACGGCCGTGGTCCCATGCCCCCAGCAGCACGCGCACGGGCAGGCGGGACCGCACGGCTTCCCGTGGTCGTCCGGGTGCGGGCACGAGGAACCGGAGCTTTCGGAGTGACTGACCTGGTGCGCGCTCGCCGAGGCGTACCTTGCCTCTCCCGCTGCTCCCGAAAAGAGCCCGGCGATGAAGAGGAACAGCACAACCGGAGCAAGGGGTTGCAGTCTCATGCGTGCGCTCGCTGAGCTGACCCATGGCGTGCGCTGAAAGCCCCTGAGCCGGACTCGGTTTTCAATGGCGAAGCTCCCAAGCTGGAGTAGCATTCCCGACCACCTTCTTCAGGCCGGCAAGGGTACCATCTGGTCGATTCGGTGGCAAGCACGGAAGTCCCACCTGGTCGTGGGTTTGAACGTGGGTTGTCGAGATCCGGATAACAATGGGTTGAAGTCCAGCCTTCCAAGAGCTTGGCTCTGATCAGCTCGCGGTACTTGGTTCCCTGGAGGTAGGTTGTAGGTGTGGAATCTCATTGTACTTGAAAATTAGATATTATATTTCTATTATTCAAGTTATTCCTTGCACTGTGGAGAAGCCATGCTCCCTCGTGCGGCGCATCCAATCCTCGAGGCACTGTTGCGACAGTTCCCTGCCGTGCTCGTCCTTGGCCCCCGGCAATGCGGCAAGACCACTCTAGCAAAGACCCTGCAACCGGGGTTGTACCTCGACCTGGAACTGCCCTCCGACCGGCAGGTCCTGGCTGCCGACCTCGAGTTCGCCCTACGTCGACTCGAGACCCCGGTGGTGATCGATGAGGCCCAAACCCTGCCCGAGCTCTTCCCGGCGCTGCGCGCGCTGATCGATGAGGACCGTCGGCGCTGCGGTCGTTTCCTGCTGCTCGGCTCTGTAAACCCGGCCCTCGTGGCCGCGGTCTCGGAGAGCTTGGCCGGTCGAGTCGGCATCCTGGAACTTACTCCCTTCCTGTACAACGAGGTAGTTTCGACCCAGCCGGACCTGGAGACCTTGTGGTTCAGAGGAGGGTTTCCCGATGCCTTCCTCGCCCCCGACCAGACCTCCTGGAAACGCTGGCAGGAGTTCTTCTTCCGAACCTTCGTCGAGCGGGATCTCCTTACCTCCCTCCCCGCCCTGACGCCACAGAAGATTTACCAACTGGTGGCCATGCTCGCTCACCTCCAGGGATCCCCGCTCAACAGCTCCAATCTCGGCCGAGCCCTCGGGGCCTCCTATCACACCGTCGAACGCTGGCTCGAGTTGCTGGAAGCGCATTTCCTGGTGCGTCGGTTGCGGCCGTACCTGCCCAATCTCGGCAAGCGCTACGTGAAGGCCCCGAAATGCTATCTCCGCGACAGCGGGATCCTGCACCATCTCCTCGGGCTCGATGACCCGCGGGGCTTGTACCTTTCGCCTCAGCGCGGGGCCAGCTTCGAAGGCGCTATGATCGAACAGGTGATCGCCTTGGCCTCGCTCGGGCACACGGGGTGCCGACCGTGGTACTACCGTACGCATGCCGGTGCCGAACTCGACCTCGTTCTCGAACTCGGACCCGTCCGCGTCGGCCTGGAGTTCAAGTGCGCAGAGGCCCTGGTCCGCGGGGACTGGACCTCGCTCCGCGCCGCCCTGGCCGAGGGGCTCATCACCAGGGGGCTGGTGGTCTACCTCGGCACACGCCGCTTCGAGCTGGGGCCGCAGCTCGAGGCCCTCCCCGCCGCACAGCTCCTGACCGCGCCGGACCTCTCAATCCTGCGCGGTTGAAGCCTACGGTCCGGTTTGTCTTTTCCCTGCGTATGGTATACAGCGCAGGTAGTTGTAAACGGAGGACGACATGCTTCACGCCATTGCCAACATCGCCTTCTTGACCATGGCTTTCCTCCTGCTCCCGCGCTTCTTCGCGGGAGCCCATGTCCGGGATCTCCGCACCGCGGTCTTGGTTGCGGTGATCTACAGTGTCTTGCACTTCCTGCTCTTCTGGCTGCTCGCGTTGCTCAGCATTCCACTCATCCTCGTCAGTTTCGGCCTGTTCGTCTTCGTCATCAACGCGTTCCTGCTCCACCTGACCGATCGGCTGATCGATGGTTTCAAACTGGACGATACCCGAACGACCCTGCTCGCCGCCCTGACCGTGACCATTGTCTCCTGGCTGTTGCGCGCCCTGGTCCTGTGAGCGCGGCGACGCATCGCGAGGGGGACGACCGCGAGCTGGAATTCGAGGGCGTTCTCGAGCGCATCGTCTTTCACAACCGCGAGAACGGCTTCACCGTGGCCATCCTGAACGGCAAGGCCGGCCTAGTGACCGTACTCGGCAGCTTCCCCGCGGTGCAGGTCGGGGACAGCCTGCGAGTCCGCGGGCATTGGACCTCCCACCCCAAGTACGGCAAGAGGCTGGAGGTCGGGAGCTACCAGCCCATCGTGCCGACAACCGCAGAAGCCATTGAAAAATATCTCAGCTCAGGTCTGGTCCGCGGTATCGGGGCGGTCATGGCCAAGCGCATCGTGGCCTGTTTCGGCGAGAAGACCTTCTCCGTGCTCGAGGACGAACCCTACTTGCTGCGCGCGGTGCCGGGTATCGGCGCCAAGCGGAGCGAAGAGCTGAGGCGCTCGTTCCTCGAGCAGCGCGACATCCGCCGCATCGTGCTCTACCTCCAGGAACACGGGGTGGCCACCACCCATGCCGTGCGCATCTACCGCACCTACCGCAACGAGGCCCTGGAAATCCTGCGCACCGATCCCTACCGCTTGGCCAGGGACATCAACGGCATCGGGTTTCGCACCGCGGACCGGATAGCCCTTCGCCTAGGTCTTGCCCTCGACGCTCCCTCGCGCATCGCGGCCGGTCTCGAGTTCGTGGTGGGAGAAGCAGCGGCCGAGGGACACACCGCTCTGCCATCCGACGAAGCCGTCGAGAGGGCCTTGCAGCTCCTCGAGGTCGAGCCGGGGCAGGTGAGGGACCAACTCGACAGGTCGGCCCGGGAAGAACGCCTCGTCCTCGACGCCGGAACCGGGGTCTATCTGCCGCGCTTGTACCGAGCAGAACAGGGACTGGTCGAGGAATTCGAGCGTTTGCACGGGGCCGCCCTCGCCGTGCCGCCGCCGAGCCGCCCCCTCCGCGAGGTCCTCGGTTTCGTCCCCACCGAAGAGCAGCTCCGGGCAGTGAGCACGGCCCTGCGCTCGCCGGTCACGGTCATCACTGGAGGACCCGGCACGGGCAAGACCACCATTGTGGCTACCTTGCTGGCCGAGGCGAATGCCAGGGAGCTGCGGGTCGAATTGGCCTCGCCGACCGGGAAAGCTGCCAAGAGGCTGCAAGAGGCCACCTCGCGACAGGCCCGGACCGTCCATCGCCTGCTCGAGTTCTCCCCGCGCGAAGGTGGCTTCAAGCGGGACCGGGAGCATCCCCTCGAGGCCGACCTGGTCGTCGTGGACGAGAGCTCCATGCTGGACGTGGTTCTTGCCCACCGACTCTTCTGTGCAATACCCACGGGAGCGAGGCTGGTCCTGGTCGGCGACGTCGATCAGCTCCCCTCGGTCGGCCCCGGGAACGTGCTGGCCGACCTCATCGCCTCGCGCCGCTGCGCGGTGGTCGCGCTCTCGACCATCTTCCGCCAGGCCGAACAGAGCAGCATCGTGGTCAACGCCCACCGCATCAACGCCGGCAACCTCCCTCGGCAGCCCGAGGGCGATGGTCTGAACGATTTCTACCTCGTCCAGTGCGAGGACCCCTCGGCGTGTCTGCCTCTCATGACGTCCTTGGTCACCGAGCGCATCCCTGCTCGTTTCGGCCTGGACCCGCTCGAGGAGGTCCAGGTGCTCTCGCCGATGAACCGCGGTCCGGCAGGAACGCTCGAACTGAACAAGCGTTTCCAGGAGCACTTCACCGCTGGCCGACCGGAGGTGCGTCGCGGAGACCAGGTGTTGCGCGTGGGTGACAAGGTCATGCAGCTCACTAACGATTACGACAAAGAGGTATTCAACGGCGACACGGGAAGGGTCGAGACGATCGACCTTGCCGAACAGGAGGTCTTCGTACGTCTGGACCAACGCCTCGTGCGGTACGAGTTCACCGAACTCGACGACCTCGCCCTGGCCTACGCGGTCACCGTGCACAGGTTCCAGGGCAGCCAGGTGCCGGCAGTGGTGGTCTTGCTCCTGACCCAGCACTACCCGATGCTGCAACGCAATCTGCTCTAT
>MGSU01000325.1 GCA_001799195.1 Deltaproteobacteria bacterium RIFOXYA12_FULL_61_11 | reverse complement strand
CAGACTCCGAGCAGCACGGTCCCGTGCTCGCGGCACTCTTGCACGATCGTACGCAGCTCCGGCCGTCCCTGCATGGTCAAGCCCCACCGAGCAGGTCGGCGGGGTCGCCGGACAGACCGTAGAAGCGTTCGAGGAGGTGCAGGCAGGCCTCGGCCACGGCGCGTTCGCCGCCCCGTCTCGTGGTGACGAAATGGGCGCGAGCCTTAACCTGGGGGAGGGCATCGGCCGTGGCGATAGCATAACCAACTGCTTTGAATACCGTTCCGTCAAAGATTCCATCGCCCATGTAGATCGTCCGGTCGAGGTCGTAGCGGCCGGCGATCCACTCGACGCGCCCGGTCGTGCCGACCAGTTCGAGAGGGAGGCCCATGTCGTGCTCCACCCGGCAACGGGTGATCGGCAGGCCGCGACGGTCGCCGGTGACGGCGTGGACCGGGAGATGCCGTCGGAGTAACATGAGGGCGTCGTGGTCATCGGGGCCAAAGACCTTCATGACCTTGCCCTCGGCGGTATAGAGGAACTGGCCGGTGGTCAGTACGCCGTCCACGTCGAGCACCAGGACCTGCGGTTGCATGCGCACCTCCCCGGCCACCATGATCTATCCAGTAGATCAAGGAGGAGGAGAAAAGTCCCGTCTTTTTCGGCTGGTTTCCCGGGTTCTCGCGGTTTAGGATGAGGGCTGTTGCAACGAGGAGGGCAACCATCGATGCGTACCATGCCCCTGCAAAACCCCCAGCTCGACGGAACGACCTTCTCGTTTTCGGCGGGACCGACCGGCCTCCTCCTGCTCCACGGCCTCTTGGCCACCACGGCCGAGGTCAGGCCGCTGGGCGAGCGCTTGCACGCCGCGGGTTTCAGCGTGTCGGCGCCGCTCTTGCCCGGACACGGGACCACGGTGGAGGATCTCTGCCGCAGGACGTGGCTGGATTGGGCCGAGACTGCCGGTGAAGCGTTGGAAAGCCTGACCCGACGCTGCGAGCGCGTGGTCGTGGCAGGAGAATCGATGGGAGGTATGCTCGCCCTGCTGCTCGCCGCCATGACGCCTTCCTTGTCCGGCCTCATCCTATATGCACCTGCCCTGCGGTTGCGCAGCAGACTGGCGCTGCTCACACCCCTGGTCCGCCACGTGCTGACCTCGGTGGCGAAGAACCGCGAGGGCGAGGATCCGGCCTCGATCGTCAACCAGCGTTGGCAGGGCTACACGATGGACTGTCCCGCCGCGGTAGCGGAACTGTTGGCGCTGCAACGACAGGTCCGGCGGCGTCTGCACCTGGTCAAAGCTCCCGTGCTGATCCTGCAAGGCCGCAAGGACCTGACCCTGCGACCGGAGGGAGCGCAGGAGCTGTTCCAGGCCTTGCCGAACGACGACAAAGAGTTGTTCTGGTTCGAACGCTCGACCCACTGTCTCCTCCTGGACGAGGAGTGGGAGCGGGCCGTCGAGCTGAGTGCCGCCTTCGCGGCGCGCGTGGGAAAACCCTAACCCTCGAAAGACTGTCTGCAGAATCATGAAGAGCCGGTGCAAAACACTCTTGTCCAAAACAGGAATTTTGCCACTGGATGGTTCGGCGAACCGAAGTCCAACATCGATAGAGCCTGATACTGATAGATCAAAGCCCCCGGTCAATTCAGTATCAGTCACATACGCGGTAAAATTTTTCCGGACTGCAGCCGGACAAGGGCGAACAGCAATCGGGAAGTTTTTCCACACCGGCCAGGATCAACAATTCTTCCAGGCTGCGGCATTGCCACCACTCCTCGGGAACTTCGCAAAGTACCCCAGGGGTGCAGGGTTCCGACGGAAACACCTCTGTGCAGCAGCATCGACAGCTACGCAGGGCATACCGTCCCTGTTCGTCTTTCATCAAGTCTGCTTCCGAGGCCGAGGGGATCACCTCCTGCTCGAGTTCCTCAAGCAGTTTCTTCTCGCAACCGGTCTCACCATACCGGCAACCATACACCTCGAAAGGATCATCTCCGAAGGGACAGGGCTCACAGGAGACACCTGCCTGCTGCCGGGCAAGCTCCAGCTCGGCAGCCCGCGCCTCGTCCACGCACTGGAACTCCGGGTTCCGGACATCGCAGGGAGCGCAGGTCTCGTCTCCAACGTAGCGCAGCTCGCAACACTGTTCCTCACCACAGCTCGTGGCATTTCCTTGCGGCACGGTTTCCACCTTGGTGCAGTTATTTTCCTCACAGCGACACTCGAACACCTCGAAGGGGCTATCCCCCGGAGGACATTCCTCACAGGAGACACCTGTCTGCTGCCGGGCAAGCTCCAGCTCGGCGGCCCGCGCCTCGTTCACGCACTGGAACTCCAGGTTCCGGGCATCGCAAGGAGCGCAGGTCTCGTCTCCGACGTAGCGCAGCTCGCAACCCTGCGGCCCACCACAGCTCGTGGCATTTCCTTGCGGCACGGTTTCCACCTTGGTGCAGTTATTTTCCTCACAGCGACACTCGAACACCTCGAAGGAGCTACCCCCCGGAGGACATTCCTCACAGGAGACACCTGCCTGCTGCCGGGCAAGCTCCAGCTCGGCGGCCCGCGCCTCGTTCACGCACTGGAACTCCGGGTTCCGGGCATCGCAAGGAGCGCAGGTCTCGTCTCCGACGTAGCGCAGCTCGCAACCCTGCTGCTCCCCACATCTTTTATCCTCCAGCAAGCTCGAGCCCTCCGGTCCATCGGAGGAATTCTCGGTTCCTGCTCCCGTGGGCTCGTCATTTCCCGTTCCCGCGCCAGTATCTTCCACCGTTGCCGGCCGGGTGGTCTCCTGCGTGGTGTTTTCCTGATCTCCCTCGAGACACCCGAGAAACAGCAAGGCATAACCGAGAAGCCAGAACATTGACCAATTCATATCGCCCTCCGCGGATATTCTTCACGCGCTCGGCAAGCGTAACATCTCAGGCAACCTAGGGAAAGAGCAGAATCCGGAAGAGAAACCGACGTGAGAACGTATTGCGGGAAGGTCAGGCCTGTGCAAACCGAGTCCGGCTTTGGATTAGTTGTTTCGGGTGGGCCGAGGAAGGGCGTGGTTTCGACCAGCGGGACGTTGCTGGCGGGATGATCGATCCCGCCGGCCGACCTCCTTTCTTGTTGGACGACAAGAAAGGAGGAAAAGAAACGTCGTGGGGCGCTCCGGGAGAGCCAGCCCGATCCTTACAGCTCGGCATGTACCCGGCCTCCGGCCGGGGCCTCGCCTCCACCTCTTTTGGTTCCTCGCAGCGGGCACCCCAGGCCTCCCGGAGCGCAAACGAGTTGGGTGTTCAGCCCGAGGTGTGCGTGTGCGAACCGAGTCCGGCTTTTGTAGTCTGTGGATCTCCGTGCAAGCCGAGTCCGGCTTTGGATTTTTGGCCATGAAGAAGAAGTATTTTCATCATTCTGGAGCGATATTAACAAGTATAATACTCGCATTCCAATTGGTTAGCGTTATTGCTGCATTCCTTTACGATGATACATGGATGCTTGATCCAAGAGCAGGATCGATCTATTTACTTCCAGTCGGACCATTGGCAATATTGATTGATGGTATTCGTATAGGGGGCGTTCTCGTTGTATTTAATTTGGTTTCATTGTTTTATTCAATATTATTCTATACTTCTCTTTCCTGCTCACTTCTGTTTCAAAGAATTTCATTTTGTTATCCCTTAGTAATATGGTTTGTCGGAGCATTATTCTATATTCTCGGCTGGGGGAGTTGAAACTATGTATCAATTTCCCGATGTGCGAATCGAGTCCGACTTTGGGGGTTTTTCTGTTGCACTGAATGCACAGTATCATCTTCTCCTTAACTCACTACTATTGAGGTGATATGTGATCGACATTAAGATAGGAGCACTTCTTGTATCGATAATCATCCCTGCATGTTCCCCACTAAATACATGCCATGATCATGGCACGTTATTTTTAATACAAGGCAATGTAGTGTCTAATGCAAATTCATTTGATATTAACGGTAAAATAAATGATACGTATATTGAATGGGAATATCAATACTATCATTCATATAAACCAGTCGGCAATAACCGACTTTCGATCTCAAACATCCGTTTATCCTTTCCCATTCCTCATGGTGAATGTAGATTTTTGTTGAATGAAACTGGAGTTCTGTCAAATAATGTAAAGCAAGAATATCAGTTGCACTATTATTTCAGACCAATACCAGGAAATGAAGGGGACTCATATTTACCTGAGGAATTTTATTGCAAAACTTTTACAAATGATAATAAACTTATTATCGGCAGGGCAAAAAAGATCAGCATCACCTCGTCCTATGATCCGACAATAGATATATATCATTATGTAAATCGTATTATCGCCGACATGACTTTTTGCCCGAAAAAGGAAGCTTTCTTCCCTGAAGAAGGGAAAGATCCTTTTTGCACCAAGGACTCCATTCTTGGTGTAGCGACAATCGATATATCCTACAAATTTAATGGCTATTCAGAGGAGGAATCCTGCCTATATGATAAATAAGCACATGCGCTTCGCCAAAAATAGATCAATGAGCGAGAAGGCAAAGATACCAGGAAAATGACGCGATTGAGCAACTCCTCTTTGGTGCTTTTGAGGCACATCCTCGTCTCAATTCCTAGGTCGTGCCCCCCTGCAACATGGGTGTGCGTCCTAAAAGTGGGTTTTCAGGCAGCACAGCGAGATTCCCAGAAGTCCTCGAAGCGGGCAGAGAGGGAGACACAACGCAAGGCAA
>MGSU01000324.1 GCA_001799195.1 Deltaproteobacteria bacterium RIFOXYA12_FULL_61_11 | reverse complement strand
CGCGTCGCAAAAAGACTGAGCCCCAATCTCGGCAGTCTTTTCAGCGCCGCGCGAGGACGGGAGAGGTTCGCCCGCAAGTCAACGGTTTATGGCCTTTTCGATTGTTCCACCTCCTTTTCGAATAACACCGCTACCAGGTTTGAGGTGAGGATGGGGGAAAACCAATGGTATGGACAGAGCAAAGTCCAACTTGGTTTTTCAAACTTGGTTTTTCAAACTCCTGTGGTTTTCCTTGTGGCAGAAGGCAGAACGCACGACTCTTGATGCTCATCGGGCATGAATGTAAGCTCATTTGTTTTGTGTGGAAATTCAGGCTAGCATCGTGACCGGATTTCAATACGCAAGAGAGTTATGCCTCTATTGCCAAGGCACCAGAAAATAAGCCTGACAAAGATCGAGCTTCCACTGCTCTTGTTGGGGTTCATCGTCGGCGTTTCCTGTTCTCTTGGCTGTACTCCTCGCTTTGCTCGGTATACAAGTAAAACCACCCCGCTCCGCCAAGAAATCCCCGCACGACACCTTGCCATCGAAGTAGAAGAGCTGTTCTTCCGACCGTCAAGTGGTATCTTTATCCGCGACACTACCTGTTGGATCGGCCTATCCCTGGTCATGCGCAACGATTCACCGGATACGGTTTCTGTTGATCAGGGGGCCTTTATCCTTCTGATCGGAGGAAAAGATGTAAGCAGCGACATTCAGTTGCTCCCCTATGCCCTCGGTCTCGGCAAGTTCCCCCACGAATTCAAAGACGAGATGACAACATCGAACCGGCTGAAATTCGAGCTCGGACCAGGTGCAGAACGCGATTTATGGTTGCTCTATAAAGAAGACAACCCTCACAAAGCGTATGATCGACTTGCTTTGCACTTCAATCCAGCACCCGGAGAGACTCTGTTGTTGACACTCCGGGAATGTCCTCGTCCCACCTGGACCAACGTGGATGAAGAGGAACCAAGCTGGCTATCCCCCACACTGAGAAGTTCCTTCCGAGTGATAGCCTTCGGCGCGAATGAGTACTCGATACCTGGCCTCGTCTTCTGGTACCAAAGTGCGCACTACAAGATAGGCACAAGCCTCGAACCAGGAGCACTGTATCAAAGTTCACCGAATGGGTACCAAAGAGCCAGGACTTTGTCATCTGAAATGAGTCTCAGCTACCGTCCAGAACATTGGGCCCTGGGTGCTTTTACAGCCTTTCACATCGCCTGGGTGGATTTCACCCAGGCTGCTCTTTTTATGGATAGGGTATCGACCGATGCCGTTATCGGCTTTGAGTTCTTCAGCCAATTCACCATGATTCCGCAATATTCTCTGCGCGTCGGTTTCCTCCATACGTTTGATCGGGTTTCCTTTTCAGAATCCCATGGGGCATCCTTGACCATGGATTTCCGCACCTATTGATGATGCTTTGTCGAGCATCTTTTCAATGTACGGTAGAACCAAGTCCAACTTGGTTTCAACACTTACAGACTGTAATACAAATTCATTTCGAACGGGTGGGGACGATTGCGGACGGCGACGACTTCCTTCTGCTTCTCGAGGACCCAGCTCTGCAACAGTTCTTCGTTGAACACGCCACCGGCAAGCAGATACTCGTGGTCTTCCTGTAAGGCTGCCAGGGCTTCCTCGAGGCTCGAGGGGATGGAGTGCAGGGTCGCGCGGCGTTCCTCGCTCCAGGCGAAGACATTGTCGTCGTAAGGCCCGAAGCGATTCTCGGTTGTTGGTCGGAGTTTGCGGTGGATGCCGTCGAGCCCAGCCATGAGCAGGGCGCTCATGGCGAAGTAGTAATTGCAGGTGCCGTCGCTGGTGCGGAATTCGATCCGCTTTGCCTCTTCGCTGTTTGCGTAGCGGGGGATGCGGATGGCCGCGCTGCGGTTCGCCAGGCCGAAGAAGAGCTTGACCGGGGCCTCGAAGCCGGGGAGCAGGCGTTTGTAGGAATTGGTGCTCGGGTTGGTGAAGGCTGCCAGACTGCGGCCGTGGTGGAGTATGCCGCCGATGAAGCAGAGGGCCTCGTCGGAGAGGTCGGCATAGCCTCCCTTTCGGTAGAAGACATTGCGGCCCTGTTTGAGGAGTTGGAGGTGGAAGTGCATGCCGCTGCCCGGCTCGTCGTAGAGGGGTTTGGGCATGAAGGTCGCGGTCAGACCGTTTTTGAGCGCGGTGTTGTGGATGATGTCCTTGATGTACATCATCTTGTCGATGATCTGCCGGAAGTCGATCAGCTCGGTCTCGATCTCCTGTTGCCCCGAGAGGCCGACCTCGTGGTGGTGGTAGCGCACGGGACAGCCGATGCGCTCGATCTGTTCGACCATCTCTTGTCGCACGTCGGCATAGCGGTCGAAGGGAACATCGATGTGGTAACCCTTGCGGTTGGACACCGCGGTTCCGGCTTTGTCCTGGTACCCGAAGGGCAAATCCTCCTTGTTCTCCGCCGAGGTGAAGCTGAAGCCGGCGCTGAACTTGCCGTTATGGATCTCGGCCTCGTTGAAGAGGTAGAACTCAAATTCGGGGATCCACTTCGATTGGTCGGCTACGCCGCTGTGTTCGAGGAAGCTCTGAGCGCGCTGGGCCAGGCTGCGCGGGTCTTTGGCCACTCCCTCGCCGGTCACCGCGTCGCAGATGTAGGCCAACATACGCAGGGTTGGACGCCGGGTGAAGGGATCGAGGATGGCCGTGGCGGGATCAGGTCTGAGCAACATGTCGCCGGATTCCACGGCGCGCATTCCCGGCACACTGGAGCCGTCGAAGGGGATGCCGTGCTCGAGTACGGAGGCCAATCGCCCGGTGGGAAAGCCGAGATGGTACCAGTTTCCGATAAGGTCCGAGTACTTGATGTCGATGCTCTCGATCCCGTGTTCGGCGATCATCGAGGTCATTCGTTCGCGCTGCATGGGGCCTCCTCGTGAAGATCCCTGTGGTCGTCGGCCTTGGCCGAATGCCGGGAATCTACACGGACTTCGGTCGGTGGACAAGCCACCTGTTCCTCACCGGGCCTTGGACGATCCCTTCGAGGAAGGCGTACCAGGTTTTTCTTGAAAACCCGGGCCGGAAGGCTATCATCGCTCCCGCGTCCGGGTCGGTCCCGGCGTTTACGAAGGTGGTACCAGGAGGAAACCGTGCGCACGACTTTGTTCTGTTTGATCCTCATCGGGTGGAGCACTTCGGCCTGGACCGCGGGACCGCGCCTCGGCTACGTGGAGTTACAGAAGATCATCCTCGGCGTCGAAGAGGGCCGTTCGGCAAGGGAGAAGCTCGAACGCGAGTACCAGGATAAAAAGCGCGAACTCGAGAAGATGGAAGCCGAGCTCAAGCAACTCAAGGCGAGCCTCGAACAACAGAGCATGATCCTCAACGAAGCCGCCCTGAAGAAGAAGCAAGAAGACTTCCAGCAGAAGTTCCTCAATTACCAGCGGCTCGCGGCGACCTATCAGAACGACATCCGCGAAACCGAAGCCAAGGAGACGGTCAAGATCATCGAGAAGGTCAAACAGATCGTCAACGAGTTGGCCGCCAAGGAAGGTTTCACCTACGTCTTCGAAAAGTCCGACAACGTCCTCCTCTTCGCCCCCGAGAGCGACAATCTCACGCAGAAGGTCATCGAGATCTACAATGCTCGCAAGGGGAAGGGGGGGAAGTGAAGACCCCGGAGCAAGGTGTCGACGAAGCCGTTCTGGCCCTGCTGCGTTGTCCCGGCTGCTGCGGTCCGTTGGTTCCTGCCGAGGACCCGAGCAAGGGCCTCGACTGTGCCGGTTGTGCCGTGCGCTACCCTCTGCGCGACGGTATCCTGATCTTGCTCCCCGAGGAGGCGTTGCCCCTTGCTTGACCGACGCCGCGTCCTTGTTTATGGCACGGCGACCCTGCTCCTCGGTTGTGAGCTCGTAGGGCTTGTCGCCTATAGCAGGGAGGTCCGTTATCGGGAGTTCCCGCTGCCCGACAAGGTCGACGTCATCGTCTGCCTCGCCGGCGGTAGCGGCAGGATCGAAGAGGCCCTCAACCTCTTCAGCACCGGTATGGCCCGTTTCCTACTGATCTCTGGAACAGGCCAGGATGCTTCGCTCGGGCGCATCCTCGAACCCTACCGGAGTCGCTACCGGGTTCCCTGGGAAGCGGTCCGGCATGAGAATGTCTCGGTGGATACCCTGACCAACGCCCGGGAAGCAAAAAACTTCCTCGAACGACACGGTGCGACCTCCATGCTCCTGATCACCGCCGAGTACCACCTGCCGAGAGCCTTGCACCTCTTCACCCGGGTGCTCGGCGATGGGGCGCATATCCATCCCCATCCGACGCTCTCGGATTTCAGCCCGGGCCAGCCTGACCATACCTCTTTGCTCTGGTTGCGTCTGCTCGTGACCGAGTACCTCAAAGATCAATTCGTGTGGCTGTTGCTGCTGCTGGTCTGATGGGGGGGCCGTCCCTGGATCGCCTTGTCGCTTGCCGCCGCATCCTGGCGATGCTATAGCAGGATCCACGGGGAGGCTGCCTCCGCGAGTACGAGGTATCGTCCCGAGTTCCGGGACCTTGGACGAAGGAAGGACGTCCCTTATGACCATCGCCTATGTCGTCATTCTTTTCGGGGTTCTGGTCTTCGTCCATGAGCTGGGGCATTTCCTGGCCGCCAAACTGTTCAAGGTGCGGGTCGAGAAATTCTCCCTGGGCTTCGGGCCCAAGCTCTTCTCCTTCACCCGGGGGGAGACCACCTATCTGCTGTCGGCCCTGCCCCTGGGAGGCTACGTCCGATTGCTGGGAGAGAGTCCGGTCGAACCTTACGATGGACCCGAGGCGGAGAGGGCCTTCTCCAACCAGCATGTGCTCAAACGCATCGTCATCGTGCTCGCCGGTCCGGTGTTCAACCTGATCCTTCCACTGTTCCTGTTCTCCCTTGTCTATCTCATCGGCTGGCCGTACATCCCCGCAAAAGTCGGCGAGGTCCTGCCCGGCAGTCCGGCAGCGCAGGCCGGGCTCCTCGAAGGAGACGAGATCCTCACCGCCGATGGAGAAACCCTGCGGTCCTGGGATGATCTGACCCGCACCATCAAAGAAGGGCTCGGCCGCCCTCTGGACTTGGGGATCCGACGGGAGGGACGGGATCTGTCGCTACGCATCACCCCGCAGCAACAAGAAGGTCTGACCGAGTACGGTGAGTTCAAACAGGTTGGTAAGATCGGTATCCTCTATGTCGCTCGAGCCGCGTTCGTAGGGCTTTCAGATCCCTCTTCGCCGGCGGCCCTTGCCGGATTGCGCAGTCAGGACGAGATCCTCTCTCTGGACGGTCGTGCGGTTCTCTCCTGGCACACCTTCACGCAAGCACTGCTCGCCGCGGCAGGCCGCACGGTGGAGGTGCGCGTGAAGGGCGAGGGTGGTGAGGAACGGACCCTCAACGTGGAGGTTCCTCCCGAGGTGACGCATCCAGATCAGCTCGGGTTGTATCAACTCAATGAATTTCTACGTGAGATCGCGGATAACAGTGCCGCCCAGGACGCCGGGTTACGTCCGGGGGATCGCCTCGTCGCCATTTCGGGCATGCCGCTCTCGCATTGGAAGACCCAGGCTCTGCTCGACGCGCTCGACGGCACCCCGGTCCCGGTGGTGGTGGAGCGAGCCGGACAACGTTTTGAGCACCTGCTGACCCCGCGACGGACCGAAGAGCGCAACCCGTTCCTCGGAGACGAGGTCCGTTATCGGCTGGGCTTGGCCTTCTATGACCGGTACGGCGAGGTTGCCCTGGCTTCGGAACAGTATTTCAATCCCTTGACCCTGATCGCGCGCAGCACGGAGAAAACCGCCGAGATCGTTGTGATGACGCTGATAGGTCTCGGGAAACTGGTGACCGGGGAGGTCTCCAGTAAGACCGTAGGTGGGCCCATCTTGATCTACCAGATCACCAGCAAGGTGAGGGACCTGCTCGAGTTTTTCCGGCTCATCGCCCTGCTCAGCATCACCCTGGCCGTCATCAACCTGTTGCCCATCCCGGTCCTCGACGGCGGGCATCTCTTGTTCTTCGGGATCGAGTTGGTCTTCCGTAGGCCGGTCAACCTGCGCATCTGGGGGGTGGCCAATCAGGTCGGCCTGACCATCCTCGTCGCGCTGATCATCTTCACCTTCTACAACGACCTCGTCCGGTTGTTCTCCTGACCGTGCGCTGCCTGGGCCTCGATACCTCCTCGGCAACCCTCTCCCTGGCCGTGACCGCCGAAGGCCTTGTGCTCGCGGAGTTGAGCGTGGACGTATCCGTGGCGCGCGGCGAACGATTGGTCGAGCATGTCGCCTCGGTGCTCGAATTGGCGGGGTGCGAGTTCGCGGGCATCGAGGCGATAGTGGTAGGCGCTGGACCGGGATCCTATACCGGCCTGCGAATAGGCTACTCCGTTGCGAAGGCCTTGGCCTATGCCTCGGGCAAACCGCTCTACGAAGTTTCGTCTTTGCGGATGCTCTGCCTGGAACAAGCTCGCATGGACGTTCCCCTGGTACCCCTGCTCGACGCCCGGGTCGATGAGATCTACTACGGACTCTACCGCTGGACCGAGCGCGGACTGCTCTGCCTTCGCGACGATGCGGTCGGTACGCTTGACGACCTCGTCGGCCTGTGCGACGGTCCTCGGATGATCGTGGGGGAGGGAACGCGTCGCTTCGGAGCCGAGTTGCTCGCCCTGCCCAAGGGGACGGCTTTCGAACTCGCCCCGGGGCATCCGGCACGTCCAAGAGTCGCGTCGGCCCTGCTCGAACTCGAGGCAGGCATCGCGACCGGATCCCGGCCGACACCCGCAGACCTCGCGGCGGTCCAAAGCGCGGACGGTCATGCGGTCCTGACTCGGCTCGAACCGCGTTATCTTCGACCTTCCGAGGCTGAGAGGAGGCAGCATGCCTGAACAAACCCAACGCCGACGTTTTAAATTGTACAGCAAGATCAATCCGATGCGCCGAGATGGTCGCCGCTTGCAGGTTGGTAAGGGCATCTACATCCTGCCCAGTCTGTTCACTTCGGGGTCGCTCTTCTGCGGTTTCTTTGCCGTGACCACCTCGATCAATGCCACCAATAACGATATGTTCTTCAGGTCCATCCTGGCCATCATCGTGGCATCGTTCCTGGACAGCTTCGACGGACGTGTGGCTCGGTTGACCAACACGACCAGTCGTTTCGGCATGGAATACGACTCCCTTTCCGACTTGGTCTCCTTCGGCTTGGCTCCGGCAGTGACGTTCTATTGTTGGGGGTTGCGCGATCTCGGCAAGCTCGGTTGGGTCGGCTGCTTCCTCTTCTTCGCCTGCGCGGCACTGCGGCTGGCGAGGTTCAACTCGACCGATACCGTCACGGCGGCCAAGGGGTACTTCAACGGCCTGCCAACCCCGGCAGCTGCCCTGACTCTCGCCGCGACCTTCATCCTCGCCCGTGATCTCTGGCCTGATGTTCGGGGCGATAGCGTTTTTCTCCTGGGTTTGACCTATGTGGTGGCCTTCCTTATGGTTAGCAATATTCGCTATCGTAATTTCAAAGACTTCGACTTCCGCAGCAAACGATCCTTCCGGATGCTCATCGCCATCGTGGTGAGTCTGGCCGTTCTGGCCTGGCAGACCGAGATTATCCTCTTCCTCCTGGCCATGACCTACTCCCTCGGGTTGCCGATGTGGCGCATCGTGACCGAAAGGGTGTTGCACCGCGAAGAAGCTTGAGAGATCGAGGGGTCAGAAGAGTGTCGCGAGCTCGTTCCCGTACTGCTCGAGGACGATGCGACGTTTGAGCTTGAGGGTCGGGGTGAGCAGTCCGTTGGCCACGCTGAACTCTTCGCGTGCGAAGAGGAAACGGTCGATGCGTTCATAATGCTTGAATTCGGCGCTGAAGATCTTGAGCTCGTTCTCGAACAGAGCGCGCACCTCGGCTCGCCCGAGCAGTTCGCGTTCTGAGAGGGGAAGGCCTCGGTGGGCTGCCCACTCCTTGAGCGCAGCCAGGTCGGGAACGATGAGAGCGACGTTGCACATCCGGTCATCACCGTAGACCATGGCCTGCAGGATGAATGGGCTGAGCGCGAGTTGCTCTTCCAGGGCCGCGGGAGCGACGTACTTGCCGTTGGCCATCTTGTAGAGTTCTTTGATCCTGCCGGTGATGGTGAGATACCCGTCGGCATCGATATAGCCGAGGTCTCCGGTGCGCAGGTGCCCTTCCGGGGTCAAGCAGGCTGCCGTCTCTTCGGGGAGGTTGTGGTAGCCGTCCAGGACGCAGGGACCGGAGAGGATGATCTCTCCTTCCCGCTCGCTGGTGCCGGTCACCGAGGAGTCGATGGTGATAGCTACCGCGGGGATCGGCAGGCCGACACTGCCGCGACGTTTTGCCCCTGGGCGGTTGACCGAGGTAACGCCCGCGATCTCGGTCATGCCGTAGCCTTCGAAGACCTCAATACCCAAGTTGTCGATGAAGTCAGCAACGTCTTGGGACAGGGCCGCAGCCCCGGAGAGGGCATACTTGAGGCGGCCGCCGAACTTGCCCCTGATCTTGGAGAAGATGAGGCGTTCGGCTAGGAACAGGACCACACGTTCGGAGAGGGAGAGGGTCTCACCTCGGCGTTTCTTCGCGCTCGCGGACAGACCGGCGCGAAAGACAGAGCGTATAAGAGCGGGTTTTGCGGCCATCTGTTTGTTGACGCCGTCATAGATGCGGTTCCAGATCCGGGGTACGGCGATGAGCACCGTGGGCCGGACCTCGACCAAGTAAGGCAGGATACGGTCATTACTCTCGCAGATGGCCATGGAGGCCCCCAGCGAGATGAGGTTGTTCATCTCGATACTGCCGCCGAACACGTGGGCCCAGGGCAGGAAGGCCAGGGAGCGATCGTCCCTGCAGAACGGGATGACCTCCTGGACCCCACACACATTGATGGCGAGGTTGCGCTGGGTCAGGCGAGTGCCCTTGGGCTTGCCGGTCGTGCCCGAGGTATAGATGAAACAGGCGTGGGCTTCATCGGGAGGCACTGTGATCGGAACCGGGTTGCCCGCCCCCCTGGCCAGCAGTGCGGCGAAACCGTCTTCGGCCTCTTGCTCGGCATCGAAGACCACGAGGTGCCGCAACGCACCGAGCTGGTCCCTCATGCCCTCGAGCGTCTTCTTGATGGCCTGGTTGGCCACAAGGCAGACCGTGGCACTGCTGTCGGCGAGGATGTACTGCCAGTCGCGGGGGAGTTGGTTCTCGTACATGGCCACATAGGCAGCGCCGAGACCGTACCCGGCGAAGACGGTGACCGCCCATTCAAGTCGGTTGTTGGAGATGAGGGCCACTCGATCGCCTTGACCCACCCCTAGGGCTGCAAGTCCGCCGCGGCAGCGATCGACCAGGGCCGAGAATTCTCGATAGGTGGTCCATTGCCACCCGTTCTCTTTCCGCGAACCGAACAAGGGGCGGTCGGCATTGCGTTCCACGGCCTGCTGGAGCATGGTGACCAGGTTGGTGAAACGGGGTTGGAACTGCATCGGCGTTTCCTCGCACGTTGGGGTGACCGTTCAGCGAGGCTCGGGGTAACGTCACGATGGGTAATGATTCGCCTCGAGGCGAAATCATGCCAGATCCTCGCGGGCCTGTCACCGGGTATTCTGTGCCTTGATCGTACCCGGTGAGAGAGGTACAATCGTGCGTTGGTCCCTAACCCCGTGCCGTAGGTCACCGTGAACAGGTCCAAACAGGTTCTCCTCGTCGTCCTTCTCTGTGGGTTGTTGCTCTTCGCTGGACTCTGCTCAACCCTGGTCCAATTCGAAAGGGATGCTGTCAGTGTACGGCATCAGACCCTCTTCGTCGTGCCGCGAGCGACCGTGGCCAAGGCTCTGGCGTTGGGGCACCACGGCCTTCTGGCCGATGCCTCGTGGATCAAGGTGGTGCTGTACGCCGCAGATATCATGCTCGAGAACCAAGACGTGCGCTGGATGCAACCTCTCCTCGAGCTCGTCACCGAACTCGATCCCACGTGGGCCAATATCTATATCTGGGGAGGAGCCAGCTTCATTTACAACGGCAAGTTGATCACCGAGGAGATGGTCCGGCTCTCCAACTGGATCCTCGAGAAGGGGGCCGCGAGGGTACCGGACAATTGGGAAATCCCCTTCATGCTGGCGATCAATTATTATCTCGAGTTGCGGGATTTCGAGCGGGCAGCCGATTGGATGGTCCGAGCCGCTGAAATACCCGGAGCCCCGGTGCGGTACAAGACCCTCGCCGCAAGATGGCTTAAAGAGGTCGGCCGTCGGGACGCTGCCGTCGGCTTGTTGACGACGGAGCTGATCCGCGCTCAAGCGGATAGTATGAGTGATAAACAGGTCGAGGCGAAGTTACTCCAGCGCCTCGTCCAATACAACGAGAACAACCCCGACCTCCTCGAGCGTTCGCGCGCCCTGGGGGAACGATATAGGACCGAATTCCCCTATCTTCCCTTCGGGTTGTGGCTCCAGGTGGTGGAACTCGAGGCCGAGGACGATGACAGTGACGACCTCGAGGAACGTTTTCCCCTCTTGGGCTTGCCCAGCGATGCGTGACGTCCTCCTCGTCCTCCTTTTCGCCCTGGCCGCTGTGGCTGCCGACCTGCACTGTACCAACACGCTGCTGTTGCGCCGGGCGGAAGATCCAGGGGAGCAGGACCCGAGCGATTCCCTGAGGGCGCGCCGGCGCCTCTGTGTGCAAGATGCCTGGTTCTCGCCGCTCGATGCAGACCGTCGAGCCGCATGGTGCGGACCATTCTCCGAAAACTCTGTGCCCGGACCCATCTCTACCGGCCAACCGGCCCGCCGTCCGGATCGGACCGCAGGCCTGTTCTTGGCCGCACATATCCTGCTCGCCCTCGGCGCTCTCTGTGGCGCGGTGCTCCGCGTGGATCGTCGCAGGATCCTGCTGGTCACCGTGCTGTTCTCGACCTTGTACCTGCATCTCTGGATGGTGTGAGGTGCAAGGCCGGCGATTGGATCTCCTGGCAGGGCTCTTCGCCTTCCTGCTCTATCTCCTCCACCTGCCGGAAGGTTTGGTGTGGTTCGACAGCGCCGAGCTGCTTGCGGCGACCTGCCAACTCGGCCTTTCCCATCCTCCGGGTCAACCCCTCTTGCACCTCTTCGGGCAGGTCGCTCTCCAGATGCCCTTCGGCAGCGCGGCGGTGCGGTTGCACCTGTTCAGCGCAGCCGTCGGCGGCCTGGCGATGTATGTGTTGGCGAGGTGGTTGCGTCGGCTGCTGGCGCCTGGCAACCGCGAGGGAGCCGTGTTCGCGCCGTTCCTTGCTGTGTGTTGTGCTGGTCTGACGTCGATCGCGTTGCAAGGCGTACGGTTCGAGGTCTACGGTCTAGCCCTCCTCCTCAATCTCGGAGCGCTGCTCTCCTACCAGAGGATCTTGGACGGTGAAACCCCGAGGGGAAGCATGAGGAGCTTGCTCCTCTTCCTGGCCGCTTCCTCGATCACCCATCTCATTGCTTTCCTTGGCCTCATTGCGGCTCTCGGGGGGCAACTCCTCCTGGACCGGGCGACGAGGATCCGGTTGTTCAGGGCGCTGTCCGGCGATCACGAGAAGGGTTGGTGGCCACTGTTCACCCTCTTCGGTCTCTCTCCGGTCCTCTATCTGCTCCTCCGCACCGAGAAGGCCGGCATCCTGCAATGGCAACTCATCGAAGGACCCACGACGTTCCTGCGGTACCTCCTCGGTGGGTACTATGCAGGCAGACTCACCGCCACCGATGTCCTCGACAAGGGCCAGGTCCTCCTCGACCTGATGGAACAAAACCTTCCTCTGCCGCTCATGCTCCTGCTCCCCTTGGCCCTGGGGGTTCTCTGGAGGGTGAACAAGGGGGCAGCGACCCTCCTGCTCGGCCTGGTCATACTCCCTGTGGTGCCCATCCTGGCTCTTGGGATCGTCCATGCAGATAACCCGGACCTGCACGGTTACCTGACGCTCTCGGTGATTGCTCAGGCCGTCCTGCTCGGACAGCTCTTCTTTTTGCCCTTGCGAGACGGAGGGTTGCCGCGGCCAGGACGTATCCTGATCGCAGCGGGTGGAATTTTGCTCGGAACCCTGCTCATCCTGCGCAGCGCTCCGAACTATCATTTCCAAGAACGCGACGGTCAGGACGAGGTGGCCGATGCGCTCGCCCGGCACCTCCCACCCGAGAGCGTCCTGGTCTTCCGCAACGATGACCTTGTATTCCCTCTCTTCTACCTGCAGGGGTGTCTTGGGGAACGGCGCGATGTCCTTCCCGTGGGACGCTTCCTCCTGCAATACCTCGAGAATTACCGCCGTCTGCAACGGGCTCATCCGCGCTTGTTCCCAGAGCTCCCGCCCGAAGGGGCACCGCTCCCCCATCTCGCGGGAGAGCGCGCGGTGCTCGGGGGAGGTTTCTATGCCTGGCAAGTCGAACGGTTGTTGCGCCACCTCCCGGAGGGGATTTCCCTGGCCGTGCAACCGGATCCGCAACTGGAGCTGCAGCGGCCGGCCTTCGAACCCCGGGGCTTCGTGCTGGAGTACCGGGCGGACCAGAGGCCCAACAGGGCCCTTCTGGCTTCCCTGCGCCGTATGCTTCACCCGAGTAACGGCTATTTGCGTCATGCCCAGCGAGAGGTGTTCTACCGAGATGCCTTGGCCTTGACCCTCGAGGAGCCCGATGCGTTGATCCAGGAGGCCCTGTTCGACGAGCTCGACCGCTTATGGGGACCGGACGCCGAACTCCTGGTGGGGAGGGGTTTCTCGCTGCTGGGCCAAGGCAAACCAATTGAGGCCGAGGAGGTGCTCTCGGAGGCCTTGCGGCTCGATCCGGACAACCTCGCAGCGGCAAGATCCTTGGCCGTTCTCCGCTCAGGTAAGCGGCGCTAATTCCTGCACTGACCTTGACAGGGACAGAGCCCGCCGAGTACAACCGAGCCCGCGTATGGCCATCACTACCGCTGGGGTACCCTCGATGAAAGGTTCGAGCATGTGGTCCTACCTCTTCGCCAAGAACGACCCGTACCAAGAGCTGCTTGAGCTGCTCCGGGGCATCCCGGTCTTCGCCAAGCTCAGCCGCTCCGATGTACGTGAGGTCGAGAGGCTGCTCCACCACCGGAAGTACGAGCCAGGCGCGGTCATCTTCAAGTCCGGCGACACCGGGCTCGGTATGTACATCATCATCTCGGGTGCGGTGACCATCAGCCTCGAGGACGACGATGGCTCGCGGGAACTTGTCAGACTTGGGGTCGGGACCTTCTTCGGTGAGGTGTCGCTAGCCGATGCCTCGGACCGCACCGCGACAGCCAGGGCCGTGGGCAACACCGAGTGCCTCGGTTTCTTCCGGCCAGAGTTGCTCCGCCTCATAGAACAAAGGCCGGCCCTGGCCGCCAAGATCCTCCTGCCGATCGCCGAGGTTCTCGGCACTCGGCTGCGCGACGCCAATCAAAAGAACCTCGAGTACGACAAGCTCCTCGCCGCAGAGAGCACCAAGCGCTCGGTGCTTGAGGAGGAGCTGGCCAAGCTGGACCAACGTGTCCCCCTGCAGTCCGTCTCGGGGGCGGTAGGGACGGTATGAAGACCAGAGAACTGGGCACGGGTTGGAAGACCTTCCTGACCTTCTCCGCGGCCATCACCTTCAGCTTGCTGTTGGTGGACGTGATCTCGGCGGGGGTGGATGTCCTGCGCATGATCGTCGAGGGGATGTTCCTCACCGGACTGCTGTCCATGGTCTTCATCTATCTGGTCAGCCCTCTGGTAGTGCTGCTCGAGCGCGGGCGGATGGGCCGGCTCTGGGCCGTGGTGCTGACGTATGTGATCGTCTTCGGCGGTATCGGACTCCTGCTCGGTTTCGGCTGGCCGGGCGTGGTGGCCGAGGTGCGCAGCCTCAAGGCCGACCTGCCGGTGTACCGCGACAAGCTGTCTGGTCTGGTGACCCTGGTTGTAGCACGGCTCGACTTCATCCCCTATTTTCGCGACTTCGATATCGGCAGCGAGTTGATGCCCGCCGTGGCGCCCTATCTCAATACAGCGCTCCGCCAGATGACCATGTCCATCGTCACCGTGCTGTCGCTCCTGGTCACCGTGCCCTTGTTCTCGTTCTTCCTCCTGGCCGATGGGCAGCAATTCAAGAAGACAATGTATAGCTTGGTCCCGAATCGCTACTTCGAGATGACCATGGACATGATGGCCAAGATCAACGTGCAGCTCCGCAGCTTCATCCGCGGCAGGGTCATCGAGGCCTTCTTCGTCGGTTTGACCATCGTGGTCGGCCTCCTTTTGGTCGACCTGAAATATGCGGCCGTGCTGGGAGCCTTTGCCGGCGTGGCCAACCTGGTGCCCTACGTCGGACCGATCGTCGGCATGGCCCCGGGACTGTTTATCGCCCTGGTCGAGCTCGACAGCACCGGAGAGATCCTCTGGGTCTTCGTGCTCTACATCCTGATCGGGCAGGTTATTGTCGACACCTTTATCCTGATCCCGATCCTCATCTCCAAGGTGGCCAATCTCCACCCGCTGGTCGTCTTCCTCTCCATCATCATCGGCGGCCAGCTCCAGGGCGTGCTGGGCATGATCATCGCCGTGCCCGTGGTGAATATCTTCTTCATCGTGGTTAAGGAAATCTACCGTTACCTGCTCAAGGGCAAGGTGGCCTTCCACTTACCGTGAACATCCTCTACTTCCATGCGGCCACGGTGCTCGAGGATGAGATCGTCGCGACCCTTCAGGGACTTGGACACCAAGTCCGGGTCCTGAATGTGGGAGGCCACGTCCGGGTCCTCTCGGCCGGCCACCTCCTGGAACAGCTCGACGCCTCGAGGCCCCACTTCGTCCTGACGGTCAACTACCAGGGTTTTGACCGCGACGGGGAGGTGCGCCGCCTGCTGGCCGGGCGAGGGGTGCCGGTCGCGAGCTGGGAGTTGGACCATCCTCTGGCCATGGAACTCCTCGGGTTGCGGCCCAAACCTCCGGGTGGGGAGCTCGTCCAGTTCGTCTGGGACGAGGGGTATGTGCAGGAACTGCGGGAGTGGGGCTACGAACGGGTCGAGTACCTGCCCCTCGGGGTGGACCTCCGGGGATTCGACCAGCCGTCCCCGTCACGATTGCCGCGGCACGGCGCGGTGTTCGTCGGCACCTCGCTGCGGGAGTTCCACGAACACTTGGTGCGGCGCTTGCTCGGGGTTGATTATCGCCAACACCCCGTGCTCGCCGGGATCCTCGAAGAAGCCTACCAGGCCCATCTCCGCGACACCGCCATCCCCCTGATCGACCACCTGCGCGAGCTCGCCGCAGCCGGTCCGAGGGTCTTCGCCGACGACCTCGGGGCGCGGCGCTTCGAACTCTTCGCCGAGATCCATCTCAGCTTGCGCTATCGCCAGGATGTGGTGGCCTCGATCCGGGACCTCGAGGTCTTCGGGGATCCTGGGTGGCGGGAGGTCGTGCCCGCCGGGAGGTACCGTGGCAGGGTGAACTATGGTTCAGAGCTCGCGGAACTCTATCGCGACAGCGCGGTGGTGCTCAACGCCACGCTGCCGAAGAACCGCTGGGACATCAACCAACGGGTCTTCGACGTCTTCGCCGCTTCCTCCTTGGTCTTGACCGATCGCCGACGGAATCTCGACCGCTTCTTCGGTCCGTCGGAGATACCGGTGTATGCGCGGGTCGAGGAGGCTGCCGGGATGCTGCGGGACCTGAGGGCGGATCCGGAGCGGCGGCTGGCCCTGATCGAGGCCGGGCGCGCACGCGTGCTCGCAGAGCACGGTCTGGATCGGCGCTTGGCCGTCTTGACCAGGCACATGGCCGAGTATCTCGGGATCAGCGCTGGAGAGTCGTGAACGGGTCGCCGAGCAGGATCGAACCCGGGAGCCAGGTGGTCCGATCGAAGTCCGCACCGTAACGGCGCAGGAGGTTGTCCTGCCTCAGGAAGTCCGAGAAGGTCTCCTGCCAGGCCTGGCCGAGGTAGGTGCCGGTGCCGAGTTCCTCCAACACCTGTACCCCGCCGACCAAGGGAGTGGGTAGGGTGGAGGCGAGTACGGCCTGGGTGATCGAGGTACCGAACAGGTACGAAGCTGCCACGGTGGTGGTCGTCGTCTTGTGCAAGCCTCCGGCGAGCCCTCCCGCCAAGATCGTTACGATGCTCCCGCCGTCGAGGGAGCGCAGGGCCGTAGCGTAGAGATTGCTGTCCCCGAGATCGTGGCGCAGATAGGCGAGGGTGTCGTCGTCAGGGTGGAGGACGGCCGACTCGTACCGCTTCGCGAGGCCTTCCTGATAGGTCGTAAGGGTCACCGCGGAGGTAGCGGTCAGGAGGTCGAGAGAGGAGCCGTACAGCGCGGTCAGGGCTGCCCGGTAATCGTCGAGCACCGAGGTTGGCGCTGCGGCGGTCGCGGCCAGGAGCCCGCGTTTACGAAAGGCGAGCTGGCCGGTCGCGTAGTCGTGGGTTTTGGCGAAGAAGGCGGTGAGGGCTTCTATCCGGGTGGAGGCGGGAGCGGGCAGCCACGCGACGAAGAGCTCCGGCCCTTCGGAGGGGCCTTCGCCGTGGAAGTCGTCGATGCCGTTCCCGTCGACGTCTTTCCAAAAACCGTCGAGGTCTTCGTAATAGAGGGGATTGAGCCCTGTCTGGCGCTGATCCAGGGGACCTTGTTCCCACAGCCGGAAGGGGAAGGCCCCGACCAGGATGACGCCGCGGAGCCCCGGCTCTCGGTATTCTTCGAGCAAGACGTCGCGGAGCTGTGCTGCGGTATGGCGAAGGAAATCGCCGTCGTGACGGAGGGTTAGTTCCACAGCGGGATACCGGGAGAGGACATCCTGCCGATAGGTCTCGAGGGAGGTCTCGAGCGCGGCGTGATCGGCGGTATCGACCAGCAGTAACACCCGCTCGTTCAGTGGTGGTAGGGTAGTATCGTTGGTCGGTTCGGGCGGTTCCGTGCCGGGATTTTGCTGGTTCGAGGGGTCTTCCTCGGGGGAGTTGTCTGCAGGGACGGGCATGAGAGGATCGTCGGAGTCGGGGTCGCTCGCCTCGGTCGGACCGGGGAGGGTAGGCCGGGTCGGAGTTATCGGGGAGACGATCGCGGTGGACGGTTCCTCGTCCACCGGGACCGAGGTTTCGCTACAGTCGGCCAGTGCAACGAGGAGGAAGAGACTGGCAAGAAGGTGACGCTCGCGGGGCCGAGGCATGGGCCACCTCATTTCAGTTCGAAGGTCTCGCGCAGCTCCAGCACGGTGCCTGGAGGGAGGTCGGGGAATTCCATGCTCTTGACCGCGCGCTTCAGGCATTCCTTGAGTTTCTCTTCCTTGGCGCCGCTCAGGTTGGTGCGAACGATCTTGACCTTGGTGACCTTCCCCCGATCGTTGACCTGCCATTTGAGCTCGGCCTTGGGTGCTCGGGAGAGGTTACGCTGCTGATCGACCATGCAGGAGAATACTTTCTGTTTCTGGCGGACCAGGGAGCGTTGGACCTTCTCGGTGTCGACGCTGCCGCCTCCGCTGCCATCCGTGAGTTCGCTGAGCAGACTGCCGTAGTTGCCGCTCCCACCGCTGACTACCTTGATAGAGGGGCCATCATCGTCCTGGGTAGACTGTTCTCCGCGGCCGGATCCTCTCGTTCGCGAAGAACGTCGTGAGCTGGGTTCATCCTCGTCGTCATCCTCCTCGTCGGTCCTGCGGGGGCGACTCTCGGTTGTCCCGAACAGGCGCTCGAGTTCTGGGTCTGCGGGCAGGACCAGAGAAGTGGCTTTCTGTGCCGGTGGGGGAGGAGAGGGTGCGATCACGAGAGGGGGCGGAGGCGCTGGTGGAGGTGATGCGGGGACAGGGCTTTCGGCCTTGGGTTCCGGTGGCCGGGGGCGCTCTTCGGCAAGGGCGCGATTCCCCGGACGAACCGTTGGAGCGGGTTGCTGGACCTTGGTGCCGTGGGACCTGGCTGGAGGAGGTGGGGAGGCCGATCGGACCGGCACGGGTTTTTGGAACTGGGCCACTATCGGTGGTGCGATCGGCAAGGGAGCGGGCTGGAGGGCGATGCTCGGCGCTGGGGAGGCATTGGCAAGGCTTTCCTGGGGAGGAGCAGGAGCCGGCGCTGGTTCAGGGGCGGTGCGGTGCAGGGAGAAGATGACCTCCGAGGGAGACGGGCTCGGTCCCGGTTGCGGCATGCTACCCATCCAGGCATAGAGCGGGACCAGGGCCACATGGAGGAGCAGGGAGAGGACCAAACCCGTGGCCAGGAGGGGGGCATACAGGGTTTCTCGTTCGGGTTCAAAGGGTAACAATCCATGGGAGCGAATGGCGTAGTCACTCACGCCCAGGGTGAAAGAGACCCAGTCCGAGGGCCGCAGCTTCACTCCGTACACGCCGAGGTCGCCGACGGTGAAAGCCTTGTTGGCAGGGGCGCACAGCGAGGCGAGGTCGAATTCCCCTTCGCTGGTGTGCAGGGTTCCGCCGAGACCGTCGTACCAGAAGAAGAAGTACTCATCGCCGACGGCGCGCAGGAAGTGGAACTGACCGCTGTCCTGAAGAGGCAGTGGCAGCGAGAGCATGGTGCCGAAATCGAGGGGTTCCGGGAAGGTCTCGAACTCGAGGAGGTGGTGAAGCGCCAGGAGGTCTTCGCCTCGAGTGACGCTGATCTCCAAACCTGTTGCGAGGATGTTCGTCCCGGTAGCGGGATCTTCGCGGCTCGCGGCCAGCGCTTCAATGAGTGAGAAGGGTTCATGCCAGGGGGCGTCCTCGTTATAGTCGGAGTCCCGGAAGAGCGGCTTGGCCAAGGTGCGGTCGAGGTGTTCCGCGGGTAGGGCCGCTTCGAGGTTCGCCTCCATGGAGGAAGGGAGGGGACCTTCGTCCTGAAAACGGGTGCCGGCAGCGGCGTTGCCGGCGGGCTGGAAAGCTCCTACGAAGGGGAGGCCCGAGGGAGGAAGGACGAGGTTGTCGCTAGGAGCGGCGCTCTTCTGGGAGCGTTCCGCGGGCGGTTCGGGAGGGGGGAGGGGGGTGAGGTGATCCGTGGGCTCGCGACGAAGAGGTGGTGCTACCGGCGGTACGGGCATCGCTTGCCGGAGGGATTGCTCGGTCCGGGAGATGATCTGGGTCCGGTCGTTGAGCAGAGGGGGGAGGGCGAGGTCCGGCCGATGAGAATACTCGGTGCGATCCCCGGGAGCGGGTTCGCGGAAGGCGATCTCGGTCTTGTCGGAGGGAGGCCTCGGTAGGGCCTGAGCTGTCGTGGTCGCGTTTTCCGGCGTTGCGCCGGTTTCGAACCCGAGAGGCCGCGCTTCTGCGGTGGTAGCCTCGCCTTCCCCGGCGCCGAGCAAGAACAGGTAGGGACCGAGGCCGAGTTGATCGCCCTCTCGGAGTTCCGCTTGGCTACAGCGCTGTCCGTTGAGCAAGAGCAACCCGGCCTGACTCGATTCTCGGACGTGATAGGTCCCTCCTTGGAAGCGGATCAGGAGGTGCTGGGGATCGATGACCGAGGCTTGGAGTTGGATGTCGCAACGGGGAGAAGAGCCGAGGGTGATATTGGGTTTCGTGAAGGTGACCGTGGTCACCTCTACGCCTGCCTCGAAGATACGCAGGGTCAAGGAGGGAAGGCTGTCCGCGGTATAGATCTCGGTGCGGTCGGAGGTCATGTTCCTTCACCTCCGTCGCAAGAGGAAACGCACGTCTGTGATGCCGGCGGCTGCAGCGGTGCGGAGGATTACGCGGATGGCGGCCATCGAGGAGTTCTTGTCGGCGGACAAGACGAGCGCAGGGGTAGTAGGTTGGCCGGCGAGGAGCGGTTCGAGTTGTTCTCGTAAGCGTTTGAGCACACCTGCCTCGAGTTCCTCGGGGACGAAGCGGCCGTTGGTCAGGGTGGCGACCAAAGTCTGTTCGAAATAGAGATAGGCGTCGTTGAGTTGGAGGAGAGGGAGGCCGCTCTGGGCCTTCGCGGTACTAGAAATGGTCGGTAGGTTGAGGTCGTCGGGCAAAGACTCGGTGGTCTGGTCGCCGTAGAGGAGGAGGAAGAAGACCACCAACAGGGTCAGGACGTCGAGCAAGGGGGTGAGGTCAAGGTCGATGCCGGGATCCCGGACGGTTCTGCAGGTCGCAAAGCGGGTTCTCATCGCTCGCCCTCGACGTACAGGGTCGAGAGGAAGGTCGGAGGTCCGTTCTGGCCGCTGCGGACCGCGAATCCTGCCTGGGTGACGGTGTCGATCAGGGCTATGAGGAGGTTGAAGGTCGTCTCATCGTCCGCGACCAGTTCGATGGTTCCGAGTTGCGGCACGGTCGTGCCGAGTTTGATCAGATGAGCCCGCAGGCGGTCTAGCTCGAACGCCCCGCCCTTGCTCTTGAATACCGTGGAGATCGCCTTGCGTTGGGCCGGGTTGAAACCCTTGCGCGGTAAGAGGACCAAACGCTGGCGTTCGATCCTGAGTTCGAGTTGGCGTTCGCGGGCCTCGCCCTGGGTTTCTTTATTCTCCACCAGGAGGAGCCCTGCTCGTAAGTTGACGGCTTGGCTGAAGCTGGTCAGACAGAGCAGCAACGGTACCAACGCTGCGAACAGGGTGAGTACGGGCAGGAGTTGCAGCCGGTACCAGCGGGGTTCCTGCTCATTTATCCTGGAGAAGCTTCGCATTGCGGGCCGCGAGTACGTTGAGCATGGTGATGGCGCAGTGGTCGAGTTGTTCTATCAAGTGATTTTCCCTGGTGCGCAGGACGACGTAGGCGATGAGACAGGGCATGGCCACCAGGAGGCCTACCACGGTGCTACGCATGGCCGTACCGACTCCCTCCGAGAGCATGGCCGAGCGTGCGGTCGGATCGACGGCGGCCATGGCGCCGAAGGCGGTGATCAGGCCGAGCAGGGTTCCGAGCAAACCGATCAAGGTTGCCAGGTGAGCCAAGAGGGAGAGATAGACGGTGCGGCGGCGGATTTCGGGGACAACCTTGGTGGCGGTCTGCTCGAGAGAACGCTCGATCTCGCGATCACTCTTGTTGGCCTTGAGAAGGGCGGCTTTGACCACCTGACCGATGGGGTGCCTGGCCAAGGAGTCGCACAGCCCGATGGCCTTGCTGAAGTTATCGGATTCGACCAACTTGAGGACATAGGCGAGGAAGTAATCGACGTTGATGCGCAGCTTGAAGAACACCTGGAGGACTTTTTCGAAGATGAGCGCCACGGCCAGCAGGGAGATGATCACCAGGAGGAGGAAGGAAATGCCGCCGCCGGTCAGGAAGTCCATGTCTGCCCTCTGGTTTGACGAGGATCCTTTCGAGGGAGAGAGCTTAGCACCGACTCTCTCGATTGCCAATGGGAGAGTGCAGCGAGGGTGGAGGGGGGGTGAGGTGGAAAAAATCAAAAGAGAGCTGCCATGGACCCGGCAAGAACTGCCTAGTCGGCAGATCCTGCCGGGTGAGGAGAGGGGAAAATCCTGCCGGAAGGACCCTCCGACACGGCAAGAGGATAATAATAACAATATGATAAAGCCATGGCATCGCCCTTGCTCAAGGCCTCCCCGATCGAAAGGATCGAGGTAGGCATGGAGCTCTCTCTGTTGGACATCGTCGCGGCACCGTCGGGCACGGCCGAGCAGCCCGTCCTGACCGAAGGCGGCGAACAGGGAGAAGGTTTCGGGGACCTGTTGGAGACCTTGCTGCAACCTCAGGAATCGGAGAAGTCGGGTACCGATCCGCTGGAACTCTTGGGAAATGTGCCCTTCGCGGTTTCTCCGGAAGGACTCCCAGCACCCGAGACCCAACCGGAGACCCCGGATGGGTCCGAGACCCTGGAGACGGTGCTCGTAGCGACCGCGGGTATGGTTGCGGCCGAAGAGGCCCCGATCGAGACCGCGGGTTCGGAAACGCAGATCAAGGACGTACCGCCCGCGGCAGTACCTTCGAACGTGGTGGTTCCCCAGCAGCGGTCCGCCGGAGTTTCTTCTGCCGACAAGGTCGCTGAGCGGGTACTCGCCTCCATGCTCGAGGAGGAAGCGCAGGAAGCCGAAAAAGAAAGTTCCACACCGGCCGGTACCGAGGAACGTATCCAGCCCCAGGCCGGGCAGCAAACCCTTGGTGACGGCGAGGCCGTTGCCCTGGTTCGCCCCGGCAGAGCCGAGCAGCGTGGCGCGACCGAAATCCGCGGTGAAGTCGGGACCGACGAGGAGCGCGAAGCCGTGGATCCGGTCGCGGTGGCCGGTTCGGGCAAGGACGAATTGCAGGGTGAGAACGGCCAAGGGTCCAAAGAGGTCTTGACCGCGGCCGCCCTGGAAGTTCCCCCATCGGAAGGAGAACCCTTCGAAGCAGTGGCGGATGGACAGGGACCGAACGAGAGCGACGAGGCAGGCCGCGCCGAGAGTGGAAGTGAAGCTGCAGAGCAGGCCGGAGCCGAGGAAATGCCGAAGGTGTCCGAGGAACAACTCCTGACCGGTCTGGCGCGCGAGATACAGGTGCTCGCCGACGGCGAGGGCGGCAAGGCGAGGATCCAACTCGAACCCGAGCACCTCGGCCAGGTCAAGATCGAGCTCGAGGTCAAGGACGGCGAAGTCAAGGTTCATCTGATCGCCGAGAACCCCGAGGCCCTCGAGTTGCTGGAAGAGAACCTCGACGAGTTGCGCGAGCTGCTCGGTCATCAGGAGCTCGAACTCGAGGAATGCAGTGTCGAACTCAACGATCGCGAGAGCGACGAAAACGATAGTCGGCAGCGTTATGCCGAGTACGAGGACCTGAACCTCTTCTTCCAGCTCCCCGGTGGAGAAGAGGTCGTCCGGCCGTCCGGGGACAGTGTTGGATATGCCACCTCGAGGCTGGTCGGTGGGACCGGCATCGATATCAGAGTGTGAGGTAGACGATGTCCACGACGCCGGCAATCACCTCGTTGCAGAACTCGACCGTGCTGAACAAGCAGGCGCAGACCGTGGAAGAGGTAAACCCTGCCGATATGGGCCGGGAGGAGTTCCTCACCCTGTTGGTCAAACAGCTCGAGTACCAGGATCCCATGAACCCGATGGACAACGCCGAGTTCACCCAGCAGCTCGCCCAGTTCAGCTCGCTGGAGCAACTCTTCAATATCAACAAGACCCTCGATTCAATGCACGCCGAAGACAGCGCGGGCAAGGATATGCTCGACGCAGGCTATGTGGGATATCTCGGCAAGGTGGCCAAGGCCTACAGCTCGGAGGTCCAGTTCAGTGGCGGCACCCAGATGGAGGTGACCTTCGAACTCCCCGAGAACACCAAGTCGCTCAGCGTGGCCTTGATCGATCGCAGCGGCAAGGTGGTGAAAACCGTCCCGATCGACGAACCGCGTTTGGCCGGCACCAACAGCGTGGCCGTGGATACACGCGGACTCAACGTGGGGGCCTATCGCCTGGCGGTCACCGGACAGGGTTTCGCCGGGGACGAGGTCGAGGGCAAGATCTACCAGGAGGGGATGGTCAGCGGGGTCAGCATGAAGGACGGACGCCCGATGCTGACCATCGACGGCATGGAGGTGCCTGCCGCTACCGTGACCGCCTTGCGAGAAGCGGGGCCGGTGGCCGGGATCCAGTGAGGGAGAGGAGAGAGAAAGAAGAGCGAAAGCCAAGAGCATAGAGGGAGGTCAGTATGTCTATTCTCAGTACCCTGTATTCGGGCATCACGGGTCTTGCGACCAACGGCGAGGCCATCGCGGTCATCGGCGATAACATCGCCAACGTGAACACGGTGGGCTTCAAGTCCAGCCGGGTGGAGTTCGAGAGCCTGCTGGCCAATCTGGGCAACAAACAGGTCGGTCTCGGCGCGAGGACCTCGGGCATCAACACCTCCTTCACCCAGGGTTCGCTCATGACCACGACCAAGCCGACCGACTTGGCCATTTCGGGCAACGGCTTCTTCATTGCCAGCAACGGCTCGCGCAACTACTACACCCGCAACGGGCAGTTCAAGATCGACGAGGAGGGTTTCCTCTCGAATAACGCAGGGCTCAAGGTGCAGGGGTTCCAAACCGACATCTACGGCAATCTCTCGGCCGAGGTCAGCAATATCAACCTCTCCAATGTCTCGGTCGTGTCCCAGGCCTCGAACAAGACCCGGGTCTACGTCAACCTCGACGCCGGTGCGCCGACCATTGCCGGCAACAGCAACGACAACGGCACCCCGGCCAACCCGGCCGATGACTTCAACACCCGGCCCTTCAACCTGACCGACCCGAACAACACCAGCAATTTCTCCACCGGTCTCAAGGTCTACGACTCCCAGGGTCTCAGCCACCAGCTCAACGTCTATTTCACCCGGGTCGGCAATGCCGCGGGCGACAACCGCTGGGAATGGAACGCCGTGGTCAACACCAACGAGGTCGAACCCGCCTTCATCGCCGGTTTAGGCGCCACGCAGGCCGGCGACCTCAACGGCGTGAACAGCACCCCGGCCTATACCATCGTCGGCCAGGGCACCCTGGAGTTCGACGGCCAGGGGCGGCTCGATTGGGCCTCCAACGGCTTCAACGACGCGGTGACCGACTTCGCGCCGACCGATCTCCTGCCGAGCTACTCGGTCCAGTTCGTCGGCGGCGTAGACTCGATGAACAACGTCCAGCTCGACTACGGCGATCCGCGCAACGCGGTCTACGGTCAAGCCGCTGGCACCGGTCTCGCGGGCACCACCCAGTTCCGGCTGCCCTCGACGACCTCCTCGCTGTACCAGAACGGCCGCGCAGCCGGTTCGCTGACCGACTACCAGTTCGAGATCGACGGCAGCATCACCGGCATCTTCAGTAACGGTGAGACCAGGACCATCGGTCAGGTCGTGCTGGCCTCCTTCGAGAACCCCAACGGCCTGGTCAAGGACAACGGCAATACCTTCGTCGACACCCCGTCCTCGGGTCCCCCGACCGTTGGCGCCCCGGGAGAGGCCGACCGCGGCACCATCGTGTCCAACACGCTGGAGCAGTCCAATGTCGACCTGTCGGCCCAGTTCGTCTCGCTGATCCAGCATCAGCGCGGCTTCCAGGCCAACTCTCGGTGTATCACGACCTCTTCCGACCTGCTGGCGGAGTTGGTTAACATCGTGCGCTGAGGCTGGCGCTGAGTGGAGGCTCCCGAAGGGGAGCGCTGCGTGAGTACCGGGAGCAGGGACGATCCCGGGCGGAGGCGTCGATCGGGCAGGGTCGCCGGCGACGACGCGAGTGAGGAGGTCCGACGGAACGGACCCGGTAGACGAGGTCACGGAGGACGGCAAGCACCCAGTGTCCCCAGGAGGGGACGAGGACGACTGAGTTCGAGGACCACCAGCCGGGCAGGGCGGCCCGGTGTTTTCCTATGCTCTACGCCCCCGGAGCCAAGGACGTGCTCCGGGGGGGTTTGTTCGAAGTGCGAGGGCCGGCAGGGAAGACCGGCGTTGTGGTATTCCCGTCCCCGGGGGCACGGACGTTGCCCGGGGATCGTAACCCAAGAGGTTCTACAGCCGACCAGGGACGGTCGGCGTTTCCCTATGCTCTACTCCTCCTGGGCGAAAAGAAGCGCCCGGGAGGGTTTGGTCGCGCAGATCGGGGCCGCACGGACGTCGGCCTACCTTCCCATACCCTATGCCCTTGCCTCTCCGGCGCCATGGACGAGCGCCGGGGGGATTGATCCCCCCTTCCTCGGCTTCCTACCTCCCGGTACGAGTTTTCCCCCGAACGCGACGAACGCCAGGAGGACGAACCCGATGGCACCCAAGAGGGCACCGGGGAACAGTCCGGGTGGGAGATAGTCCATGAGGACCAGGGAATGACCCGCCGGCACGGCAACCAGCCGGAACATGGCGTCGGCGCGATAGAGCGGCGTCTCGTGTCCGTTCACGCTGCAGCGCCAGCCCGGCGCCCACGTCTCGGCCACGACGAGGTACGCGGGACCGGAACTCTCGACCGCGAGTTCCAGGTCGTTCGGACCTTGTCGGAGCAGACGGACCGTGCCCACGAGCTCGTTGGTGGTAGCCGGGAGTGCAGGGACGTCGGTCTCGACGACGGCCGACCGGCGGGGATCCACGGCGGTGCCTCGCAGGAGTACCAGGGCTTCCTGGGTCGAGGGCGCCTGGATGAGCTCGCGCACCAAGCGGGTCCGCGGCAGGGTGAGACGATTGCGATAGAGCCACACCCGGCCGTTGTGTGCCACGAGCTCGAGCGTGGCATGGTCGAGCGGTTGGGGCAGGAAGAGCCACGCCGCTCCGAACCGGGCCAACAGCAAGGGAGTCAAATCCGCGAGGGTCGCTTCCTGCCAGCGCGGAAGGGGTTCCCCATAGCCCTGCACGGAAGCGAGCCCGAAGCTCATGGCCAGATCCCTATCCGGCGGCAGGTCCGAGAAGAGAGCGATGAGGGCCGCAGGTGTGTGGTCCTCCATTTCCTCGGGCCGGACCCAGAAGCCGGGGGCATAGTACCTCGGGGGGAAACCCGCGCTATCGGGCTCGCTGCTCCGGAGCAGGGGGAGTTGCCAAGGCTGGAACTCGTTGACAGAACTCGGGACTTGGGAGGAGAGGAGGGTCGTGGTCACGAGAGCCTCGAGCAGGGCGAGGCCCAGCAGGGGGAGACGCCATTTCGCCAAGGGTCTCCCGGGCGAGAGGAGTTGATCCAGCCAGAGAGCCCCGACGAGCAGGAGGGCCATAGTGGTAAGGAGCAGGAAGCGGCCCGGCGCCCGAAGGCTGGAGAGCACGGGCAGCGCCTGGCAGAGAGCGTAGGTCCCGGGCAGGTCGAGGGCCAAGTAAAGCCCGGCGACGGCGAGGACCGTCAGCCCGAGCGTGCGGCGATGCAGGAGCGTATGGCGAGACGATCCGAGAGATAGTGACCGGAGCAGACCGAAACCGG
>MGSU01000323.1 GCA_001799195.1 Deltaproteobacteria bacterium RIFOXYA12_FULL_61_11 | reverse complement strand
GCGTTTCGTGAGGAACCAGGGGTGGTGCTGGGTCTTTCCGCAATGGATGCAACGTCGAGGACAACCGAGGCTCGCCCGCACCGGGAGAACGTCCCCGGTGGCAAGGGCAAGATGCTCGCGGGTGATCGCGGGGAAGGGCAACTCGGGGAAGGAGGTGCAGGCCGTGAGGCGACCCCGGTGCGTGATCACCCCGCCCGACTTGGTCGTCACCTCGGGCAGGTAGTGTGGGTCCTCTCCTCGGAGCAGGGCGAGGATCGCCCTGTGGGGTTGGCCGAGAACGAGGTGGTGGAAGGGCAGGGACGCCTCGAGTTCGGCGCGTTCTCCTGGGATGAGGGTGCTCGGCCCGATCAGGACCAGCCGATGCCGGGCGGTCAGCGCGTCCAACCGCGAGGAGATCGAGGAGAGCAAGGGCAGGTCCGAGGCCGCGGCCTCAAGGACGAGTACGGCAGGTTCGGCGCCGAGGAGCCGGTCGAACTCCCGTTCGAGCAACTCCTGCAAGGGACCGCGCTCGCGCCGCACGAAGTCGGCGATGTCGGCCCGGTCGAAGGGTGGTCTGACCCAGCAGGAGCCGAAGCGGACGGGATCGCTGTGGAAGAGGGCTGCATTGAGATCGTGGAACTCGACGGCCTGGCCGCGAGCCTCGAGGAAGGTCGCTACCCCGAGGAAATCGACCGGCGGCACCTCGATCGGACGGGGCGGAAGGTGGAGGCAATGGAGGTGGTTCATTGAAGACCCATCAGGGATTTTGCCTTCTGGAGGGTCTCCGTGGCGATGGCTCTCGCGGTGACGGCTCCGTGCTCCAGGATGTCGGTGAGGATGCGGGGTTTTTCCGCCAAGGCGGCGCGGCGTTCGCGGATCGGTGTCAGGACGGTGTTGAGGTGCTCGAAGAGGATGGCCTTGCAGGCCCCGCAGCCCAGGGTTGCGGTTGTGCATCCGGCGAGGATCTGGGCGCGTTCGGCCTCGGGGGTGAACGAGGTGTGCAGGTTGGAGAACATGGGACAGTCGGCGGGGACTCCCGGGTCGGTCGCGGTGATGCGTTTCGTGTCCGTGGTGCAGCGGTTGATCGTCTTGCGCAGGGTTTTTTCGTCCGAGAGCAGGGGGATATGATTGCCCTTGCTCTTGCTCATCTTTTCCTTGCCGTAGATCCCCAGGAGGCGCGGGGTCTTGCTGAGATACGTCTGCGGTTCCACGAAGAGTTGGCCGAAGGCGGTGTTGAATTTTCGGGCCAGTTCGCGGGTCAATTCGAGGTGTTGGGCTTGATCCTCCCCTACGGGCACGAGCTCGGCATTGTAGAGCAGGATGTCCGCGGCCTGGAGGACCGGATACGCGAAGAGGCCGAGATTGATCGAGGCGGCATGTTGCTGTTTCTTGTCCTTGAACTGGGTCATCCGTTCCAACAGGCCCATCGGGCAGAGCGTCGAGAAGATCCATGCGAGTTCAGTATGTTCCGGCACCCGCGATTGTTCGAAGATCAGACAACGTTCGGGGTCCAGACCGCAGGCGAGGTAGGTCAGCGCCGCCTCCCTCCGCAAAGAGGCCAGATCTCGGGCCTGGAAGGGCACGGTAATGGCGTGGTAATCGACGATGGCGAAGATACCGGGGTGTTGGTCGAGCAGCTTGATCCAACTCGCGATCGCGCCCAGGTAATTACCGAGGTGCAGATCTCCGGTCGGTTGGACCCCGCTGAACATGCGCGGACTGGAAAGCAGTTGTTGGGCCGTGATCATCGCGAGGAACCTCCCCTGGTGCGGCGAGAGGCAAAAGTATAGGGCAGGCTCCTCCTCGAATGCAATCATTTCCGGTCGGAACCGGGCCTTGCCCGAGCAGGGGCCGACGTGGTATGCACGATCTTCTTCGTGAGAAGACGGCAGCGAACAAGAGTGGAGACCATGAACACAACGAAGACCGTCGATGTGACCCTGAACGGCGCGGTGCACCAGGTCGCTCTGGGCACAACCTTGCTCGAATTGGCTGCGCTCCATCCTCGGGGGGACGACAAGAGCATCCTTGCCGCCATGTTGAACAAACGTTTGAGCGGGCTCGATTGCAGCATCAAACGCGAGGCCGATATCCAGTGGTTGACGTATGAACATCCCGCGGGAGCCGATGTCTACCGCCGCAGTTGTTCCTTCCTGTTGGCCAAGGCCTTGCACGGGTTGCAACGCAATGCCCGCCTGGTGATCCGACATTCCATCGGGAACGCCTACTACTTCGATCTCTATGCCGATGTGCCCGTGACCGCCAGTGTGCTCGAACTGATCGCGGTCAGGATGCGCCAACTCGTCGCCCTCGACGAACCCATCGAGCACCTCGAGTACGACCGGGATACGGCTCAGGGCATCTTCGAGAAAAAGGCCTATGCCGACAAAGCCAGGTTGATCGGCCATTTCGAGCACAAGAAGGTCAGTATCTACCAGTGCGGCAAGTATATTGATCTCGATTACGGACCCTTGGTCCCCAGCACCGGCAGGTTGCGCTCCTTCGAACTCAAACCCTATGATGATGGGTTCTTGCTGCTCTTCCCGAGCCACGACGATCAGGACAGCTTCGACGAGTTCGTCGAACAGCCGAAACTGTTCGAGGTCTACCGAGAGTCCAAGTTATGGTCGAGCATCCTCGAAATCAATAATGTCGGCCGCCTCAATGAGATCGTCCGTTCGGGCAATGCCTTGGAATTCATCCGTATCGCCGAGACCTTCCACGAGAAGAAGATCGGCATGATCGCCGACGAGATCGCCAAGCGCAAACGCCAGATCCGTATCATCACCATCTCGGGGCCATCCTCCTCGGGCAAGACCACCTTCTCCAAACGGCTCAGCACCCACCTCCGGGTTTGCGGTCTCCGGCCCGTGGCCCTCTCGCTCGACAACTATTTCATCGATCGCGATAAAAACCCCCGGGACGAACACGGGCATTTCGATTTCGAGTCAATCAAAGCCCTCGATCTCGACCTCTTCAACTCTCATATGGTCGATCTGCTCAAAGGCCATGAGATCGAAGTACCGAGGTTCAGCTTCGAACAGGGCTGTCGACTACCGCTCGGGGTGCCGATGCGCCTCTACTCGGACCAGATCCTGATCATCGAGGGTATTCACGGCCTGAATCCCGAGCTGACCTACCTGATCCCCCACGAGAAGAAGTACAAGATCTACGTCAGCCTGCTCACTCCCCTCAACCTGGACGACTACAACCGTATTTCTACCGCCGATTCCCGACTCTTGCGCAGGATCGTCCGCGATCACAAGTTCCGCGGTTACTCGGCGAAAGAGACGATCAGCCGCTGGCCCTCGGTCAAGCGGGGAGAGGTGACCTGGATCTATCCCTTCCAGGAGGAAGCGGACATGATCTTCAACTCCGCGCTCATTTATGAGTTGAGCGTGTTGAAGGGCTTTGCCAAGAACCTGCTCGCCGGGCTCGGCCCGGAAGACAATGAGCTCAGCGAGGCGGTGCGCCTACTCAAGTTCTTGGCCCTGTTCACCGAGATCCCGCCGAACGGAGTCCCCTCGACCTCGATCCTGCGCGAGTTCATCGGGGGCAGCAGTTTCGATTACTGAGGTGAGCCGCTCGGCGAAGGTCGCTCTGGGCGTCTATCTGGGGTGCGCCTCGTTCCCCTTGCTGTTGGCGCTCTGGCTGCCCTGGCCCCTGACCGCGGAAGCAATCCGCGATCTGTATGCCAATGTCCAGGTCCGCGATCTCTTCGAGAACTGGAACAATCCTTCCCCTGCCTGGATTGCTGCGCTGTTCGACTACGGTCCGGGTTCATCCAAGAATGCCGGGTGCTCGCCCTTCTGGAACCTGCTCTTACTGCCGCTCGTCGCCCTCTTCGGTCAAGGAGCCGAGGTCCTTCGGCTGGGGAGTATGGTTGCCCATGTCCTCAGCGCAGTCCTGCTCTGGAAGGTCTTCCGGGCTCAAGGTGGGCCGAGGTTCGCCGCCTTCGGAGGAGCGGTCGTCTTCACCTGCCCGCTCTATTACAACCTGGTGCACAGCGGTTCGTTCATTTCCCTCAGCCTCGCCCTCGCCCTTGCCGCGCTTGTGGCAGCGGCCCAGCTCCTCAAAACACTGCGATATCGCAGCTCGATCATGGCCGGTATCTTGCTTGGAGCCAACCTCCACGGGTATGTCGTCTGCCGTTTCTACAGTGTCGTGGCCCTCGCTCTCCTCGTGCCGTGGCTCCTCTCCGATCGGGGGAAGAGGGCCGACCAGTCCTTCAGCGTCCGCCTGATCCTGGTCGCTCTCCTGCTCGGGTTCGCCTCTTGGCCGTTCTGGATCGGTGGACGCCCCGTGCTGGAGTTCCTCGCCGTGGTCTTCCGCGATCAGGAGACCGTGTTCGGGCATGTCTATGCCGGAGTTCTCGCCCAAGGCCCCCCGGGAACCTGGGGTCGGCAGGTTGTGAGCAACCTCTTCTCGCCCACCTGGTGGTTGTATACTTGCGGGGCGAGAACCCCTGCCTATACCCTTGGCCTGCTCCTGGCATTCGCTCTCGGTAGCCTGTCCATCCTGCGCAAGCGGGAACCCCTGGGGATACTGTTCTTGAGCTCTGCTCTCGGGGCATGGGCGGCGCTGGTCTTCTTCACCAGCGGACCTACAGCCACGAGGGCGGCAGCCCTTGCGTTGCCAACGCTCGTGGTGGCCGCTCATGGCCTTGCCGTCGTGCCGCGTTTCTTGTCCAGGCGGCCGAGGCTCCTCGACCGAGCGGCGCTGTGGGCATGCTGCTTGTGCTCGGGCAGCCTCGGCTTGTGGGAGGTCTTTGCCGAGGTCCACGACCGGCATGACCGAGCGAGGATCTTCGAGGTCGTCGAGGTGTTGATCAAGGACCTGCCGCGGATTGAACACCTGGTGTGCTATGGCCGGGATGCCCACGAACAGAAACACTGCGCCCTGGTGTTGTTTTCGTTACAACGCGGAGGCAGGACCGAAGAAGCCCTGGCGCTGCGCATCGCGGTCAACCCCTCGGTGCAGGACCTGCTCAACCTGGTCGAGGTCCGGCCGAGGGCGACCCTGATACTTGTGCAGCACCCGGCGGAGTTACCCGAGGGCGCGCAGGAGTTGCTCGAACGCCGAGAAGAGGTTGGTTCGGTCTTTTCCGTGTGGCGACCCAGGGAGGAAGTACGCTCGAGGGAGCCGGATCGGGCAGTGCCTCGACGCTTTTTGTGGACCGACGATCGAGGAGGGTGT
>MGSU01000322.1 GCA_001799195.1 Deltaproteobacteria bacterium RIFOXYA12_FULL_61_11 | reverse complement strand
CATCCTTGCGCGTGGCGGGGGACCCCCGTCGGTGCCACCCCGTCGATGGAGTGATCACTCAAGTGCAATTCACCCAAAACTGAACTTCACTGAAGGCTTACTGGGAAGGGAGGGCTACGAACCTGTCGACGGAGGTTGGAGGCCTTCGACGGCTCGACCCTCGAGACGTCCGCAGGTACAACCGACAAGTACGCTCTCGAGCTCAGCCCTCTCGTCTGAGGTACATTGCCCTACCCGGTTCTTGGGTCCTTTCCGTGCAGGAGGACGAGCTCCGCAAAGGTTTGATCCTGAACCCCACTCGCGTTGTGCATTCCTGCCCTAGGGGTAGGGGGGGGGGGTATTTGCCGGGGTTCGAATAAAGACAATGGATACAATGATATGAGGCACGGCATGGTTCATGCCCACTGGGGGGCGGATACTCGGGTCGGATTGGAATAGGACCGAGGTGATGGAACAAACCTGCCCTTCGGAACAAGCCGCGCTGCAGCGGATTGGGTTCCGCGTCCGAGGACTCCTGTTCTTCGCCGCCACCGTGCCGATGGCGGTTCTTGCCCTCGGAGCTTATTTCGTTTTCGAAGGACTGATGCGCGATGCGGCGGTGGGACAACTCCAACTCCTGACCGCAGATCATGCCTCTATGGTCGACCGCCTCTTACAAGAGCGACTCGAGGTCATGCGCCTCTTGGTCTCGACCGAACCGCTCGAGCGATTGGTCGGGCAGGGCTCCCTCGAGGAATTGCACGAACGGTTGGGTCGGCACTACCCAGGCTTCTTCCAGGACCTGGGAGTGATCGGCTCCAATGGGCGTCACCTCTCGTACCATGGCGATTTCGATCTCATGGATAAGGATTACCGGGGTAGCCGGTGGTTCGAACGGGTCATGCTTGAGGGGTGGTTCATCAGCGACGTCTTCCTCGGCTTCCGTGGGGTCCCCCATTTCGTCCTGGCGGTCAAGCGCGAGGCGAGCGAGGCAGGAAGCCTCATTCTGCGGAGCACGGTAGATTTGAAGGAGTTCTCGACCTTGGTTGCCCGCGGAGGCCTCGGTCACAGCGGTGACTGTTACCTCCTAGATCGAGAAGGCCGCTATCAGACCAAGCCTCTTCGTGGGGGGGACCTCATGGCCGCGAGCGGTCTCTCTCCCGAACTCTTCGAGGGAATACGGTCGAGTGTCCACCGACAACCCGATGGCCGCGAGTTTCTCCGCACCATGATGTGGATCAAGGGGGGGCAGTGGTTGTTGGTCACTCAACAAGACGAAGACGAGGTTCTCGCACCCGTGCGTCGAGCCATGGGCCGTGGGATGTTCGTGTTCCTCCTCGGTCTCGGGTTCGCGCTGGCCACAGTGTTCTTCACGACCCGCACGTTATTGCGGATGGTGCGTAAGGCAATGGAGGAAAAAACCAATGCGGACCGCCAGTTCACTCGGGCGGCGAAGTTAGCTTCGCTCGGGGAGATGGCTACAGGACTAGCCCATGAGATCAACAATCCCCTGGCGATCATCAGCGCTGAAAAAACCAATCTCGGGGACGTGTTAGAGCGACTCGGTCTGAGCCAGGGCGACAAAGAGGAACTGTGGGGATCGCTGGATCTCATCCGGAAACAGATCGAACGGTGCAAGGGTATCACCTCGCGCATGCTCAAGTTCGGGAGACAGGGACAGGCCAAGGCAGAGGTGCTGGAACCGGTCGTCCAGCTCCGAGAGGTCGTCTCGGCCATGAGTAGGCAAGCCGCGCTGCAGAACGTCGATCTGTGTTTGGAGCACGATGGGTGTACTTCCGAGGTTGTGTTCGACTCCTGCGAATTCCAGCAAGTCTTCACCAACCTGATCACCAATGCGCTGCAAGCGATCGAGGACAACGGTGCCATCCTCGTTTCGGTCTTCGTCGATGGTGCGTTGGTCCACCTTGTGGTTGAGGACACCGGAAAAGGGGTTGAGAGCGCCGATCTCGAGCGTTGCTTCCAGCCGTTCTACACCACGAAACCCCCTGGCAAAGGCACGGGATTGGGCTTGGCTGTGTGCTTCGGCGCGGTGACGAGCTGGCACGGACGAATCTGGGTCGAGAGCGAATCCGGCGGGGGAGCCGCGTTCCATATCACCTTACCCCGAGCTAGGGAGAACGGATGCAACCCACGATAGAGGAGGAAATAATGCAACCCGAAACGGCCGAGTTCACAGTCCTGTTGATCGACGACGAGGTCGAATTTCTCCATGCTACGGCCAAGGCCTTGACCCGACGTGGCCTCAGCGTGCGTACAGCCGCTTGCGCGGCCGAAGCGAGAGAGGTCCTCCGGCACGTCGCTTGTGCGGTCGTGGTTCTCGACGTGCGCCTGCCAGACGCCGACGGCCATGCTTTCTTTGCCGAGGTCAAGCACCTCCAGCCGGAGACCGAGGTGGTGATGCTGACCGGGCACGGTGACCTTGGTCAGGCCTTCGAACTGGGACGCAAGGGTGTGTTCGACTACCTGGGTAAACCCTGTGAGCCGGCGGAACTGTACGAGGTCATCCAGAAAGCACATGCGGTCCGCTGCGGTGATGACCAGGTCATAGCAGCGGAGGACAATGCACAGAGCGGACGACGCGAGATCGTTGTGCTGTTGGTGGATGATGAGCACCTCTTCACCACGACGCTTTCCAAAGTGTTGCGTCGGCGAAATTTCACCGTTCTCGTGGCAGAGGAAGGGAAGCGCGCGCTCGAAGTGCTCGCAACCACCCTCTGCGACGTAGCCGTGGTCGACGTTCGCATGCCCGGAATCGATGGTCTGCAACTGCTGCGCACGATCAAGACTCGACACCCGGCGACCGAGGTCATCCTGCTCACCGGCCATGCTACCGCAGAGAGCGCCGTGGAGGGACTCAAATCCGGGGCCTACGACTACCTGCTCAAACCGCAGGATCCAGAGCAGTTGGCGACCGTCATCAGGAGCGCTGCTGAAAGCAAGCGGGTCCACGAACGGCAAGACCGGGAACGCATGGTGGACGAACTACGCAGAGACTGAACAACTTCAGCAGAGGGTGGAGCATGAAGAGGCCTGTCTCTGGGAAAAAGGCTGTCGGGTACGACCGCTACGTGGACTACCGGAAATTCGGGCTGGCCGTACTGCTGTTCGTGGCAACGCTGTTTATGCCGATACCGGACTCGATGCTCGACGTGGCAGTGGAGTATACCTACGGCAGTCGGTTCGTGTTGGACCATCTGACAACGACGTTCTACGGTAAGGAGTTCGACCGTGCAGAGCAGTGGGAGGCGTTCAGTGCGCGTATCCTCGAACAAGGTCTGCAGCAAGGTATGCTGACCAAGGAGAAGCTCTTGTCCCGGGACGAGAAATGGATGAAATCGGTTGGTTTGGAGGTTCATAAAGCCCACCTCGCCAACCATCGCAAAGCCCTTGCCGAGGTATCGGCCGAGCGTTTCTTTGCCGTCATGCAGGAGGCTCACGCTCTGCGCTACGAACGTCTGTCGCTGGCGGATCTGGACGAGGGGCAGCGGAAGAAGGTCGACGAGACAGCCAAAAAAATACGTTTGATCTTCGCCTTGGTCCTGTTCGTGGTTACCTGTTTCCTCACCGAGGCCATGCCTCTGCCCGGCGTAGCTTTTTGCATTGGTCTGATCCTGGTATTCGGCGGGGTCGTCTCACGGCGTGAGGTCGCCTCGATGTTCTGGGATGACGCTTGTTGGTTTATCATGGGTAGCTTGATGTTCGCGGCGGCCTTTGTGAAGACCGGTGTCGATAAACGCATCTGTTTGATGATGTTCAAAGTTTTGGCAAAACCGAACCTGAAGTTGATCACTGGCATCCTGATCCTGGTGATCGCGCCGGCCTCGGCCTTCATCTCGGACCACGCCTTGGCCGCTATGTTCCTGCCCATTGCTATGATTCTCTACTCCAACAGTTTGAACGAAAAGGTGCCTGTCGACCCCGAGCTGGCCAAGATGCTCATCCTGACCGTGGGTATGGCCTGCAACATCGGCGGGTTCGGTTCGCCCTCGGGCGGAGCGCGCAACGTCATCATGATGACCTACGTCGAGGATATGTTCGGCATCAACATCGGTTTCGCCGAATGGATGCTCTACGCTTGCCCCTTCGTCCTGGTGATGATGCCGGTGCTCTGGTTCCTGGTCAACGTGCGTTTCAAACCCAAGATCTTGGATCTCAGTGAGGCGCTCAATGGTTTGCGCCGCGATATAGAGGCCATGGGGGGGTGGTCGCGAAAGCAGATTGTTACCCTCATCATCTTCGTGGTCATGGTCACGGGGTGGATTCTGGAGAAGGATGTACTGACGGAACTCCTGGGAGTGCGTCTGGGTCTAGGTGTGCTTGCCGTGGCCGGGGCCATGGCCTTCCTGCTCGCCGGAGTGGTTAACTGGCGGGATTACCAAGAGCGAGTCGACTGGGGCGTGGTCTGGCTGTATGCAGGTGCGATCATTTTCGGCAAGGTCATGGCTGAGAGCGGAACTGCCTACTGGATGGCTCGCTCTATCATCGAACTGGTTGAACCCCTGGGCATTGCGACCGGCACGGGTCTCGTTGCGCTGGGAAGTCTTGTCACGGCAGGGTTGACCCAGCTCATGGCCGATGGTCCCGCGGCTGCTTGTGTCGGCCCGATTACCTTGAACATGGCAGCGGTCTCAAATCCGGGCAGCGCGGTCATTCCGTTCATGGGTATGGCTACGGCCTGTGCTTCCTCGATGGCCTATCTTCTGGTCATCGGCACTCCTCCGAATGCCATCATATACGCCAGTGGACATCTGGAGATGAAGGATTTCCTGCGGCTGGGTATCCCCTGCCTTATCATCGGACTGATCGTCCTGATCGCCCTCCAGGTTGTATATTGGCACGCTCTGGGCTTCCAGGGTTTACCCCTCCAGTGAATGGGAGAATACCATGCAGAAACCAGAACTGAGTGTTGCAAAACCTATGGTCCTGCTCGTCGACGACGAACGAGAGTTCCGCGAGAGTACTGCTCGCGCCCTGACGAGAAGAGGCTTTGAGGTCCATACCGCGGGTAGTGGGAAGCAGGCCCTGGAGAACATGCGCCGAAATCTCCCCCAGGTAGTTGTCCTGGACCTCAAGATGGAGGGTATGGACGGGCTCGAAACCTTGCGGAAAGTGCGGTCCGAGTTCGGCGCCGTACCGGTGATCATCCTGACCGGGCACGGCACCGCGGAGTTAGCTCTTGAGG
>MGSU01000321.1:4878-5190 GCA_001799195.1 Deltaproteobacteria bacterium RIFOXYA12_FULL_61_11 | reverse complement strand
ATTCGTTAATTGGTCGCCATCGGAATCCGTATTTGCGTCATTAACCAGCGGATTCAGTCCATTATCCACTTCCCATTTATCAGGCATTCCATCAGAATCGGTGTCATTGCTCAGCGGATTGGTGTGATATGTCCTCACTTCCTGATAATCCGTCAGCCCATCATTATCCGTATCGGCTTTTGTCGGGTCGGACATCCATGCTGTTTCTTCGCCATCAAGCAGTCCGTCATCATCCGTATCGGCTTTTGTAAGGTCTGTGAAATAAACTTTGACTTCCTGGTAATCATTGAGCCCGTCATTATCGCCATCTGC
>MGSU01000321.1:0-4820 GCA_001799195.1 Deltaproteobacteria bacterium RIFOXYA12_FULL_61_11 | reverse complement strand
TCGCTGTCGGCGAAAATGGCCGAGGTCTCACCGCGTTCCGGGTCATAGTCGAACAAACTGGCGTCGATGACATCGTCATAGGTACCTACGACCTTGTCCCCCCCACCCGCATTGGGATTGTCGAGGCAAACCTGGTCATCGCGAGGATAATCCAGCGGCTCCTCGAGGCAATTGGGGAGACTGTCCTCGTCGAGATCCTTGGGCACCGAGCTTGGATTATTGGGATCCGTGCCGAAGGCGCGTTCGAAGCCATCGCTGTAGCGATCACCGTCGGTATCCTTGGGATTGACCTCCTGGCACCCTACGACGAAACGATCCGGACAGGTTTCCCCGAGATCCCGGATCCCGTTCTCATTCAGATCCTCATCGCTGTAGAGGAGGAAATCCTCATCCAGGTCGACGTCCGGGGGTACACTGTCCTCGATCGGGATCGGCACCTCAAGGCTGTCTGCCTTGCTATTGCTGTCGTTCTCCCGTCCGTTCTCCCGGGGGTTGGAGGCCGGGTCCTTGGGATCGGTCTGGGCGGTACCCTCGTGGTAATCGTCAAAACCGTCGCCGTCCGTGTCCGGATCGCGCGGATCGGTGCCCAGTTCGAATACCTCCTGTTCGTTGGGGATCCCGTCGAGGTCGGCATCGCCGTCGGTGAGATCGATATCATTCGCCTCGGGCAGCTCGAAACCTGGATGCATGAAACGCAGGTTGTAGTCGTGAAAACTGAGCGCTTGAGGATATTGTTGCAGGGGTCCCAAGCCCGGATCGGGCACCGAGATGATCGGCCGGTTGGCCGCCGGGAAGGGAGGCACGGCCACGCCGGAGCGCAGGTCTTCCGGAACCCCGTGCATGGGAACATCTTGGTAGCGAGCCACCATCAACAGGGGGTTGAGTGTGGCCAACGGCGGTTCTTCGGGGCTTATGAAATCGAGCCTGCGCTCGACCCAGACCGCCAACCGGGTCAGGGGAGGCAGATCGACCACGTACTTGTCCACGTCCCAGACCTCGCGATAGGTCGACTCCTCTGCCAAGTCCTTGTCCTTCACCTTCACGGCGACGGGTTCGTCGATCCGGCCAAGGAAGGTGACTTGGCCATCACCTAGGTCGATCGCATTGATGCCCGTACGTTCTCCGGGGGGGAGCGAGCGGTCGGTGTTGGGGAACTGGAACAGACTGCCGAACTTGGCCTCGATGAAGGTGCGCTGAGGATTATAGGGCACCAGGCGGGTGGTGTTGTCCGGACCAATCACGATGGTACAACCGTCTTCATCGGCGCAGAGCGGGTTCCGTTTGATCAGCACCGCACGGATCGAGGTCTTCGCTCCACTCAGGTCGCGCAGGATGAAGTTCGACTGGAATTCTCCCAGTCCGGTCATTCGCACATACCTAATACCGAAGGGCGCGACGTAACCGAGGAAGGGCTCACCCGCGACGAAGCTGTCTTCTTTGGGTCCGTCGAGGACCTGCGCCCCGACGAGGCGGAAGGTCAGGGTGCCGGTATAGACCTTTTCACCCCTGCCCTTGCCGGGATGATCGGTAGCCATCCCTGGCGAGGTCCCTGCCGCAAGTTCGGTGTTGTCGTCGTACCCATCGCCATCGGTGTCGGGTTTTGTCGGATTGGTACCGTAGAGCTCGAGTTCGTGGATATCGGGTAAGCCGTCGCCGTCACTGTCGACCAATGCGTGCAACCTGTCATTGGGGTTTGCGCCGAAACGGAACTCCACGCCATCGGGATATCCGTCACCGTCGCCATCCTCCCTCCCGATATCGGTCTCGTTATCGAAGAGGGTGGCGGCATTGCCGTCCATTCCGGTGGCAGCGATGGTGGTGATGTCGCTCGGCAGCCCGTTGCCGTCCTTGTCCTCGCCCGCGTCGCAAATACCGTTCGCGTTGAGGTCGAAGATCAGGTCGTCGTTCCGACCGTTGTTGTTGAGATCACCTTGCACCCCGCTGGTCGGCGTGTAGCCCGCGGGATAGCCCAGATCGGCCAGACAGTCGGCCTCGCGGATGAACCGGGCCTTGGCGATACTGGCATCGCCGGTATTGATGATCTCGGCCTTGACCAGGATCCCATTCCCGTCGAAGTCGATGCCGAAATCGCAGCGCCCGTTGGCATTTCTGTCCTCGGGCCATTGATCAGGGAACGGCGACGAAGTGTCGCAGATGCCGTCTCCGTTGCGATCCTCGTGCAGGATGGTCAGGTACACATACTCGAGCGGATCAATGCGTCCGTTGTGGTCGAGATCCAGGACCAAGTCGTTCTGGTAGTTGTCGTTGAGGTCTTCGAGCGGCTCCTCGGCAGTACCGTAACGCACGCGCCGGAGAGTCCTTTCGAGCGCGGTCTCGATGTTCTCGAGGTTCCAGGTGATGGAGACGAGCGAGGGGTCGCGGTCAGCGTTCTCTGGCAAGAGCCGGGGAGTGGCACACCCATCGCCGTTGAGCAAGGTGGCGCAGGTGGGGTTGATCCATAGGGCCGATTCTTGGTAGGAAGGCAAGCCGTCCCGGTCCTCGTCGTACAAGATGTGGAAACCCCGCGAATCCCCGTACTCGCCCACGTATTCGTCCCAATAGACCCATTGGCCAGGATACCTCGACAGACCGAGATAATTGGGAGGAACGGCGTTGGTCGTGAGAAAGGACCAAGCACTGCTGGTGGGTTTCAGGGCCGCATTCTTGGCCCGCGAAAAGTCCAGATAATTGGCATTCATGTCCAGGGAACGGCAGTAATCGTCGCTGTCGATCATGTCCTGCAGCTCGAACCCGTCGTCGAAACCGTCCCCATCGGTGTCTGATCTGGTCGGGTCGAGCTCATCGTCGAGGGTTCCCACTACTCCGTCGGTGCCAAAGGTCTCGTAGATGCCATTGCCGTTGCGATCTTCGAAGGCATCGTAGACACCGTCCCCATCGCGGCTACCGTTGAGACCGCGAACCCGGATCCCGGTCTGGAACCCCACCGTCCCGTACCGATTCGAGGGCAGGGGCGGTTTGAACTGGAAGCGATCCAGGTCCTCGGCATTGACCAGTTCGGTGTCGCTGATGGCCAGGGCCACGGAGAAATCGCGGAGGATCTCTTCGAAGGTCATCCCCGGCAGGATCGAGGCCACCGCGCTCTCAATATTGGCCACGCCAGTCTTCACGCCGAAGAGGTCCTTGAACAACGGCGTGCCGAAACGATCGGCCAGGTACTTGAAGAACAGGTATTGCTGGGCATCATTGAAGTCCCCGCGGTTGTCGACCGTGCTTCCACCACGCAATGCATTGAAATCGTGGAATGGCGCATCAAAGAACGAGAGCTTGAGGTCTGCGTACAGGATGCCGCCGAAACCGGCGTAATCGGCCGCGAGCAGACCCAGACCGTTGTCGATCCACTCCTCCTCCTCGGCACCTTTATTCACCAGGACGTGCTGGTTGAAACTGATCAGCTTCTGGAGTTGGAGGGCCAATTGGGCTGGCAGGGTCGTGAGACTGTACGAGAGTGTATCGACTCTTTTCTGGGGAAAGTAGAAGCCGCACGGGTCGGGAGCATGGACGTAGATGACCTCTTGTTCGTTGCTGGTCGGGTTGTCGATCGGGTCATAGGGCAGGAGATCCTGCTCATTGACAAAGGCCTTGATCAGAACTCCCGAAGGGCCGCGCAAACCATTCACCACCGGGCTGATCAGCACCGAAATACGCTGGTCGCCGTCGATGTTCGGCGGCTTGCCATAGATACTAGTCTCCAAGGGATAGATGTTGTTGTCGAAGATCTTGGCGATGCGCCGGAGGTGCGCCCGGCTGAAACCAGCCGAGAAGGGCACGGGCACATCGGGCAGCGGCAACCCCCGGTTGTCGAGGTCCCTGGAAGGATCGGCGGGGTCGGGAATATCGAGGGGCACGTCTTTGTCGACATAGATAGCGACGTACTTGCCCAGGGCCTGGAGCACGGTAGAGACAGCCTTGGCCCTCCCGACGTCGGTCCGCACCTTGAAAGCGAGCTCGTTGCCGATGGCCAGGGTGGTAACCGAGAGCGCCCTCGAACGATACGGTTGCTGCAGGTGGCCGTTCTCGATCAGGTTCATGGCCTCTTCCCCGGTCGTGAGGGAGGAGGTCCGCTCCTGCTGCTCGGGCGCGGGGAGGCGGAGGGCTCCAGAGGGAAGCGGGGCGGAGAAGTCATCGATGCCGAACAACTCGAAATGCAGACCTGCGGCAGTACCGACGTTGAAGACGACCAGGGTGTATTCTTCACCCAGGTTGCCGTCCGGAGTATAGGGGTTGACCGGGTCGTTGAGGCTGAACCTGGCAATGCCTTTCTGGTCGAACTCGACATTGGCGACCTTGCCCGGGACCTGGATCATGATCGCCCGGGACCCTCCTTCACCGAGCTCCCCGCCGCCTCGGCCCTCCGGAGGCTCGAGGAAGTCCACGCTCCCGTGGAGTGCAGGATCGTAGAGCGGTGTAAAGCTCAGACCCGCCTCTTCCTCGAATTCCCAGGCTACTGACATCCTTCCCGCCGGGAATTCTGGTCCCTCAGGTTCTCGCCTCTCGGAGGGAACCTCGAGCCGCCCCGTCGAGGGACCGGCACTCCTCTCCCCGGCCAGCCGCTGGTCGGAACAACCAAGCAGCAGTACGATCACCAACGCGAGTACGGAGCTCATACCTTCCCCCAAAATCATTGTTCGAGATTATAGATGATGGTGAGACTGTTAGACCCCTTGCTCAGGACGAGCAGATCGAGATCGGCGGCCTCGGTCAGAGGTCCTGCTTCGGGGCCGGTACCGGTGCGGTTGTCGAAGACACCGTCCTCGCTGACCACTCCATCGCCATCGACATCGATGGCGAGGACGAAGACC
>MGSU01000320.1 GCA_001799195.1 Deltaproteobacteria bacterium RIFOXYA12_FULL_61_11 | reverse complement strand
CATGTGAAGTATCATTATGCCCGCCCGTTCCGGGCCGGGTACGTGGCGTACGGCGAGCAGGTTTGTCGGCCCAATTGACCGGGCAACAGGTTCGCTGAACTCCCCCGTAGAAGAAGGGCGAGGGTATTCCGGAAACTCCGGGGCCTCGCCCTTTCCTTTTTCACTTGGAAAATTCCATTCGCGCAAGTGCCTTGCCCTGTGGACCTTGGTTCATCATGGACGATAGGCATCGCACCAACTCATTGCAGAAGGACTATGGGGGTGTGGTCTTGGTCAAGACTATGGAAGAGTCGAAAGTGTGTTGAAAAGGGGTTCATGGCATGGTGCCATGATAACAAACTGTAATCTATTATGCTTCTGTGGACAAGTCCTTGCAATGGTCAATTCGACACCGCATTGCGTCGTTCAAGAAAATATTTTGTCGTCGGTTAGTTAACCTTGATACTGTATTGTCCATTGTATCAATATGGTTATAATAAAATTCTGTTCAACTTCTTTAACTGGTACAACCATTGTATGTATGTTGCGCGTTTCGGATACGTGCAACCGATGGAGGTTATCCCAATGAAATTCCAATGGCGTGGCTTGCGGTTATGGGTCGTTGCTCTGTTCTGTGCGACCCTGCTCGTCACTCTTCCCGCGTCCGCCCAGTGGGACGATGATGATTGGGGAGATGACGGTGGGGACTCCGATTGGGGTGACAGCGACTGGGATGACGGCTCGGACTCCGATTGGGATGATGGGGATGATGATGACTGGGGCGTTGACCAGGGCAATGGCGACTCCGACTGGGATGATGGCTCGGACTGGGGCGACGGCGGGTACGAGGATGACTCGGACTGGGGTAACGGCTCCTACGACGACAGCGATGTCTGGGACTCGGGATACTTCTACGATGACTGGAGCGATGAATACTGGTACGAAGATGATTTCAACTATGGAGATAGCTGGTACAACGAGTACTACAGCTATGATTACTGGTCGGATCCGTACTACTGGTACAGCTACTACGACACCAGTTGGTACAGCGTCTATCGCTACTATCCGTGGGAAGTGATGACGGTATGGCCCTATGGGTACCTGGTGACGAGCTGCAGTTGGCGGCCGAATAACTGGGGCTACGGCTGGTGTTACAACGAGCGGGTGTACTACACGTGGTGTGCGTGGAACAGTTGTGGTAGTTGGACCGGTGACCCTCGAGTCTATTGCCGGTACAACAACTGCGTCTACCAAACCCGCACGCGTCCGACGACGACCGGACCGGTGATCGTGCGCGACGATCGTGGTTCTTGCGCCCTGGCGGCGGGTGAGGATGACGCGATGGTCTTGGTACCGCTGATGCTCTTCGGCTTGGTGGGACTCGCCGCTCGGCGGCGGAAGAATTGAAGAAGAGGAGCCGAGGGTCTCGCGAGTCGGACCGGCTCTCGAGTCCCTCGGAGGGAAGAAGGGACGAAGATCGGAAAGATCTTGGAATAACCATAAAAGGAAAAGGAGTACATCATGAAGCGTATCGTTATCGCCCTGTTCTCGTGTGTCTTACTCAGCGGGGTTGCCCTGGCTGAAGAAGCGATCTACGACGAGAATACCGATGAATTGTTGGAAGAGGCCCTGGCCGAGGGAGAGGAGATCCTCGAACCCGTTGACCTGGAGGAGGGAGACCTCGAGGCTTCAGCCGTGCGGGTGAGCACGTACAAGTGTAGTCGTTTTGCCTATGCCAGCGCGCGGGCGGAATGCTTGAGGGGTTTCCGGTACAGCGAGAACTTTCTCATGAACCTGAAACACCAGGGCGATAGCAAGCAGGTTGCGTGCAAGAAGCACATCTACCATTTCAATCATCATGTGAAGTATCATTATGCCCGCCCGTTCCGGGCCGGGTACGTGGCATACGGTGAGCAGGTCTGTCGGCCCAATTGACCGGGCAGCAAGCTCGTCGGCCGCATCCGTGAGGAGAAGGGCGAGGGTTCCGGTAACTCCGGGGTTCTCGCCCTTTCCTTTTCCCTATTTCACCTGATAACGAACGACCTTGCTCTCGCCTTCTCTCACGACCCCGATCTCGAAGGTGGTCTTGTCCTTGAGGATGTGGAACAGTCTGAGGGCGGCGTCGGCGCTGTCGATGCTCTTGCCGTTGACCGAGACCAGGGTGTCGCCGACCTCGATGCCGAGGTGTTGATAAATGCTCCCCGGCCGCAGGGCGATGATGGTGAACCCGTTGATCTTGCCCCCATCGAAATTGGGTGCGGTCTGAGCATCCATGAGGATGCCTCCGATGTTCTTGAGTGCCTCGGTCCATTTCGGCGCGGCGATCTGGTACCGATTGTCGCTGGCCTTCTTAATGCCTTCGCCATCGGTCTGGAAGGTGTCCTCCGGGGTGAGCTGTCCAATCTCGGGAATGGCCACGGTTTCGGCCTTTTTTGTCTCGAAAACGCCGATATTCTGGTCGAAATAGCCGGTGGAGAGGTATTCGCGGCGGTGATTGCGGAGGAAGACGACATAACCTCGTCCGATTTCGAGGACATCGAATTCCCCGCTGAGTTTGTCTCCGATGTGGTAGTCCTTGAAAGAAGTACCGTCCTTGATAGAAGCCGTGGATTGTTTCGGGTCACTGAACACCATGGTACCAAGGAGCTGCAACCCGAGATCGGATTTGATCGGAGGAGAGGTGAGATCATCCTCGATCGGTTCGGCAGGAAGCTGGGCTTCGCTGTCCTCGCCGAGATCCTCGTCGTCCTCCTCACCGGTCCAGGTTTTGTCCGAGGAGAAGATGTTCTTCTCGACGATGGTTTGGAAATCGCTCTCGTTCTTGATGGGTAAGGTTTGCGAGGCGTCGCTCTCGTCGGCGAGGACCGGCTTTTCCACCACGAGGAGCGAGGTAAGGACCAGGTTGACCAGGAACTGTGAACCGAAATAGGCGCAGAGAGTGAGGAAGAGAACCATGATCAGCCAGTCATATTTCTTGAGATAGAAAATCATGCAACCTCCGAAAGATCGAGAACGAAGGGGGACATGGTCGGACCTCAGAAGCGATAGGTGTGGAGATAGAGGACGATGTCGGAGATGACCGAGTTGGCCCGGCGGAGTTTTTCACTGAGGTTGCGCGCCAGGTTCAGGACCAGAGGAAGGTATCGAGATCCCTCGGGTCCGGCGAGCAGGGTGGTGAGCTCGGTCTGCGGCAAGGTCAGCACCGTGGTTTCTGTCACCGCGGTGGCTGTGGCCGAGCGAGGAGCGGTATCGATGACCCCCATCTCTCCGAGCACAGCCCCAGTTTCCAGGAAGGCGAGGGTATAATTATTGCCGGATTGAGGCAAGCGACGTGCGATCTTGACCTTGCCCGAAGCAATGATCATCAGGGTATCCCCAGGATCTCCCTCGTGGAAGATCGTTTGGTCGCTGTGAAAAGTCCGCTGGCCGCAACAACCGCCAAGAACTGCGAGGCATTCGCTGGTCAGACCCTCGAAGAGAGGGGTTACAGCCAGGAGTTCTCGGATGGGCATTTCGGATGCCTCCGTTGCGCGTGGCCCAATTCTCCACGGTCTCGCTGCTCCGATCCCGGCCTGGTTGAGTTCATTGCAGGCGCAGGACGAGATGATAGCCGCGAGGGGATTCGATTATAGGTCCAATCTCACCGGTGCGCAATCTGGTCAGAGCCCCGGCGAGTTCCGGTGGCATATTCTCTCTTGGTATTGGACCGGAATCCCCCCCGTGCTGTCGACTCTCGTCTTCGGAGTATTGTTCCGCGAGAGTGGAGAAAAGGGCACCTTGCTGTACTTGTTCCAATAAGGCTTCGGCCACCCTTCTTTCTCTGACGAGGATCTGCTGGAACCTGAAAGGTTCTCGTATACCGGGGCCTTTCCCGACTTGAGTTCGATCGAGGAGAGCCTGCAGAGCGGGCGAGAAACCGGGGTCGAGGACCAGCGCCTGTTTCAGGAGTCGCGTCCCGAGTTCCAGGTCGCCGGTGTTCAACAGGGCTACCCCGGCATTGTAGAGTCGGTTCGGATGATGGGGTTGTCGGCGCAGGTCGCGGAGGAAGGAGACTGCGGCTCGGGGATGGTCGCCCTGCAGACCCAGGGCAAGGCCGAAATTATAATCCAAGGTCGGAACGATCGCAGAGAGGTGTTCGGCCGCGCTGTAGGCCTCGATGGCAAGCGAGTAGAGACCGAGGCGGAGAAACTTGTCTCCGAGGAGGGAGCGTAACTCCGGAAGCGAGGGAGCTTGGGTGATGGCCTGCTCGAGGTAAGAGACGGCGAGGTCGAGCCGACCGAGGCTCGCGGCACGTGCGGCGATCCGGGCGAGGGCCGAGGAGTCTGGAGGGGAGTCGTCGGAACTCTTGCTGAGGTCGCGGCGCAGTTCGACAGCGACGGGATCAAGGGGCGTGAGACGATGGATCCCCCAGAGCAGGGCGAGGACGAGAACCTCGAAGCCGAACAAGACGGTTAGAGTCAGGGCGGAATGGCGCCAGACGATTGGAGGTGGAGTCGAACCCGGGAGCGACATCGTGCGATCTTCGACCTCGAGGTATGATGACGGGGATCATCATACTCGGGGTCGAGCCGACACTCAAGGGTCCCCGATCTTGACGGAGCGGCAGGGGCTTGATAGGTACAGAAAACCCCGACATTCTCGTCGGAGCTGTTCCAGCCGGGGTGTAGGAGCCCGAGACGCACACGTGGCGACAGCCTTGATACCCCACTCTCGACCCTGTCTCGGAGAGGCCGAGGCTGAAGCGGCAAGGCATTGTGTTAAAAGCGGTCAACTCGCTTCAGGACCTCTCGTCGAAGCCCTGGAAGCACGCCTTGCCGCCCTGCTGGGGCACACCGAAGGGGTTGCGGTCAGTTCCGGTACCGCCGGTCTTCATCTTGCGCTCTTGGCCCTCGGGATCGGTGCTGGAGACGAAGTGATCCTGCCGGCCTACTCTTGTGCCTCCCTGCTGCAGGCCGTACGCATGGTCGGCGCGGACCCGCTCTTATGCGATGTTTCGGAAGCAACGGCGGGTCTGTCCGAGGCCTTGGTCCGGCCATTGCTCAGTTCGAGGACCAAGGTCCTGCTCGCACCGCATCTCTTCGGGAAGGTTGGTGATCTGCGCTGGGTGCCTGACCTGGGACTCACGTTGGTCGAGGATTG
>MGSU01000319.1:5227-7813 GCA_001799195.1 Deltaproteobacteria bacterium RIFOXYA12_FULL_61_11 | reverse complement strand
GGCAGGACCAAGCGGCAGGGCTACCTCGGTCAGGCCGATTGGGGCCTCATCGCCCGCGCCGGAGAGCTGGTGCACAAGAGCGGGAGCACGACCCTGCTCATCGGCAACGGCGACGTCTCGAGCGTGGAGCAGGGCCGACGACTCGCCGCCGAGAGCGGAGTCCCCGGGGTGATGATAGGCCGGGCCGCGATAGGCGCCCCCTGGATCTTCTCGGGCCTGAAACCCGACCTACCGACGCGGCTCCGGGTTCTCCGCGAGCACGCCCATCTCTACGAGAAGTATCACGGCGAGGGGGCGGGGTTCATCACCCTGCGCAAGCACTTCGCCCGTTATGCCTCGGGTTTCCGCGGGGCCAAGGAGCTGCGCTCGGCCCTGGTGCGCACCTCGTCGCTCCGGGAAGTCGAGCAGGTCCTCGAGGCTTGTACCTCCACTGCCGAGGTTCCTCTCGACGAGCTAGCGACCTAGCCCGGTTCGCACAAACCCGCAATAGCCGCCATAATGACCCTGGTCGCGTCCTCGAGGTCCCGGCCGCCGGCGAAGAGCTCGGTCGGACCGAGGGGCTCTCCGACGTGGACCTCGATCCGGCGCAACGCCGGGATTCTCCCCCCCGGCGGCAGCACCAGATGCGTGCCGATCAGACCGACCGGGAGTACCGGCACCCCTGCTTGCCGGGCGAGCCATGCAACTCCGGGCTTCCCCGGCTGCAGTTTCCCGTCCCGGCTGCGGGTGCCCTCGGGGTGGATGGCCAGGATCTTGCCGTGGGCAAGGACCTCCAGACCCTTCTTCAATCCCTCGCGCCCTCCGGCCTCACGGTCGATCGGTATGGCCCCGCTGTAGCGATGCCACCAGCGGAGGAACAGTTTGTCGAAGTGCTCGCGCTTCGCCAAGAAGTGGACCATGCGATCGAGACGCGGGAGCAGAGCGGCGACCAGGAGCGGGTGATCGAGGTAACTGGCATGGTTGGCAGCCAAGATGAAGGCCTGTTGGCGAGGCACGTGTTCGAGTCCGTTGACTCGCCCGACCCATTGCACGATGATCGGATAGAGTCCCCACCAGGCCAGGGGGAAGGTCCCCATGGCCCTCGGGAGCTGCACTAAGGTCAAGGTCTCGACGTCGTGCACCGGTTGCTCTCCTGACCTCGCCGGATCCTGCCCCGAGGGCTGCATGAGCCGGCCAACGCAGCGATTGTCTCACCGACCGGCAACAGCTAGGAGGACCCTCTCTCAATGTGCCAGGACCACCTCCCCGAGGTCAAGCCAAGGTCCCCTTCCGACAAGCATTTTTTTCACCTCCGCTACGGGATTGCCCTGAGTGGGGCCCTCTTCCTCGGCCTGGGCCTCCGCCTCCTCTGCACCTTCGAACTGGCGACCTTCCTTCCCGGCTACTTCGATCCGCCTCCGGCGACGGACATGCATGTGTACCACCACTTAGCCCTGGGTCTGCTCGAGAACCCCTGGGGCGAGGGTCCGCTCTTCTGGAACCCCCTCTACTACCATCTCCTCGCCCTCCTCTATGCCTTCTTCGGCCCGCACAAGCTCCTCGTCGTCTTTGCCCAGATCCTCCTCGGACTCGGCACGGTACTGCTGACCGCTCGGCTTGCCAGCAGGTTGGGAGGTACGGTGGCCGGGATAATCGCCGCGTATGCCACGGCCTGCTGCGGCCAACTCATCCTGTTCGAGCAATTCTTGCTTCTGGAAACCCTCCAGACCTTCCTGCTCGTCCTCTTTCTGAACGTCGCGGTGCAGAGCGAGGCCCCCGGCAGGGCCCGCCACGTAGGCTTGGGGGTACTCTTCGGCCTGCTGGTGCTCGCGCGCTCGAACATCTTCCTGTTCCTGCCCGCCGTCCTCGCCTGGCAGGGTTGGAGGCTCTTGCAGGCTGGGTATCGACGGCCTACCGTGTTCGTCTGCCTCTGCGCTTTCGCCCTTGGTTCTCTACTAGCCGTGGTACCGGTCACCGGTCGCAACGCGATCGTCCTCGGCCGCTTCGTCCCCCTCACTACCAACTTCGGCGAGACTTTCTACCTGGGTAACTATCGCCACGCCAACGGCCTCCAAGCCTTCCCGACAGAGTTCCTCGACCTGCAACGCCACGCCCGCACGCTCCCCCCGGACGAGGAACAGGCCTTCTGGCTCGGCTTGACCAGGGCTTCGTATCGCGGGGACTATTCCTCGCTGCCCGGCTTGCTGCTCCGCAAGGTCGCCCTGTTTTGGGGATCCTGGGAAATCCCCAACAATATCAGTTTACAAATTTGTCAGTTGCATGCTCAGGTCCTGCGGCTGCCGCTGATGGACTACACCCTCTTCGGTTTCCTCGGCCTGGCCGTGCTCCTCTACCTGGGCTGCCGCCGCCGGCCTGAACCAACCGTCCTTCTTCTGCTGCTCCTGCTCGCCACCTATACCATCTCGGTGCTGATCCTGATGATCCATGGCCGCTTCCGGTTGCCGCTCTACCCCGTGCTGCTCGCGGCGGCCGCCTCTTCGCCGACCCTCCTATCCGGCATCCTGCGAGACCGGCGGGCCCTCTTGCGTTTCCTATTGCTCTGTCTTTTCTTTGCCTTGCTCCTGAACGTGGGCCTCGGCGAGGCGA
>MGSU01000319.1:0-5210 GCA_001799195.1 Deltaproteobacteria bacterium RIFOXYA12_FULL_61_11 | reverse complement strand
CCTTCGCCGACCTGCCCCTCCACGGCTTCCCAGCCTGGGTGAGGTACTGAAAGGATTGCATTCTTCGGCCTTCGGCGTTATGCCTTCGGCCGAGGGAAACCGACCGTCCACCTTAGGGGGATCCAGTATGAAAGCCACGGCCAATGCTCCGGCCAACATCGCCTTCATAAAATACTGGGGTCGCAGGGATCACCAGCTCTTCCTGCCCCTGACCACGACCAGCTCCATGAACCTCGACGCTTGCCGGTCCACGACCACCGTGGACTTCGACCCCGCCTACGACCGCGACACCATCACCATCGTGGACGAGCAGGGCGACCGCAAGGAGGTCTCACCCGAGGGCTCGCGCAAGGACCGCGGGCTCTTCCGCCAGCTCGACCGCGTGCGCGAGTTGGCCGGTACCAGCCTGCGCGCCAAGGTGCTCTCCTCGACCAACATCCCCCTCGACGCCGGCATCGCCTCCTCGGCCGCGGGGCTCTGCGCCTTCACCGCGGCTGCCCTCGCTGCGATAGGACTCCGAGCAATGGTCGAGGACCGCGAAGCCCTCAGCCGCGAGGTGCGCCTCACGGGCTCGGTCTCGGCCGCCAGGTCCACCCATGACGGCTTCACCAAGCACCTCTTCGGAGAGCGGCACGAGGACGCGGTCACCCGCCAGATCGCCCCGCCCGAGCACTGGGACCTGCGCGACCTCGTGGCCGTGGTCACCCGCGAACAGAAGAGCATCTCCAGCTCCCTCGGCCATGAGTTGGCCCATACCAGCCCCTATCTCGAGGCCCGGCTTGCGGAGATGCAGAGTCGCATAGGGCTCGTCGAACGCGCCATCCTCGAACGCGACCTTTGCACCCTCGGTCCGGCGATCGAATTCGAGTGCATCTCGATGCACGCCGTGATGATGACCTCGACCCCTCCGGCTTACTACTGGAGTCCCGGCACCATAGCCGTCCTCAAACAGGTCCTCGGCCTGCGCAAGGCCGGCCTCGAGGCTTACTTCACCCTCGACGCCGGTCCGAACGTCCATGTCCTCTGCGAGGCCCCTCAGGCCGCCGAGCTGGAGTGCCAACTCCGGTCTAACCCCTTCGTCACTGCGGTCCTACATAACCGGACCGGAGTCGGGGTACGCCTCCTGGACACGCAGTTTTTCTGAGCGCCGGACCTCAGATGCCGGCCGATCGAACGGCAAACGACACCAGGAAGCACCCCGTGGTAAAAGACCTGCCCCCCCTCTTCGACCTGGACAACACGCTGCTCGACACCAGGCTCCTGGCCCTCGAGGCCTACCAGAGGGCGCTCTTCGAGGTCGTCGGGCTCAGGCTCGATCAGGTTTCCCTGGTCGAAGCCAACCCCGGGGTTCCCGCGGTGGATTTCCTGACAAAAGTCCTGAGCCGACGGGGGATCGCACCCGACGCGGTCCTGGTCGAGAGGACCCGCGCCGCGTTCCGCCGCTGGTTGCACGACGAGGAACTGCTCTGGAGCACGCTGCGCTTGGTGCCCGGTATAGAAGTCCTCGTCCGGGACTTGCGCGCTGCGGGATGGCCGCTCGTCATCATCACCCAAAAGCCCCAAAGCATCGCCGAGGTCCACATGGCGAGGGTCGACCTGCAGCCGGATATCCTCATCTCGACCGAGGGCCGCAGCGAAGTCGGCGCCCTGCCCAAGGTTTCAGGCCTGCTCCAGGCCCTCGACGAGCTGGGGGGGCGGCACGCTCCCTCGAGCTACCTCTACGTGGGGGATGCACCTGCGGATTGCCGGGCGGCCAAGGCTGCCGGGCTAAGGGCAGCGGCCGCCTGCTGGTGCACCTGGGCCGGGGCCCTGCCTCAGGGTTGTCCGGAGCGCGAGCTGCTCCACCTGCGCCAGGTCGCTGCCCTCGTCATCGAGCGGCCCGACCGACTCTTCACCTCGCCGGAGGAGGTGTTCGGCGACTGATCAGGGCCAAGAACGCCGAGGCTGCCATCATAGCCACGATGATGGCATAGGATACCTCGTTACCACCGGTGAGATCGACCACCAAGCCGTTGATCCAGGGCATGACCAGGCCGGCAAGCCCCCAGGCCGTGAACAGCAACCCGTAGTTCATACCGAAAGCGCGCAAGCCGAAGAAATCCTTGGTTGCGGCGGGAAACAGGGCCAAGTTGGAGCCGTAGTTCATCCCCAGGAAGAAGACCACCATGAGGATGAACAACCAGGTCGTCGAGGTGGAGGAGGTCAGGAAGTAGAGCGTCGCCACCACAATGCCCTGGAAGGCGAATTCGCCGAACATGGTCCAGGCCCGGCCGAAGCGGTCGGACAGAGAGCCGGCCAGGATGCGGCCGCTGGCGTTGCCCAGGGCCAGGACGACCACGGTGAGAAAGGCCCATTCGCCCAGGGAACGCTTGCCGAGGTCTTGCGCCACGCTGATGAAGGTCAGGCCCGCGGCCGACCCGCAGAAGTACATGACCCAGAGCAACCAGAAACGGCCGGTCTTGAGCATGTCGCGCCAGGGCAAGTCCTTGGACTGCGCCTCAGCACCCGGCGAGCTCGTCTGAACGGCGGTCGCGCGCGGCGGATTGCGCACCAATTGGGCCAACCCGGTGACCACGACCAGCACGCCGAGGCCCAGAGCAATCATGGTCTGGGGTACGCCCTTCTCGATCACACCGGACTCGTTAGTGCGCTGGAAGGCGGTGAGGAGGAACGTGGCCAGGGGAGCGATGTACACCGGGGCCAGGCCGAAGCCGGCCACCACAAGGCCGGCAATGAGGCCGGTGCGTTGCGGGGGGAACCACTTGATCGCGGCAGGGGTCATCGCCGAGTAACCGAAACCGATGCCCACCCCGGCCAGCCCGCCGAACCCGAGGACGAAGGCGGTCAGGGAACCGCCGCCCAGGCCGGCCACGATGCACCCCAGTCCGGTCAGCAGTCCGCCGATGGTGCAGATCCAGCGCGGGCCAATGCGGTCCTGCAACCAACCAGCCGGGATCATGGTCAGGGCAAAGACCAGACAGGCAGCGGAATACGGCAACGCCTTGTCTGCATTGCTCCAGGCCCAGGCATCGGGGATGCTAGCCTTGATCACGCTCCATGCATAGAGGTTGCCGAGGGCGAGCCCGATGCTGGTCGCTGCCGCGGTGACGATCCAGCCGCGAAGCACGAGGGGGGTAGTCGAAGAGTCAGAGGATGCAGGCATGGGACCTCCAGGTGTCGAAGGGTACCGAGGAACGACTCGCGTACCGCTCGGCAGGTATCGAAGCATGAGGTGGACCCGGGGTTCGTGAGGGGACGGACTCCCGCGATCAACGGGCGCTCGTCTCTTCGCGGCCGGACGGCGAACCAGAGAGCCTGCGGACTTACCTCGGTCGACGGACCGGACCCCGGACCTCCACCATGCCCGGGATGGTCCCGACGGTCAAGGACAACCTCGATTGACAGGCAGTGGGCCCCGGGGCAGGGTGGAGGCGCGGTCGGCTCGGGAGTACCCGTCGACCGGCGCAGTGGGCACGAAACGAGGAACGACGGATGAGCGAGCGCAAGGAACCAAAAGACCTAGCGGCCACGAAATGGTGGGGCTGGGGCCATCCGGCGGTGCGGTACGAGTTGGCCCGGAAGCCCCGCGCACTCGCCTTTCTCGCACAGCGTCTGGGCATGCGCGAGTATCGTCCCCTCCCTCCCCCGGATCCTGCCCAGGTCACCCTCCCGGCCTCGACCCTCGGCCATCCTGCCCTGACGGCCTTCCGCCGTCTGTTGGGTGAGGAGCGTTGCCGGAACGACCATGCCGAACGCCTCTGCCACGCCAGAGGGAAGAGTTATCCCGACCTGCTCGCCCTGCGCGGCGGGACCCTGGCCGAGGCCCCGGACCTCGTGCTGTACCCGAGAGAAGAGGGCGAGGTCGAGAGTCTTCTGGAGTTATGCGAACGCCACGACGTGGCCGTGGTGCCCTATGGTGGTGGCACCAGCGTGGTCGGAGGGGTACACCCGGCCCGGGGAGCACGCGGCCACGTGGCTTGTCTGGATCTGCGCCTGTGCGACCGGCTTCTCGCACTCGATCCCCTCTCGCACACCGCCACCTTCGAGGCCGGTATCCTCGGTCCCTCGCTCGAGCAATGGCTCGGCCAGGTCGGGTTCACCCTGGGGCACTTCCCCCAATCCTTCGAGTATTCGACCCTCGGCGGTTGGGTGGCAACCCGCTCCGCCGGGCAACATTCGCTGGGATACGGCCGCATCGAGGACCTGGTGGTCGCTCTCGGACTCACCGCGCCCGGGGGCAAGATCACCACACCGCTGGCGCCGGCACGATCCTGCGGTCCTGACCTCGGAGGCCTGGTGCTCGGGTCCGAGGGAACCCTGGGTGTGATCACGAACGTCACGCTGCGGCTCACTCCCCTGCCTGCCGAGCAGCGCTACCTGGCCTGGTTGTTCCACTCCTTCGATGAGGCGGTCGCCGCCGCCAGGGAGGTGGTCCAGGCCGGGATCCACCTAGCCATGCTCCGGGTCTCGGACGAACCCGAGACCGAGGTCATGTTCGAACTCGGAGGCGACGGCGGCACGCTCTCGCGCAGGCTGTACCTGAGCGTCGGTCGGGGTATCCTCGCCCTGCACCGGTTCACACCAGGAACCTCGTCGATGGTACTCGTCGGCTTGGAAGGCTCCCGCGAAGAGGCCGGGTCGGCCGAGGCCGCGGTCTCCCGCTGCTTCTCCCGGCACGCGGGGTTCTGCCTCGGCGCCTCCCCGGGACGTTCCTGGGCGGCCGAACGCTTTCACCTTCCCTATCTGCGCGACGAATTGCTCGATCAACACCTCCTCGTCGACACCTTCGAGACGGCCACCACCTGGTCCAACCTCGACCGGCTGTACCGCGGGGTGAGGCTGGCGGTCGAGACCTGGTTCGACCGCCAGGGGCAGGGCGGACTCGTCACCTGCCATGTCTCGCACCTCTACCGCACCGGGGCCTCGCTGTACTTCTCGGTGATGACGAGGCAACAGGACAACCCCCTTGCCCAGTGGGGCGAGTTCAAGCAGACGGTCAGTCAAGCCGTCGTGGAGCGCGGCGGGGTGATCAGTCATCACCACGGGATAGGGCTCGACCACAAGCCCTATCTCCACCTCCAGCCGGCCGAACGAGGGGTCTTGGGCGCGGTGAAGCGAACCCTCGATCCGGACGGGTTGATGAATCCGGGCAAGCTCCTGCCTACCGAGGAGGTGGCATCATGAGCAGACACCGCAGCGAAACCCTCGCG
>MGSU01000318.1 GCA_001799195.1 Deltaproteobacteria bacterium RIFOXYA12_FULL_61_11 | reverse complement strand
ATGGTTTTCAAGCCGCTCATCGACAGGGAACGGGAGGTTCGTGCAGTCCTTTTCGGCACTGCTGTTGCGCCGCTGGCGGAGAATCTTTCGGCCAGTCTCTGGGACATGGGAGACAATGTACTGTATGCCCAACTCCAAGCCAGCATGGTTCCAGGCATGAATCCCGTTGACGACCATGTCCTTTCAATGTTGGACAAGGCCCGCAACTTCTTGGCAGGTGGACGTTTCCAGGCCTTAGTTGTGGGCGGCAAGGGTAAAAACTTCAGTGTGGGCGCCCAGTTGGCAATGGTCCTCGAGTTGGCCAAGGCAAAGCAGTGGAAGGTTATCGAATTCATATCCGGAATGCTCCAGGATATTAACCTGTCCTTCCGACATGCAGCCTATCCTGTCGTGGTAGCTCCACATGGCCTGACCCTCGGAGGCGGGATGGAAATCGCGCTCGGTGGTCGACGTAGGGTTGTCCATGCCGAATTCTATGGTGGCTTGGTCGAGGTCGGAGTTGGTCTGATCCCGGCAGGTGGGGGTTGTACCCTGTTACTTAAGCAGTTCATCGACTCGATGGCTTCCAAGAAGCCTGGCCCGATGGTCCCCGTCCAGGCTGCTTTTGAGCTGATCGGTTTTGGCAAGGTTTCGAACTCTGCCGATAATGCGATTGATTTGGGTTTACTCGACCTCAGCGATGTCGTGGTTCGCAATCAGGACGAGTTGCTGCTCTCTGCGAAAAAGGTGGCCTTGGGAATGGTCGATGGCTTCCAGCCATTACCAAAAGATCCGCTGTGGCTTCCTGGTGAGGCGGGGTATCTTGCGATGACCAACGCCATCGATGGAATGGTCAGGAGCGGAAAGATCTCGGATCACAGCGCCGAGATCGCACGAGTGCAAGCATTCATCCTCACCGGTGGTAACAGGGCAAAACCCTCGGCTGCTGTCAGTGTGGATGACATGTTGGCCTTGGAGCGGGAGGGTTTTGTCAAGCTCTGCGCGATGGACGCCACTCAGGAACGCATGGCATATATGCTGAAAACGGGAAAGCCATTGATTAATTAGTATTTATTTCTTTTCCTGCCATGCTCTGAACCTTAGGGCAATAGTAAGAACTCCCACCTTTGTGTTTGCCTCTCCGCTGGAAGAAAAAACCTATCCTCGTTTTCCATGAATAGTTCATAGGACGCTAATCGTGGTGTCGTCGGCCTTGAGCAGGGTTTGGGGTGGGTTAACACACGCGTACGCGCAGGGCGGCACTGGACAAGGGGAAGCGGGGATTCGGGAAAAATGGCGTGTGCCTACAGAAAAAACATGACAAGTAATATTAATGATGCATAGCAATGCCAAGAGGGGGTGGGGATTCGAGTGGTGAATGATCATAGGAAGTAGGAAGACCTTGCACTTCATGGAGGAATGGGCTAGGTGAAGGACAGTGAGCTGTCTCGTGGATGCTGTTATGACGCGTTGTTCGGTTCTTTTTCTCCTCGCGCTGATGTTCATGGGAACCCTCAGGGCACAGATAGAACCTGCTCCATCGCCTCCGCAGGTGCCTCCAGTAATTCCATATCCAGGCCAAACTTTACAACCGTCTGATATCGCTCCACAGGCGCGGGATCGTTTTCATATTTCTCTGCTCCCGGGCATTATTTACCCGATCCAGTACGATTCTCCTTATGATTATTATAATTTGGCGATAGGGGGAGGGCTCGGACATCAATTTAGTAGTGGCATCAAACTCGAGGTCTCCATGACTTGGGGCCGTATGACAATACCCTCCCCGAGCGTGGGTATGCCGACTACGTCACTCTATGAACCAACCACGCTGCATAATTTTTTCACCGTGCTTCCAGCTTTGCGCTACACCTATACTGAAGCACCACTTTTTCGACCGGGGCTGATGCTTGGAGCTGGTTTTACTACTACTACAGCTGGTGGTACGACTGGCGATATTGTCACCGATCCGACCTTCGCACTGGGAGGACATCTCTATCTGGAGTTTGCCGAGGTGTTCTCTTTCGGACCGGAAATTCGGTACTTCCTTGTGCGCGGCAATGAGATGACCGAGATAGCAGCGAGATTGTTGGGATCGATCTATACCCATTATCTCTTATGTGGCCTGGCAGTGAACCTGCAGTTTTAGATAACACCTCGTTTTGCCAAGATCAGGGTTAGAGCCGACAGGTAAGAAAGAAAGAGGTAAACCTGTTTAGAGGAGTGCGTCGAGGACCCTCCGATACTCATCCTTGCTACGTACTCCGATGAGTTCGTTGGCAACTTTTCCATTTTTAAAGGCAATTACTGTGGGTATAGCGGTGATACCATATTTCTGAGCGAGTTCTGGGTGGTCTTCAGTGGAGAGCTTGGTGATCTTGGCACGACCTTGGTACTCCTCGACTAAACCATCCATAACTGGTGCAAGCATCCGGCAAGGACCACACCAAGAAGCCCAGAAGTCAACGAGTACGGGCACTTCGGATTGTAAAACCTCGGGCTCAAAACTACTTGCGTCTAATTGCATGACATTACTCATGATTAAGGTCCTCCTTATCTTGAACTGGTCAATTACTAGCACTATGTTGCCTATGCCGCATTGCGCTGGTGTTGTCAATACTCCCTGGATATTGCCAAGAAATGCATATTCCCTTTGACATTCTGGAAAGTGAGGAAATTCTAGTGGTTTGGGCAGGCCGATCCTGGATACTGTAGGGTGAAGGTCGCATCGCGGTTATGTCTGCAATCATTGCAGTCCACTGTGGGTTCCTGCAAGGAAAGATGTGGGTTGGCACTTGCTTGTAGTGATCTTCTTTTTGATAGACAATGGGTTGTAAAATCTTGGATGCCGATAGCGTGGGTATGTCCTTTGCAAGTCGGACTGATGTTGCGCATCTGGGAGGTGAAAATGAAGATCGTGAACGTCCTATTTGGATTGCTCCTTACCCTGGTTCTGGTCTTGGCCGGGTGTGGTGGAGGCAGCAAGAGTAACAAGAATGACTTGACCGGGCCTAGCGGTTTGGATCCAAATGCCACAGCAATGCCCATGGGAAATGATTCGAGCCGGTCGACAGATATCCCCAATGGGACCAGTAATGGCATTGGGCCAAAATTGGTGGTGGATGAATTCACGCCGACCAATGCTATTACGGAGTTGGCTGGGGAGATCAAGCTCGCTTTTCATGTCGAAAACGATTTCGACCCAGGATCGCTCCGCTTCAAGGTCAACAATCAGTTCGTCGATCTGCGTTCTTCATCCATAACCTATCAAGGAGACCCTGCCAGCAAGGCTACTATTCTGATCAAAGCGCAACCCGAGGTATTGAGAAGGTTATCTTTCTATAACAAGCACGATAACGAAATGAAGCTTGAGGTCCAGAACGCCACTGGTGAGAAGGATCAGGCGATGAAATATCTGCACTTCGCACTAAACAACCCGTCCTTGCTGGCAGTTGCTGAGGAGACCGATTGCGAGTGCGGTAAGCCGTGCATCCAGTTCTTCACCTTTTCCTCTTCTCAGGGGGATATTGAAGCTGCGGTCAATTATTCCACCCTTGGAGGCATTCAAAAGTGGGATTTGACACAGGAAGATGCTGCAAATGCACGGGACAATGGTGAAACTACTGCTTTCTTCTCTCTGACCGCTGGAGTGACAGATCTCACGGTCAAGCGTAACCTTGTAGCTGCAGAGATGACAAAACGTGGGCTAGTGGATGAGGGTGATTTCTCAGAGATCTATCGACTTAATCTCGGAGCAGAGCGTGAGGCTTTCACAATAGCTGATCAGGGCGATTGCGAAGATGGAGAAGTCGAGGTCACCTTCACCATGAAGGTTGAAGAAATAATCTACGATGAAGATTTCCAGCCACTGAATGAGGTCACTGACGCTGCCTGTGTTGAGATCACCAATTACTTCCAATAGATCCTCAATATATTTTGCCAATACATCCCATTTATTTTCACGGCAAGCCTTCCATGTACATATGCGAGGTTCGCACTCTAGAAGTTTCAGTTCGGGAAGCTTCGAGAGTGAGTGAGAGTACTGTCAAGTTGCGGTGCCTCTTGTGTGCGATGAAGGTTGCTACGCGAAGGTCATGGTCCTTTGCTCTCATTGCAGAGGAGCGTAACTCATTGAGTGCAGAAATCTCGATGCGCACAATCTGCTGATAACGAGCCCTGAGGGACTGTTCTGCAAGTTCTTTTTCAGCAAGTAAACGTTGGAGTTCTTGGTTGCAGGAGAGATTGTTTTTTGCTAGTTCTTGGCGATGCAGATTGTGGAGTTCTAGACGAAGTTGTTCCCGCTCGGTGTCGACTTTCGCAAGAGCATGGTTTAGTATATGCGTTAATTCTTCCTCACGTTCTTGACGGTCAACTTCAATTTGCTCCTGAATTTGCTTAGTGCGCAATTCGTACGTCTTGATCTTGGTTGTGAGTTCAAGCACTTTTGTATTAATAGATGAACTGACAAGCGAGGCGAGGCCGAGCAGTTCTTTCTCTTCCGCCATGGTCAGTGCTTCGATTTCTTGTTGTTGTTCGATTTCATAACGTTGGGCTGTGGAGTGATAATCACGTTTGATAGAGAGAATTTGATCGTCGATGCGACGTTCTTCTTCTGTTCCAAGAAGCGCGGGGCTACGTAGTAATTGTGCTTTATCTTTACGGATTTCGCGAAGTTCTTTGAGAGCTTGTTTCTTTACCAATTCTAATCGTTTGGTATGACGTTCGTTGAGATTGGATCGTTGTTGGGAAAACCGGGCAATGATTTCTTGACGTAATGTAGTTTTATACTGTTCTTGGGAGTTGCGAATAATTGCAATTTCCTGTTCTAACTTTCGTTTTGCCTCAGATGCTTGTTTTCCGAGGCTGAGGCGCTTTCTCTGATATTCAAGATCGATAGTTGCGAGCTTCTGTTCTAGAGCGAACTCAATGCGGGTTGCTTCTTTCCTTGTTTTTGTAAGTTCTTGTAATTCGTTTATTCTTGTGTGAAACCACTCCTCAATACGTTCTCTCTCTAATTCACATGAGGTCTTGAGTTGTTCTTGCCGAGTGAGATGGTCCAGTTGCATGATTTGCATCCCGGATTTCTCATCGCCTAATAGGCTTGCAATTTTCGTTTCGAGTTCCAATTCTTTCTGCTGCAATACCTTCAATCTAGGAGAGGTTGGGGAGGGATCGGTTCTGTTCGAAGACCGTAACCAATCTGGAGGATTAAGGTTGGCAAAGGCGAGAATCAAGGCCCTACTACCATCGGAAAATACCTCAACAGCATAACTAATTTGTTCGGGTATTTCTGGTTTGAAACCAAGGAGGAGCCAGCCAGCAGCGGAACTTCCATCGGGTTGCTCAACGATAAGGGCGTCATCGAATGGAATTGGCTGATCTGGAGGTGGGAAGTCGGGGCTAGGTGGACAGCGAACGAAGATTGCTTGGTCCGATGATTCATTGAGTAAATGGAGTACTTCGAGATCGCGAATGGTTCGAACCTGGGAAGTTGCATGTGAAAGGAGAGCATGTACATGCAGTTCGTTCGACCAAGCCATTGTAATAAGAGCGAGTGAAATGGTTAAGCCAATCGCGAGCAGAAACTCAAGTATTGTAAGCCCTTGGTGTGGTGCAGCATGTTGACGAATCGAAATATGAGAATGGGCAGGAATGGATGTCATGAGGATGCCCACCGCGCTCGAGGTAGAACTATCTGTATGTCAGCGAGTCGTGTTAAAGATAGAGATGAAAAATATCTATTGGTTGAAGGCTGTTGTAGGAAAAAGTTGATGAGAGAACGTTTTTTACGAGGGGAAAAAGGAGGGTGAGGAGCGTATCGCTGCATCTTCAATCTCGACCGATGCAATAGAATGACTAATACCATGAATAGGTGTTGAAAGGGTAGTAGGTTGCAAATGGAAAAATGTGCAGTCATGGTATGAGATCTTGCACGCTGTCATGAGAATTTTGCGGACTGGAAAAAATATGCTCACAATAACATCAGGTTTCTTCCTGGGGAGGAGGCTTTGACAGTGGAACGTATTTTGCTATACTCTGGACGTTCGTGAAGGACTGTAGTGTATTGAGGGAGGAAGTATGCGTACGATGCTTGCAGTGATAGGTATCCTGACGATGTTCTTTGTGCTTAGTTGCAACTCTTCAGAATCAGAGGAGACGGCATCCCCTACCGTGCCGGGGAGTACAGAGCAACAACAACCTGCTCAGGATATTCCAGTAGTTGTAGACCAGGGACCTCAAACTTACACTACCGATTCTGATAGTGATACTGACGGGGTTTTCGATTGGGAAGACAGTTGCGCCTTCATGAGTAATGAAGATCAGTTGGATCGCGATAACGATGGTATGGGCGATGTTTGCGATCCGAATCCGATCGAACCCGACTACGCAGAGTATTTCACCTTCGAAGACAAGGATTATAACTCGACAAACAATGCGCAGACCAATGCTCAGAACATGACTCAGATTGAGGTCATTCGCGCATGTACGCATCATGGTCGCGAAGATCGCTTCGTAGAGAGTTCAGAACAAGTGCAATTCCGCCTAAAGGTCAATGGTTCTGAGATCGATGAGGCCACTCAGGACTTCACCGACCAGAAGAGCCTCCTGACCAAGAGGCAGAAGAATCTCTACCCCTTGCTTACGCTCAATTATAATTTGAGCAACTTCGTCCGGGAGTTTGTTGCGAATCAAGAAGCTAAGGGAGTGAAATTCCTAAGCTTGCAAGCAGAAGGTGCATTCTATGGTCTAGTCGCTGGCGAATGGGTGAATTTGGCCGCCCAGAAAGAATGGACCCCGATTAATCTCGCGGCCCCTCATCCCGCGCGGTTCACCGTGTATACTCACGACACTCGCAAGGCAGCGGCTGAACAGAGCAGTGGCGATACCTATTACACGACTGGTATCGAACAGGGGTATTGCGAAACCGGATACTCTCCTCTGGTACTCGACCTGAATGGCGATGGTTTCACCTTTTCGGGAATTGGCGATGAGAAGCATAATCCTATCTTTTTCGACCTTGATGGGGAAGGCGAGCAAATGGAAACTGGTTGGATTGCCAACGATGAACTGGGAGAGTTTGATGATGCTCTCCTCGTCTACGATGCTAATAGGAATGGATTTATCGACAGTGGCCGTGAGTTGTTCGGAACTGCTGGTGGCTCGGCTAATGGTTTCGAGGAACTCAAGAAGTTTGATGAGAACAATGACAGTAAAATCAGTCCCCTCGATCCAAAATTCTCGCAGCTTGCTCTATGGGTGGACAAAAATATGGATGGTCGGTCTCAGACTGATGAGGTAAAAGTCATAAGCGAGTTTGGTATTGCCGAGATCGATCTCGCATATCAAACCATCGAGCAGGCAGATCCCTACAATAATACAATACGCCAGAAAAGTAGTTTCAAGACGAGTAAAGGTGAGTTGCAAGAAATCGTTGATGTCTACTTTTACGCCAAGTAAGAGAGGAGGTTTGTTTCATCCAACCATCTCCTGGATATTTCTACTGCACTTCCCGGTGTACCTCTCTTGGACTTGACGATGGTTGCATGCTCTCAGTTGTATTTCCTTGTACTGTAATAGTTTGCACGCGTACGGTTTTCTCGAATTCCATCAAAAATCGCCCGCTGAGTTTATGGACCAATCCCAAGTGCAGAGAGAGCGCCGGTTCAAATTGCTTATCCACAATGGTGATGGTGAGTAGTATATCGGCTTCTTCATAGGAGGAGACAAAAGTATACTTCTCGTTGGCAGTACATGCAATAACTAGGAGGTTATATAAGCTCTCTCTGGGAATCTGTATTGCTTCTGTTCCAAGCCGATGATCCTGTTCCAAGAGGAGGATTAGTTTGGGAGGTCGTTCTCTACTCTTGACGAATTCCTCATACCATCGAGAAGTTACGATTTTATTGGGAATATCAGTATTCATTATGAGTCGGTACAATCGAGGAGGTTCTTCAACAAGATATTCGACTTCTCGAAAGGGGGGGTGTTGAGGATGGGGCTCTGGGGTGTGTGCTTTTGGGTGGCAACTCAGTAGGATTGCAACGAAGAGAATGTGATACCAGGCCATCGAGGGACCTCATTGTGCTTGTTGCGGGAGAATCAGAGTGCGGAAAGTAACTTTTTCAGATAGTCGTAACAAGCCGTGACTGTCGTGACGATGACATGTTCGTCAGGACTGTGTGGGTTCCGTATAGTCGGTCCCATTGAAATGAGGTCAATGTCGGGGAACCGCTCAGAGAAAACTCCACATTCAAGTCCTGCGTGAACAGCGCGTACAACAGGAGGTTTACCGAACTGTAGGGCAAACACGTCACTAGCCTGCTGTAAGAGTTGTGAGGTAGGATTCGGTTTCCATCCAGGATAGCGGCCTTCCTCCTCCACATGCGCACCGAAGGATCGTGCTATTGTTCTAATGCGCAGGGTAAGATCGTCCAAAGCCGTGGCGACGGACGAACGTGTCAACATGCCGATTTGGAGGTGCGTGGAGGTGCTGCTGAGCACTCCGAGGTTGGTTGAGGTTTCGACTAGTCCGGACAATTCGGGACTCATGGCTGTTAAACCACTGGGCAGTGCACAGAGAAGGGCAATAACCCGCTGAGTAATATTGCGGTTTATTGGAAGAGTGGGGTTGGATGTTTGCTCCTTCAACTTCAGGGTCAAACCAGGTTCTACACTGCCAAATTCTTGCCGCCAATTGTGTTCCAAGCCTAAAATCAAGGTTTGGATTTTTTCACGATCTGGGACAGGGAGGCAGAACTCTGCGTTGGCTTCACGAGGGATGGCATTCCGTTGATTTCCACCATTGAGGGCCAACAGGCGGAGGTCACTCTGCTCAGAGAGGAAAGCCAGTGCGGTTGCTAAGAGTCGAATTGAATTTCGCCTATTCGAGTTGATGTCGCAACCGGAGTGTCCTCCTGCTAATCCGGTAATGGATAATTTGAAGGCTTGAGTTGGGATTGAGAGGACTTCTCGAGTAAGAGGGAGTGCGATTTTCGTGTCCATCCCCCCCGCACAACCTATGAAAATTTCACCGAAATCTTCAGTATCGAGGTTGATCATCCTCTTTGCACGTAAGAGATTTTGGTCGAGTTCTGATGCACCGATAAGACCGACTTCTTCGCTACAGGTAACCAATAATTCCATAGGGGGGTGGGAAAATGTCTTACATTCTTCTGCAAGAGCCAATAGATAAGCAAGGCCTATGCCATTATCGGCTCCAAGAGAAGTCCCACGTGCATGAACAATTCCGTCGACCTCGTAGACCTCAAGGGGGTCGCGCAAGAAATCATGTTTAGATTCAAGAACTTTTTCGCAGACCATGTCCATGTGGGCTTGCAGAGCTATTGGCGGATGATTCATTCTATCCAGACTAGCAGGCAAAGCGAAGATAATATTACCCACGAGATCGGTACGTGTCTCCCAGCCCTTGTGTTCGCCGAGGTTGAGTAGGTGTTGGTGTATTGCCTTCTCATCGCGAGAACAGTGAGGAATGGAAGTAATGTGTTCGAAGTGCCTCCAAACGAGCCCAGGTTCTAGATGGTCTAGTTTCGCCATGATGATCTCCCTTGGAAAATCCATTAGGTAACAAAACGTCCATTTTGTAGCCGAATTTCATCCGTATGGCAATGACCGCTATTAAGTGCTGACAACCAATATCCTTCTTCTCTGGTCTTGCACTGCTTGCTTCGATACGGTGATGAGTGTTAGGATTCTTCAATTGAGTGATGGTCAATGCTCCATGTTGATAATTGGTATAGTAATAGTACTACTTAATTTCCTGGTTTCTTTGGGGTGCGGCCCTCAACCCCCAGTAGGCAATGCGGAAACCAGCGAGATACAAGAAGCAACACCACAGAACCCCTTAGAACAGGTGATTGTCCCCTTCCCAAACTCTGAGATTCCCGATGCAACGTGGCCTTCTCCGATTCAACCCGCATCTATACCAACACCTGAAGAGCCAGTAGGAGTGCCTATTCCACCAGTGACTTCTCCCCCTCCAATAGAGCCTAGCACTGATGCCGCAGCAAGCGTAACCTCAACTATTGCATTCATGGACAAACCATTACAAAAATATGGTGTGTACCTTGGATCTCGTCTAGCTATCGATTTTTCTCTCCAAGACGATGGTAAGGGGGGAGTTACCACGTTCCGCCTTGAGAGTAGTACAGGTGGGAATGCTCGTATAAACGAACAGGGCATTTTTACCTATGATGCTAGTTCAGGTCTGGTTGGGACTTTGCACCAATTCAAACTTATTGCCAATACTTCGGACCGGGAATTGGCTCACGACTTTATCGTCGAGGTCCACGACAGTTCTCAGGAGATGGTTCGTATTGGATCCTACTCGATAGATCCTTATGAAGCGGTGATCTCGTATAGCGCTGGATGCGAAGCTGGTACATACTATAGCCAAGTCAAAGGCAATGACGATCTCCCCGCCGACTTTCCTGATGATGTAGGGACAGAGGGAAACACTCTGCCGGGTTCCACCCGTTTCTACGCTTGTTCCCTTCCCGCGGTCCTACCGTCGCGTGGGTTGACCTTGGTTCAAGCTCTGCAAGCATGTAGCAATGTGGGTAAACGCCTATGCACTTACATGGAAATGCTGGAGGCATGTGCAGAGGCTGAAGCCCAGAATTGCAACTGGAATGGTGGGGATACCATTCCAACAGGTAGTAAGAGCAACTGTGCCGGTCGATATCAGGTCTATGATCTACTCGGGAATATCAAAGAATGGACAAGTTCGCTGCAATGCAATCCCGAAGATGTGATTGAGTGTGGCCGACAGTGTCGCTTCCTGCAGGACGAGAAATGGTGCTCGGATACTCAGAACTTGGCTATGTTAGTTCGACCGAAGTCCTTGAGTTCGACAGGGTATCTTCTCCCAGGTGGGTTTTATGACGTCAATGGTATCGACTATGCCAGTTGTGGTGGTTACGCCTACGAGCGGGTGATAGCAGAAACCTCGAGTGAGGCGATAGGAATGCGTTGTTGTAAGGATTGATCCTCCGAGGTTCTGTGCTACCTCTTGCCCCGCCTGGTACCCTCAAGGTATAGTAATCAAGTCACAAGCGGTTTTTGTGGCAAATGAGGTGAAATGCACATACTCAGCGAAAGAACCGCCATGAAAAGGAAGAACTCCATGAAAATTATTATCGTGTGGTTTATTCTGGGGGTCTGGGGATGTATGCCTACAGATAATCCAATTGTAGTTGATGGGGAACCCGATCCTATCATTAAGCCGCCGGGACAACTGATCGATGGAAAACCTCCGTCGGGAGGTTTTGAGCCGATTCGCGAGGGCACCGGAGATGATGGAGGGGGGGTTGTCGATAATCCTGATCCTGGTACGACCGGGGAGGGACCGATAGGTGCGCCGCAGTTTACCATTGATTTCCTTACCTGTCCAACCGAGGCTCGCGAAGATGAACCCTATGTCTGTAAAATGGGGATCAAAGCTGCCAGTGGTGAGAGTTTTAGCTATAAACTGGTATTACGTCCCGTAGGGATGGTTATTGATGCCACTACAGGTGAAGTGACCTGGACCCCCACAAAGACAAATAAAGAAACTGAGATATTTGATGTAGAAGTGACTCGGAATACTAGCGAGAAAGCTAAAAAGCGATTTAATGTGAAAGTATTGTGGAAGAACGATCCACCTACGTTTGTTTCTGTGCCTGACGAGATGGTGAAAGTATATCCAGGTTCGGATTTCACCTTCCAGTACGAAGTTGAAGATCCCGAGGGCGACACCCTGAACTATACCTTGATCCAAGGCCCCGAAGAACTTGTCACATTGAGTAAACAGGGACTATTGGTGTTTTCTCCTACCTTGGATGACATCGACCTTCGGCCAGGTATTGAAATTGAGGTTAGTGATGGGCAACATACCATCAGCCACTATTTTGTATTCCAGGTCAAAGATCCCAAAGAACACATGGTGCGTGTGAACGACGCTTCGTCAGGGACTTCCTATTATATCGACATGTACGAATGCTTGATAACCGATTCTCCTGATTGCTTCTCGGGAAAATATTTTGCAACAAAGGCAGGGCAAGATGACTATCCCGAGGGGTTCCCGGATCTCGTTGGCTCAGGTGGCGTGGAAACCATAAAACTTTATGCTTGCCCACTTGCCAGTGTAAAACCATCGCGCCATGTCACCTTCGCGCAAGCCCAACGAGCTTGTGAGAATGTCGGAAAGAGGTTATGCACGTTTGACGAATTAGCTATTGCTTGTGGGGCAACCTCGCAGGCAGATTGTAATTTGACCCAGACTGATACTCGAAGTACGGGGTATGGATGTTCGAATAATCATGCGGTAAGTATTGTCTATGATTTGGTTGGCAATCTTGCTGAATGGACTAGCACTCTTCGCTGCAATCCTGAGAGTGCGGGGGGGAACCGTGAAGCCTGCCGAGAATTATGCAACATCGGTTTTCCACAGGACTGGTGTTTGGCGAATGTTGACGCTTTGACCGCTGATCCTACCGAGGTCAGAAGTGGGTACCTCTTTTTCGGCGGTAGCTATAAAACCGGCGCTCTTGCAGGAGAGACCTGTGGGTATTACGACCTTCAACCGGCCATCCACCAAACAGAGGATATTGGTTTTCGCTGTTGTCTGGACGACTGAGCGGGCAGTACTTTCGCGACGCGGCACTTTTGTCCCGTATGAGGCTGAGCACAAGAAAATGAGTCATAGTGTCAGGCAGATGCTGGGCAGAAAGTTGGTCTGCATTTTGCAAATATCTGGTACGAACCTATGCTGATCCTGTGTGGAGGAAACATGATACGCAAGCTACTTCTTCTCGTATGTGTAGCCATGATAGCCATGGGTTGCAGTGACGACAAGAAGTCAGTAAAACGTAAGCCATTGAAAGCATCCATTCCGGTTCTCAAGAAGATTGTAGATGCTTCTTCGAACACTCAGGGAAAAGACACTAGCGAAGATACGAGCAAAGAGGAGATGAAAGACACGAGCGGGAATACAAAGAAGCAGGTCTTAGCCAGAACTTCTTCTAGTAATACCCAAATCGGCACCGATGCGCAGGAGCAAACACCAACTGAAGAAGCTGCCCTGAGAACGAGGCAGACTATGGTGCTGAACCAGCAGGGATTCTATCCAGTGCGTACCTGGCAAAACCCTCAACTCGTCATGGTGCCACTTGGGATGACAACTTACAATCCTATGCTTGTTAGTGGCACTCTTTCCTCCAATGGGCAATACCTGCTTCCTGTCAATGGTCGGACAATGCCTTGTGTCCAGTGTGAGACACTGGTGCCCTATCAACGTTCTAGCATACCTACGTGGTGATATTTGCACCGCTTCGATTTTTCCTTCATTATCTATACAGATACGAAAAAGAAAATATAATTAATGCCTTGATAACTCATGAACCAAATCAACGAGTAGCTTTACCTTTGACGGATCGGCTTGAGGGAAAACACCATGACCGAGGTTGACGATATATCCTGGAGCGTTGGAGTAGACTTCGAGCATTTCCCTCACACGATGTTCGAGTAGATGGTCAGGGAGGTAGAGGGCATGGGGGTCCAAATTGCCCTGTAACGCTCGAGAGCCTGCTACTCGATCCCTGGCCCATGCAAGATCGCATCGCCAATCGAGAGAGATAACCTGAGTGCCAAGAGATACTACATTGTCGAAGAGGTGTTGCACTCCATTGATGTAGTGTATGAGTGGACGACCAAGTGACCGGAGTTCGCGGCACACGCGCTGACTGTGCGGTTGTACATAGTGGTAATAGTCTTGGCGCGAGAGTACTGAAGCCCATGTGTCGAAGAGTTGAAGGGCCTCGACACCGGACTCAATCTGTTTTTTGGCATATTCAATTACCACTTCGGTAATGAGTTGTAGCAGAGTATAGAATTCATTGCGTTGTTGATACATGAGTTGTTTGGTTTTACGAAAGTCGCGACTTGTTCCACCTTCAATGATATAGGTCGCCAGTGTGAAAGGCATGGCGGAAAAGCCAAGTAGAGGAACACGCCCCGCCAACTCGCGGTGTACCAAGTGGATTGTTTCGAAAACATAGTGCAGCCGATCGGTTACGTCGAGGTGTTGGAGGGATTTCCAAGCGGGGGAAGTAGACGCATGGATGATCGGACCACTGCCGGGGTGGACTTCGTAGTGCAACCCTAGAGCCTCGACTACGACCAAGATATCCGAGAACAAGATCGCCGCATCGACCCCAAGTTGGTCTACAGGTTGAAGGGTTACCTCAGCAGCAAGTGCGGGAGTTGTGCAGAGACCGACAAAATCACGGGCTTTCTTCTTGGTTTGTTGATAACTCTCTAAGTACCTACCAGCTTGACGCATCAACCAGATCGGTCGGTATGGGGTTTCTTTGAGATTACATGCATCGAGGAATGTCGTGTTCATAGTGGTTGGTATTTAAGGTCAAGGTACGAGGTTCTTGCATTTTCTGAATAATCGCGCAGTAGGGTTCTCCGCAGTAGTTCGAAACGAGGTTCTTCGCCGGCAACCCCAGTTTTATCCCATATAGTATGTCCAAGAATACGTCCGAGCGAACGGACACAGGATAGATAGAGGACATGATTGCGTTGATTGCTCTGGTACCCCTGTGGGGTAAGGTAGAAGTTTTGAAGAAAATCCTTGCAGTAGTGCTCATGTAGTCCGGTCAATTCTTGCTTGAGGTGTTCTAGGACGATGCGTGCGACTTGCAAGTCGAGATCTAGGTACGAAGGACGATGAGTAAGGCCTTCGCATCTTCGTACAACTCGTAGATGTTTTTCTACCTCATTGCACTCTACATACGAGTTGATGAGTTTATTACCTAGAAAGCGGAGGCCTTCGTCAATGATCTTGAGGTAGAATTTGTTAATCTCGCCAACCGCTTTCTTCTTGGTGATGAAAGTATCGCGGAGGTAGCGTGTGGCCATTTGGGCATACTGATTAGGAGTACAAATGCTGGAAATAAATATCCAATTGCTATGTGGGGACACCGGGACGAAGCAACTCCCAAAGGTCAAAACGTTGATTTTTACCTCTTCGAGTTTTTTTTCAGAAATGAACCCGAGTTCTTGTTTCGCCTCGGTCAGACGCTCGAAGAAATGGTCCAGAAGATAGGGGGTGAAGATCTCTATTTTATCGCGCCAGTCTGATACTAGTTCAAGATCAAGGCCGAGGATTTTTGCAAGATCGCTGACAATACTATGGAATATTTGTTGATAGAGCGCGTCATCGAGCAGTTCTTCGGGGTCGAGATCATCACCAATGTTTGTTTGTATATAGACAGAAAAAAATTTCACGTCTGGTCTAGTATCGGCAACAGCATACACATTCCGAGCGATTCTGAAGTATTGGGTTACGGTACTCCCTCTGCTTTTCTTCCATTCCCAGATTTTGTCATGGTTGAGGAAATAGGAACAGATACGCCGTTCAAGGTGGCTTGCTTTCAGTGAAGTGTCTTCATTGATCTGTCGGATCAGTTCTGATTGCAAATGGTTGCTCGAACTGTGCCAATCACCGACTATGACAAAGAGGTGTTGTGAAGGATCTTGACGATAGCACTCGAGTATTTTTTCCGCCATCAAGTGATCGCGTGCTGCCAGATTACCACGGGCAAGACGGGGATCGACGAACAGTGGTAAGGGACGGATCTTGAAGGCTCGCATGAATTCGAACAACGGTTTGTAGTAGATCTCAAAGTTGAGTCCCCAATTGGTTGAGAAATGGCTGCGGTGTGTGAGTTCGACAAAGTCGATACGGTCGGCGATAAAATCTTCTAGATCATCGAGCTGATCCTCATCGAGGATTTCTAGTGCGATCGTGACTTGTCCTGGTTTTGTCTGGAGTAACCTATTACGCACAGTTATCTGAGTTTCCAGAAACTTACGTATTAGATTGCGAATACTTTTCTTTGCTTGTTTGCTGTAATGGATGTCACCGATAATTGCGATGTGCGAGCGATGGAAAGAACGCAGTAGGGCCTCTTCGGTGATTTCGCGAAAACGAGTATTAACATCATTGAGATAGCGACGATAATAGCGGCGAAGTTCGGGGTTGCCTCCGAGCAACTCGCGGAAATAGGTGCGACGGAGTTCTCGCTCGCGACGTTCAATGGTCTGCTTGACATCATCCGAGGGCATGTTCGTTTTCCTCGGAAAGTCAGATTACAAGACCCTTATTCCTGCGCCTACGCAGTTTTGTCTTCAGGCGGACAATCGCCTGGGTGTGTATCTGCGAGGCATAGGACTCAGTAATGCCCATGACCTGACCTATCTCCTTGAAAGTCAATTCTTCATAATAGTACAACGAGATGACTAATCGTTCCTTCTCTGACATCTTGTCTAGGGCATCGATGAGGTGGTCTTTGAGTTCAGCACGAAGAGCTGCGCTGAATGGGCTAGGAATGGTGTCATCGGTGAGTTGCAGTTCGACTCGCTTGTCTCCGGAACCGTCTGGATGATCATAGATCTCGTCTAGGCTGAGGAAAGAAATAGATTTAATATCGTTGAGATATTTGTGGTAGTCGGCCATTGGAAGTTGCATCGCGGCTGCTATTTCATGGTCTTCAGGCTGACGTTCGAGTTCGAGTTCGAGTTGAATACATACCTCTTCAAGCCGTTTTGCCTTATCGCGTACGGAGCGTGGTACCCAGTCCTTTGCACGGAGTTCGTCAAGAATGGCCCCACGAATACGGAATTCTGCGTAGGTCTTAAACTCAACGTTTTTCTGTTGATTAAATTTCTTGTGAGCATCGATCAAGCCGAGAATACCGTAACTGATCAGGTCATCGAGTTCCACATTGGGTGGTGTACGCTGGAAGATACGCATGGCTACGTGCTTGACCAGAGGAAGGTACTGGACGATGGTGTCGGGTTCTTTGAGAGCGGATCTCTCTCCATCCATGGTCTTCTGATAAAGTTTGAGAGGTGAGGTGGTCATCGCGCGGTCATTGGTTGGAGAGTTCGACGAGGCGCTTCCAGAAAAAACGGATGTTGCCGCTGCCACTCTGAGGTGCATCTGTGCGCAGCATCCGTTTCGCAAGGTCGTCGAACGCAATACTTCCAGGGGAGGTCGGATAGAGTTGACGCAAAGGTGTGCGTTTGAGAACCGCATTCTGGAGATTGGGGTCGAAGGGGATGAAACCAAAATAATTGATCGAGATGGTCAGAAAGCGATTGGCCACAGAACTGATAGCCTTGTAGACGTTGAGAGCTTCGTTACTACTGCGGCTTTCGTTTACCAAAAGATTGAAGGTCTTGACATCGTAGCGCTCGTTCATCACCTTCATAAGGGCATAGGCATCGGTGATGGAGGTGGGTTCTTTATTGACGACCACGATGATCTGTTGAGAGGCTACGTTGAAGTACATGACATTAGTGGAAATTCCGGCCCCGGTATCGACAATGAGAAAGTCGAAATCCTCTTTGAGATCGTCAAAACCATTGAGAATACTCATTTTTTGATCAACAGTAAGATCGCTGATTTCATTTAGTCCCGATGTCGCAGGAATGACTTTCACTCCCATGGGTGCCTCGACCATAACCTCCGCAAGGGTTGCATCGCCATTGAAGACGTCCTGGATCGTTGCCTCGGGTTTGAGGCCATAGATGATATCGAGGTTTGCAAGACCGAGATCTGCGTCGAAGAGGAGGACTTTTTGGCCCAGGTTGGCGAGACTTAGCGCAACATTGGCGCAGATGTTGCTTTTCCCTACCCCCCCCTTACCACTGGTCACTGCAAAGACCTTGATCATCTTATGCTGTCTCCTACCGATGACGAGGTATACTCGTCCAGGATATGGGTGACCATCTTATTCGATCCGCAACAAGGCAACAAGTTTTTCCTTGGAATACGGGTGGATAGTACCATGAGAGGATGTCCCCTCTGAGAGGAAACTGATCGGCCGATCTGCAATGTACATAGTATTGAGCAAGGTACCGAACTGACCTGTCTGATCCAAATTGGTGAAGACCAGCTTACTGAAACCGAGTTGTTCGAATGCCTCAAGGGTGGCGTAAAGATTGTGTTCTTGTGCATCCGCTTTCAGGACCAAATGTCGTTCGATACTCGGATCGGATGGTAAGAAGCGTTGAACGAGGGCCAGTTCGGTGGTGATGCTCGGCGTGTCGATCAAGACGACGTGGGTATCCCGGTAAAAATCAACGAAACGGCCAACCTCAGTACCGTCATAGGCCTCAAGGTACGTCAGACCGCGCCTTTCTGAGAGTAAGTCGAGCAGTTGTTTTCTGCCGCCACGTGGTGCGATCACTACCACATCCCGGCCTTGGCGTAGGAAGGTGACAGCGAGTTTCGCGATCGTCGTACTCTTACCTGCTCCGGACCTGCCAAGGAAGCAGATAGGTTGGGAACAGTCAGTAGGTGCGCTTCCATCGTAACGGGTTAAGGTGCGTAAGAACAGATAGGTCAGGAATTTTACGAATACAATACGGTTCTGCAGAGCACCTGCATCCAAATGGCGCAAGCAGATCTCGAGCATACGTTCGAGAATCTTGCCGTCAATCCCTTGTTGGAGCAGCCGGGTACACAGTTCTTCAGCAATATTGGTGACTATCGTTTCACTCGGGCGGATCGAGAGGGTGGCCTTGTTCGATACCTGATCGTTCGATCTCTCCAGGTTAGAGGCCAGGAATTCCTCCACGGTAGTCTTGGATGAGGGCAAAGTGGAAGGCAACTGGGCTGACTTGACCGGTTCACCTGCGGCTGTGACCACCACTCGGTTCGAGGAGACAAAGCGTGGATGTTTGCGGTTGATCTCCTCTGTTTTGAGGATGACCGCGTTATCACCGAACTCGGACCGGATCCGGGTGAGTATTTCGGGAAGTGAGGTACCCTTGAACTTTTTAACGCTCATCATATAGTCCTATGACCCCCAGTGATTTGATACGTGCTTTTGAGTCGAGTTCTCCATAGGAGAGTACAACGAGGTTGGGGATGAAGCGTTCGGTGAGTTTCTTGAGATGTCCCCTAATGGTGGAAGCACAGAGGATGATGGGCTGGGTTTCCAGCATGGAGAGGTCCTGGAGTTTTTTCGTGATCTGAACCAGGAGACTCTGGGCAACGCTCGGGTCAAGGGCCAGCATACTGCCGCGATCGCTGGGTTTGATCGATCGGGAGATGACGTCCTCGATTTCCTTGTTCAGGGTGAGGACTTGCAAGTCACCGTTTTGGTTTAGGTATTGTGAGCTTATCGAGCGAGCTAAGGCCTGACGCACGAATTCGGTGAGGACCTCGGGGTCTTTGGTATAAATTGCGTTATCCCCGAGGCATTCTAAGATGGTCAAGAGATCGCGGATGGGCACTTGTTCGCGGAGAAGGTTCTGCAATACCCGAAGCACGGTGCCGAAGGAGAGTAGGTCGGGAATGAGTTCTTCGACAACCTTGGGGTAGGTTTTCTTGAAATTGGTCAACAACAGCTCGAGGTCTTGGCGACCGAACATTTCGTGGAGGTGCCCCTTGAGCAGTTCAGTTAAGTGGGTAGCGATTACCGTTGAATGATCAACCACCGTGTAACCATTAACCACCGCGCGATCTTGCTCGGAGGGGGCTATCCAAACAGCGGGTAAACCGAAGACCGGTTCGACGGTACGAATACCTTCGACATCTGTAGCAACGCCACCGGCGTCCATGGCCAATACAAAGTTCTGTTTCAGATCTCCTCGACCGATCGGATTATTCTTGAGTAAAATACTGTACTCTCCCGGCTTAAGGGCGAGGTTGTCGCGAATGTGCAGAGGGGGGACAATAATACCATAGTCTTGAGCAAACTGCTTCCTGATTGATTTGATCCTGTCGAGCAGTTCGCCGTTGCGGGAACGGTCAACCAGTGAGATCAACTCGTAACCGACATTGACCTCGAGCAGATCCAGGGGGATGACTTTGTCGATGGCTTCTTCCTCGATCTTCTTCTCCTGACGGGCACTATTGGTTTGGCGTTGCCGTTCCTGCTTGGCTTGCTCAACCTGATTCAGATGCGTGTAATAGGCTCCCGCACCGAAACTAATGGACAAGAGAACGAAGGGAATGAAGGGCATGCCCGGGATGAGCGCAAAGAGCAATAATACGCCTGCAACGATACCCATAGCCTTGGGGTAGCTAAAGAGTTGGGTAGCAAGGTTGTCCCCCATGGTTTTTTCTTTGGAGGATCGAGTGACCAAGAGCCCTGCCGAGGTCGAGATGATCAAGGCGGGGATCTGGGTCACTAGACCGTCGCCGACGGTCAAGATGGTGTAGACTTCGATACTCTGACCCAGGTCCATCCCGTATTGCAGACTACCGATGGCAATACCACCGATGATGTTGATCAAGGTGATGAGCACCCCGGCTATAGCATCGCCTCGGACGAATTTACTGGCACCGTCCATGGCACCATAGAAATCAGCCTCGAGTTGGATCTTCTCTCGGCGCTTGCGTGCTTCGGCCTCGGTGAGCATACCCGCGCTGAGGTCGGCGTCGATGCTGAGTTGTTTTCCCGGCATGGCGTCAAGGGTGAAACGTGCGGCGACCTCAGCGATGCGCGTGGCGCCTTTGGTGATCACCACGAAGTTGATGATGATCAGGATGAGGAAGATGACCACGCCGACGATGTAATTCCCGCCGACAACGAAGTTGCCGAACGCCTCGATAACCTTTCCTGCCGCTTCAGTGCCGTCGGCACCATTGAGCAGAATGAGTCGGGTGGAACTAATATTCAAAGCCAAGCGGAACAGCGTTGCGCCGAGTAGAACCGTGGGATAGGCCGAGAAATCGAGAGGTTCCTGAGCATAGATACCGACGAAGAGGATGATCAAGCCGACGGCGATACTCAAGGAGAGGAGAGCGTCCATGATGAAGGTTGGGAGAGGGACGATCATGAGCATCAACAGTCCGGCGATGCCGAGACTGAAGGTGATGTTGTGATTGTTGAGGATGAGTGTTCGGCCGTGTTTGAGGATGGTAACTAGCTTGCCTTCCATTCACTTCCTCCTACGGCCCTGTTTGTAGACATAGGCCAGGATTTCAGCCACGGCTGCATAGAGACGTTCCGGTATCTGCTGTCCAATCTTGACAGAGGCATAGAGTACGCGAGCGAGAGGCGGGTTCTCGACCACCGGGATGCTCAGGCTCTGGGCTAGTTCGCGAATGCTCAGTGCGATGTTGTCTTTGCCTTTTGCGACTACGCGAGGAGCCTGCATCTTAGTCCGATCGTACTCGAGAGCAACGGCGAAGTGGGTCGGATTGGTCACTACCACGTCTGCCCGAGGTACTGCTTGCATGATGCGCGAAGTAGCGATTTGGTGGCGTTTCTTGATGAATTCGCCCTTGACCTTGGGGTCGCCGTGCATGTTCTTTCGCTCGTCCTTAACCTCTTGCTTAGTCATCTTCATCATTTTATTCATGTCCCACCTCTTGTAGAGGTAGTCCACCAGGGACAGGATCACCAGATAGGCGGCGATACGATAGCAGATAGTGAAGAGGACCCGATTGGAGAAATCCATGATACCGAGGAGGTCGAGTTGGCACAGACTGATGATTTGATCGAGTTCGCCTCTGACCGAGTAAAATACGATCGCGAAGATCACCGCGACTTTGAAGAGGTTCTTGACTAATTCGAACAGGGAGGTGAGCGAGAACATCCGCTTGAAGCCCTGAATTGGGTCTAAGCGACTGAGGTCGAATTTCATGGCTTTGGGAGAGAAGAGGAGACCGGTCTGAACAAGATTTACCCCGATTCCTGCGAGGAGCATGATCGAGAAAAAGGGAATGAAGAACTTGAAATAGGGATAGATGGTGAGGGCGTAGAGTGAACCCAGATTGCTCGCGCTGATTTCGATAGTGGCACATTGACGGAAGGAAGATGCTAGAAATTCCTGCAGTTGACTAAACATTCCCGCGCCGCTGAACTGGAAGAGGCCGAGTGCGGTGAGGAAGGTCGCAACGAGGCTCAGTTCCTGACTTTTCGCGACCTGACCACGTTCGCGGAACTCTTCGTACCGTTTCGGGGTAGGCTCTTCAGTTTTCTCCTGGTCGTTCGTCTCGGCCATGTGCGCCTCGTTCTGGACGTGGCCAATCGATCAGCAAGGACCACACCAGGGAATAGAGAGACTATCTGATTGAAATGCAAGAAGAAAGCAGAGAAAAATGTGAGGTCCGTCAGGAGGTGGAAGACTATGATGTCAAAAGAGTGACGAGAGGGCGATTATGGGGATCAGTCGACGACGGCGAGTGTGGTGATGTAGGGAACTTTATTGAACCCGGTGACGGTTAAGGTCATTTTCTCGACCGGGATACAGCCACAATCTTTGAGCGGGATAAGTGCGACACCTTTGGCGTCGGTAGTGACCGCACCGTAATTGACGCCATCAGCGTAAATGCTGACCAGTGCCCCGGCGGTTTTCTCGACCGTGACGGGCAGATTGCCGGCACTCTTGGAGAGCACTTCGGGATGTTCGACCTTCAACATCTCGGGTTTCGTAGTCCGAGAGGTGATGGAACCGTCGCCGAAGACATGCCAGCTCTGATAGGTCTGGACCGCTGAACTCTCTCCGTCTTCGAGGGTTGCGATGACGCCGTTCATGAACAAGCCACCGATGGACAGCTTTTTCCGGGCAACAAGTAGGTCGGTGACGCGACGCTGTCCGATACATGGGGGAACCCAGCTCTGATTGGTCGAAGAAGCGTAGACAGCAATGGCGCCTGCGGGTTTACCCGGGGTACCGGCGCGGAGGAAAGCTTCACCGAGACAGGTGCCACCGGCGAATTTGCCGTTGACGCATGCAACCGAGACGATGAAGGGCAAGCGGTTGTAATTATCCATTTGGCTGATCACGGAGGTGGTGATGCTGCCGATGGGCCAACTCGTGGTCGAACCATGGTTGATGTAGTTCACGAACCCGCGGCCTTGGCGGAAGGCATCGAGGATCGGGGCCGTCAAGGGACGATGGTAGAATTGATCGACCGAGGCGAAGGGGTACTTGAGCAATTCGGTGCGCAGGAAATCAGCGCGTTCCCAGTCCGCATAGCTGGGATTACCGCCCTTGTCGTCCCCGGCGAGGCCCATGGCTTTGTTATACCAGTCGGAGAGCTCAGGTTGCCGTTCGTAGGAGACTGAACGTTCCACCTGGGTGCGGATGTGCTCCGGAGTCTCGCCGGAGAAACGGCTGATGAAAGCGTCGGGATAGCTATCATTACCGGCCAGGAGCACATACATGGGGTCGGCTTCTTTCCCTACCACATTGCCAGAAGTTCCGGGGAAGGGTTTGAGTTCTTCGGCATCACCGACGAGTAGGATGTGGGAAATACCGCGCAGGTCATACTCGCTTTGGATGAACTTCTTGATATCTTGAGGTGTTGGTTGGGTATTGGGGGTAGAACTGATGGCCGAGGTGAGAACCAACTTTGTGGCGACACCCTTTTGCAGCTTCCACTCCACGAGGGGTTGGATCTCTTTGGCGAAGCGATCATGAGCAATGATCAGCAGTTTATCTTGCTCGGGGACGTCGTGTTTCTCGTCGTCCGCCAAGTAGGTCTGGTAGTTCAGGAAGAGTTTGTCGTAGATGGTCGAGAAATCGGTCGTGGCACTCGCCGGAAGATCTGCGGACACGACGTTGTGGGTAGAGATCCCATCTGCATAGAGAGCAACCCGTGCCCGCGAACAGATACGGACTTCTTGGCTCTCGGCCAAGTATTGGAAGGGGTAATATTGAACGGTCAATCCACGAACTCCGCGCACGACGAAGGGTTCGCTCAGGCTCACGCTCGAGCGTGGATAGACGTCGGAACTCTGGTAGAACTTGGAGAAGCTGTAAGGAACCAACGCGGGGTTCTGATTCCGATAGACCGTACCCTTGGCCGGGACGATCGGACCCACGGCTTCAACATGGCAGTCTTCTTCGAGAATTCGATAGCTCATCGCGGCTTCGGCCGGAATGATCACGCTAGCAGTCAATTTGGGAAGACTGGGCATGCCCTTTTCGTTCAAGTTGTTCAGCTCGGGCACCGTGATGGAAGAAAAATCTTTCCCATTGATATCAATAGTTTCCAACTCGTAACCCGGAACGGTGAAATCGAGGGTACTGGAGGCGATGTCGGAATCGACCAAGGTCTTCGTTGGCACCTTGAGGTCCATATCCAACGTCTGAACCCAGTCACCGGCCATAATCGAAACGGGTAATAGAATGAATGACGCAAATAGAATGGCTCTCATTCCCCCCTCCTTACTCTAGGGTTGGTCGCACGATATTGTACCGTCGAACCGATCGCACGTCCGCACCCTAGCTGAAAAGATGCAGCTTGTCAAAGGAACAAAACCCTGAAGTTGAAAAAAAACTCGAAGATCGCCTATTCATCGGCACTTCCCTCGAGTAGAGTGACCTGGTTACGAGGACTTGAATTCGTGATCACCTGCGTTATGCTACTCCCCTTCGCGGCGGGAGAATGCTGATCGGAGAGAGGGAGGTTTCCAGCCCATGCCAGTGAAAATCGATCGTGTGACCACGAAGACCGGTGATGATGGCACTACTGCAGTGATCGGGGGGGGGCGTGAAGACAAAGACAGTCCGAGGTTAGAGGCGTATGGCTCCATTGATGAACTGCAAGCCGTACTCGGGCTTTTGCGGGCGAGACTTACGCTTGCTGCAGAAGAACGGCAGGAGGCCGAAGGATCCGACTTCGCTCGAGTCGTACGCAGGATTCAAGACGAGTTGTTCGATGTAGGCACCATCTTGGCTACCCCCCTTCCTGTTCGGCGTCCCGGAAGGGAGACTATTCCAGAGCAAGAGGTTCGAGCCCTGGAAGAAGATATTGAGCGTTGGAATATAACCCTGGAACCCTTGACCTCCTTCGTCCTGCCCGGGAGAGGGGAGGTATCAGCCCTCGCCCATGTTGCACGCACGGTGTGCCGGCGTAGCGAACGGGCAGTCGTGCGTCTCGGTCGCATCGAATGGGTTCCCGGTGAGGTGCGCCGATATCTCAACCGCCTTTCCGATCTGCTCTTCGTCCTAGCGAGGATGGTTGCTCGCAGATATGATCAAGGTGAGGATCTGTGGAGGTAGAACCATGAGGCCGCGGCGAGGGTGGTTGGCAAGGGGCTGCAACCCACCCCAGATCGGACCTTCCCCGTAGCGGAGAGAAAGCAGTGGCCAAGAACCTGGTTGCTTGAGTATACTGCGTTGCTATCGATTGCCAGCATGGAGGGAACATGGCGAAGCGGGCGACCGTCACGGTGACCAAGGGCAAAGAAAAGGGTCGGAAAGTTGTTCTCGAACCGAGCACCTGCAAGGTAATAGGTCGGCGCATTGACCTCGGTAGTCTCGGCAACGACCAGACCGTTATCGTCAAGGACCGTCTGGATCTTCGCGAGGACGAGATTCTGAAGATCAATTCCATTCTCCTGGCAAACAAGATTGGACAATTCGAGGATTTCAGCAAACTGGAGAGTTCCTTCCGGAGGACCGGCGATTTCATCCTCGATGATGAGAGCATTTCCAGGCTCCACGCCATGGTGTTCCATACCGGCGAGTACGTCGGCATCATTGACCTCGCCAGCACGAATGGCACCATCGTAGACGGGGCCAAGATCGAGGTGGCACGACTTGCAGAGGGATCCACCATCCGCTTGGGTGGCACCTCGATGGTATTCAACGAGACCGAGCTCTGAGGAGGGGGACCATGCGCGGCACGAGGAGTATCGGGGACAAGCTCGATCTCGTGGTATTCGACGACCCGAACGTCACCTTCAGTATCGTCCTTTTCTGCAACCAGGACGTTCTGAGTAAGCACTATCGGCAACTCGAACGGCTCGGCGATCGACACAACGTGAAACTGGTGGTCCAGCCAGGCCCCTACGAGGTCATCGAATTCCTCTATCAGATGGGGGATCGTCTCGGAGGGGACCATCTCAGTATTGAAGAGGATGTCTACTGGCAGGCTTATCGGTTACAGAGTCCGACACCGCAAAAGATCATCGATGAGTTCTCACAGCTCCAGTACGAACGGTTGCTCGCGATCCTCGACCAGGATTTCGAACGGGCGAAAAGGCTCCATGAGCGGTTCGGTTCTTATACGAAGTACCTTACTGCGAAAGCCTGACTCGGCGGGCACCCTGCCTTCACTTATCCAACCGTTCAACAAGTTGCAGCAATCGTTCTCGTCCGACCCCTTCGTCGGGGGGGAAGAGGCGAATCGCGAGGTAGCGTTGCCCGCCGTGTTCTGGGAAGAATGCCCTCAATGCTGAATACCTAGTCACTTCGGTAGGAGAGGGTGGTTCCAGAGGCCCTCTGAGTGTGATCATGCTCTCCAGAACTCCTACATAGAGGCTCAAGCGCAAGGGCAGATCGAGTATGTCGCCACCGGTCTTTTCCATCCGTTCTGCCAGGTCCTCGATCTTTTCCTTGAGCGGTTCGATCGTAAAGGTGCGCAGCAAGCCCAGCACGTTCGTTTGACGACGGAGGGATGGCAGAATTTGATGGGGGGCTTCGTATGCGACCAGCGTTCCTTCGCGTAGCCAGGTTTCTAGAAGCGGAACCAGCGCTTCCGAGCGTTCCAGTCCTTCTTCGAGTTCGGTGACCGGGAACTCGAGCAGGAGTGGTCGAGGGCTACCGCCGAGTTCGGTGATGATGCCGGTGAAAAGTTCAGTCCGGTTCTCCCCCGCATAGATCCACCACGGAACGAACATCGCGGGGAGGGTCAAACAGGCGAGGAATACTGAGGTCCATTGTTTACCGAAGTGTCGGAAAACTCCCGCCAGTAGGAGGATAAGGAGAGCCGCAGACAAAGAAAGCGCGATGAGAGCAAGCCGATTCTCGTGCCAGTCAGGTTCGAGAGGCAAGGGGGTGAGCTTCAGCGCTGGTAGATACTGGGCAATGGCCTCGGTTGGACGTGGGACGGCTCGACCAACGCTCGCGAGTATCGAGGCCAAGTGGATGCGTTCATGGTCCGGTATACCGAAACGGAGGACGGAAAGGCGCTTCGAATAACTACGTGGAAGGTCTTCGGTGTAGTTGAGTCGCCAGGAGGCAACCCGTTCGAGCAGAGCCTGTTGGAGGAAGGAGAGGACCCCAAGGGGGT
>MGSU01000317.1:5002-6593 GCA_001799195.1 Deltaproteobacteria bacterium RIFOXYA12_FULL_61_11 | reverse complement strand
GAAGCGCAGGATCGCCTTCTCGACCTGCTCGACGTGTGCCCGCTCCGAGAGGAGTTCCCCCTGCCACGAGTAGAGAAAAGCCTGGGGCAGGTTTTCTACCCCGTAGCGCTTTTGCCAGTAGCGGTCTTTATCGCAGAGGACTCTATCCGGCGACCAACCTGGATCGGTACAGTTGCCTTGCTCGTCCAGGGTCACCACCACGAAGCGCAGCCCCTTGGCCTGATACTTCTGGTGCAGAAGGTCCCAGTCCTTCACCGCCGCCCGGCAGGGCATGCACCACGAGGCGTAGAACTCCAGCACGACGAGCTTGACCCCAGGTTTCACTAGTTCCTCGGAAAGCGAGAAGTGGTCCTGAGCCAGGGCCGAGGTCGACCCCAGCACAGCCAACATAAGCAAGAAAACCAGGGCAGAGGCGGAGGTACAAGGTGAAGATTTCGTTTCCATTGAACCACTTCGGGAAGAGGAATGGAACGGATTGTAGTCGGGCTGGTTGGAAGGCGCAAGTTCCGTTGTGGTCTTACGGCGGGGCGAAACAGGTTTCCGCCTAGGTCCTTGCGCCGTCCTACACCAGGCAGAGGACGGACACCTGTACTACTGATTACTGATACGTAGTGATAGGCATTCCAGCGTCCGGAGCGCAAGCTTGCAGGCGCTTGCAGAAAGCGCTATCATTCTCAGATGAACGCCAAACAACGAAAAACCCTTCGCGCTCTTTTCGCCCAACCAACCTCCCCCTCGATTCCCTTCAACGATATTGAGGCTCTCTTTCGAGCCCTCGGCGGAGAGGTGCAAGAACGAGAGGGCTCACGTGTCAAGATCACCATCCAGGACGAGCAGTGGCACTGCCATCGACCACATCCGGGTAAAGAAGCCAGGAGGTATCAAGTCGAGGAAGCCCGCGAGTTACTGGAGCGAATTGGAGTAACACCATGAATACCATGAAGTACAAAAGCTACACCGCCCGCGTTGCCTTCGACGAACGCGAGGATATCTTTGTCGGCCGCATCCTCGGCCTGCGGGCCATCATCAGTTTCCATGCCGACAACGTTGCCGACCTACGTACCGCCTTCGAACATGCGGTCGAAGATTTTTTGCTAAGCTGCACCGAGCAGGGGATAACCCCGGAAAAACCCGCCTCCGGCAAGCTCATGCTGCGAATACCCTCGGAAATTCATAGCGCTGCCTTAATCGCTGCTCAAACCGCGGGGAAAAGTCTCAATCAATGGGCCACCGAGGTCCTGCACAACGCGACCCTCCGCGATACTCAGCCGCCCGATCCCCACGATGGGAACACCTGATGGAAGTCCCTCCGACCTGAGTTGAAACCATCAAGGTTGAGCCGGAGTCCTCGATTTCGGCTCAAGGTCCGGTGCGGCAGGGCCTTCTGCAAGGACTTCCTGTTGAGAAGACTCTTCCTCACGGATGCAGCCCCCTTTCCGTGGCTCGAGGATAGTCGGAGCTTGCCAAACTCGGGCAATGCGTCTAGTACGGGGTAAATCGGTTTCCTGCCCCGAAGTGCGGTCGGCGGCTGGTCCTCTGGGAGCCGAATACTCTTGAAGGAGCACAGGACATGCAGACCATTGGCCTGTCC
>MGSU01000317.1:0-4993 GCA_001799195.1 Deltaproteobacteria bacterium RIFOXYA12_FULL_61_11 | reverse complement strand
GGAGCCTCCCTCCCGGTCCCACGATCGCCGAGTGTAGCACGCCCCTCGGTCAGGACCAACCCCCTGCCCCCCTGTCGGCGCCGCATCGGTGCATCCTCCATGAGTATTTTCCATTTCCAATCACGAGCGAAGCAAACGCTGATGCCCCATGCAATCTCTTTTTCCAGGGTCGGAGGGGGAGGGTAAGGATGTACCAACCTGGTATTAACGCAAGGGAACAATCCTGCCATGAGTACCAATACGGAAGAGCACAATATCACTCATCCCCGCGCCGAGGTCACTGGTTGTGCCGACGATGAGTAAGCTGCCATCCGCCTGAGACAGCATAGACATGGCCGTATCATCTTGTTGACTGCCGTAGCTGGCATGATCAATTCTCACGTGTCCCAGCTCATCAACCGAGAGTAGAACAATGTCCTTACCATTGTTCAACCAGCGCTCTTGCCTGCTACAAAGCATGGTATATGAATGTTCCTTTGAAATAGAAAAAAGGTAATCCTTGGAACAACGGCTCCCTGAGGAGGTCAGTATTTTTCCCATAGAGTCGAGGTATGCGATGCGGAGCATGGACTCGGTTTCCGCCGCATTGTAGTGGCTGGAGGATACCTGTTCCCTAGCGATGAGCACCAGTTCTTCGTCCTCAGCGGCATGCAGGGACAGTGCATCCCAAGTCGAAAACTCGAAGGCATCGCCAAAGGCACCCTCGAGTTTAATTGTCCTGCTCCAAACCGCATTGCCGTCTTGGTTGAATTTGAGAAGGATGATCCCCGAGCTAGGGAACACGGGGTCCACAGAGACAGCCAGGACGTAAAATCCATGGTCTTGTGCCGGCAACAACATCTTGGGGACAAGAGGGGAGGGAAGGTGGAAGGGCGTGCTCCAGACGATCTGCCCTGCAGGAGAAATCTTGGTCAAGAGGATCCCAGGCTGTGCTTCGTCCCCGGCTTTCTCGGCACCGAGCACGACATAACCGTCCATGGTTTCGACCATGGCGTCCCTGCTTTCCTCCAGTCTGGTGGTGGTGCCGAAACATGTGCGCCATTGTTCCTCTCCCACTCCGTCGGTATGGAAGAGACAGAGGCCTGCATCGTCGCTGCTGTCGTCTTGAGGGTCTCGCGAGGCCAGGATGGTCATATCGCGATTCTCGGAGACCAGGAAACTTGCGGTGTCGTTACCCCAGTCTCCGGAAAAATCTTTCCTCCACTTGACCTTGCCGGCAGTGTCGACCAAGAGGAGCCAGAGCAGCCTGCTCTGGGGACTGGGGGATGTGGTACGTCCGAAGACGATCACCTCTGTCCCTCTCGTGGACAGGGCAAAGGATAGGGCCGAATCAGCGAAGGAATCGCTGAGCGTGTAATCTGCCTTTTCCTCGCCATCGGGTTGGAGTACGAGAAGGTGAGTTCGTTTCTGGACCTTATCTTGATCTACCTCCATGGCAAGGATGAGGAGGTCTTTCGCTGCATTCTCCACAACTTGGACAGGAATGTCCTGGCCTGTCCCCCCGAAGGTTCGCGAATGCAACACGAAGGGATTAAGTTCGAAAATTCCTTGATAGGGCAGGAATTGGCCCTTCCGTGCTTCCATTCCTTCGGGGTTGTTGAGAATCCGATCGAGGGAATCGGCACAGATTGGAGCGGCCATAGGCCCATACCGTCCCGTGTACCGATTGAGCAAGCAACCGTTATCGATACTTTCTTGGTCATAGTGCTCCTGGTTGGCAAGGTCGGGAATCCCGGGTGGCGGACACAAAGTGGTGTAGTGGAAACAACGGCCATCCTGCCTGCGCAGTGTGGAGGTTTCCTGTCCGCAGGAACCGCGGGGTGCGCAACCAACCGCTTCGAAGGACTTGCACCCCTGGTTGGTATCAGGGTCGTCCTCGGGAGCCAGAAGGACAATAATCGGCTGGCAGTTCGCGGCGCGGTAGCAATCGGGGATGCTCAACTCTGTACACTGTTCAGAGGAAACCTTAATGACCGGGGGGGAGTCTCGCTTACTTGCTTTGGTACACTCCAGATGGGCAGGAATTTCTGGTTCTTCTAGGGAATCCCACCATCCTTCAGAGTACTTATAGTCGTCAAGATAAAGCTCAAGGGATGAACTACCAACTAGAAAGGATACGAGACCGCACAGACCCGATAGGGGAGCCTTGACAGGTCCGGGAAAAGACCCGAGAAATCGTTCGGAAGGACCAGTGGCTGGGATAAACCAGCAAATATCCTTGCCATCTTGATAGAGATAGCCGGGATCTCCTTCAAGAATGGAGTAACCGTGTGTCTGTTTGATGCGAACGGTCTTGGTGTGACGTTCAAGACAGCGCTCGAGCAAGTTGAGTCGGTAGCCGACGACCTTTTCATGACGGATGTCTTCATCCACCCAATCGTGAATTGAGGTGCAAGAAAGGATTATTACGACTAGGAGGGGCCATCCTGCATGTTTCGCGTGCATGGTGATTGCCTGCATCGTCTTACCCTTCCTCTGGGAGGTACCAGGTCAAGGTGTCGTCACACAGCTCCAAGCTGGTATCTTGCAGCGAGTTCAGCAGTTTGTCACAGTAATCGGTTGTACGATACCTATCGTTCTCCGGTACGCATTTCTGGAAGAAGACCCAGCAATTGCCCTGATCGTCGCCGTACATGGCTATCTCGGTCTCACAGGGCGTAGTTTGCGCGATGCAGCCGACTTTTTCCGGGGGGTGATAGCAGCTAAGCTCGGTTTCTATCATGGTTCCATAGACATACCGGCAGTTCGAGGTCTTTTTGCATTCCGCGTGGGATAGGGAACTGCAATGAGAACTGTTCAGCGCCACTGGCTCATTCGCGTGGTCCCCTTGTGCAGGGATCGCGGCTGGACAGGGATGCATTAATACGTTTTTCGGAGGGATGAGTTCTTCAGGGATCCCTTGAGTATGTGCTGACCAATAGACATCTGCCAATGGATGGGGCAGGTATTGGAATTCCGAACCAGCCATGCCATCCATGGCAATATCGCATTGATCGAGTTCTCCAAGTTCGCTGCAATCGGTGTCGAATTCCCAGGCATTGCCGAAACGGTCGACGACCACATTCTTACCCCAAAGAGATTCGGTGTAGGAATAGGGGTTTTGGACAATTGCTCCGCATTTGAGAAATTGGTCGTGCAAGGTGTGGTAACACTCCCGCGCCGTTTCAACCGCGAATTTCTCCGCGTAGAAAGGAAGACACTGCTCTTTGTTTACGCAGTTTGCTTCGCTGAATTGAGCGCACTGGATCAGCAGTTCGTTGTTTTGCTTGATAATTGTTTCTTCTCTGTCAAACTCAAGGGAGATACTGAGGGGGTCGTAGGTTTCTTTTCCTTCCTGTTCGTCGTGCACCTTGACGCAGGTTGCGAGCAAGCAGCAACATACGACGAGGAAGTTGCTGCCGAGAAAGCTTGCGCAACTCCAAAGCTGGACTCGGTTTCCACGCCCAGCACTTCGAACCACCTTCTTCATGCCAACAAGGGTACCATCAGGTCGATTTAGCGGCAAGCAAGGGGTCCAGCATCGAAAAAAGACGTACCACAGTCTCACGAACCTCCGCCTATTCTTGTGATGGCGGTTGGGTACAGAGGCGACCCCCACCCCGACAAGGGAAGTCCCACAGGGAAGATTCATGGATCCCCCACTACAGCGCGCTTGCCAAAACGCAGCGCTCCGTCTAGGACGTAGTGAGATCGTTCCTCGGCTCCCACGATGGGTCGAGACCGATCATGCGCGATCCCGTTTTTCCTGAAGGAGCACAGGACATGCAGACCATTGGCCTGTCCCTACCCGACTGGGTGATCATCGCCATCTACTTCGCTTTCATCCTGGGGATCGGCTACTACCTGAAGCGTTTCACCCGCAACGCAGACGACTTCTTCCTGGCCGGTCGCCAGAACAGCTCCTGGGTCGCCGGTATCGCCTTCCTCTCGGCGAACCTGGGTGCGCTGGAACTGCTCGGCATGACCGGCAACACCATGAAGTACGGGATGTACGTCGCCCACTTCTATTGGATAGGCGCCATCCCCGCCATGGTCTTCCTCGGCATCTACATGATGCCGTTCTATTACAGCAGCAAGATCAACAGCATCCCCGGCTACCTGAAGCTGCGCTACGACGAGAAGACCCGTTTCATCAACGCCCTCTCCTTCGCGGTGATGACCCTCCTCGTCTCGGGCATCAACCTCTACGCCATGGCCCTGGTGATGCACACCTTCCTCGGCTGGGACTGGGATGTGAGTATGTTGGCCTCGGCCCTGACCGTGGCCATCTATGTCAGCATGAGCGGCCTGCTCTCGGCCATCTTCACCGAGATCATCCAATTCTTCCTCATCTGGTTCGGCCTGATGCTGATCGCGGTGCTGGGGCTCGTCGAAATCGGCGGGATCGACGAGGTCATGGCCAGGATCCCCGAGGCCTATTCCAAACTGTGGTCGACCTCGGCCTCCCCGGACCTCAACGGCATGGCCATCACCTGGGCCGGCATTGTCCTCGGCCTCGGTTTCGTGCTCTCGTTCGGTTACTGGACCACCGATTTCCTGGTCGTCCAACGCGCCTTCTCGGCCAAGAACCTCAACGAGGCCCGGATGACCCCGATCATCGCCTCGTTCTTCAAGATGGCGATTCCCCTGATCGTCATCCTCACCGGTTTGATCGCCCTCGCCCTCACGAGCGACCCGGCGAGCGGTTTCGCCCTGCTCAGCGACGCCGGAGTGACCAACTACGATTCCGCCCTGCCCATGCTCATCGCCCGCTACTATCCCTCGGGCCTGGTCGGGTTGGGCATCACCGCGCTCCTGGCCGGCTTCATGGCTGGGCAGGCCGGCAACGTCAGCGCCTTCAACACGGTCTGGACCTACGATATCTACCGGTCGGTGATCAACCCCAAGGCTTCGTCGACCCACCTGTTGTGGATGGGCCGCGCGGCGACCATCGTCGGCGTGATCCTGAGCATCGGTACGGCCTACTGGGCCAAGAGCATGCCCACGATCATGG
>MGSU01000316.1:12020-27198 GCA_001799195.1 Deltaproteobacteria bacterium RIFOXYA12_FULL_61_11 | reverse complement strand
CTCTTTGCTGACGCACACCCCTTGGGTGACGACGTCTTGGCTTCTGCGCAGGAGTGTGGTTCCATCGAACATACGAGGCAGCCCCGGACGAATTCCTCGATGCAAAGATACCAGCGATCGGTTTGAATGACAACGCTCTATCGAGAGCCGGGTACTGCAGAGAGGGCCGGTCGAGTTCCGACCTACCTCGGCCGGAGCCTGCTGCAGACATGAGGCGGAGAAAAGACCCGGAGGGCCGTCCGGTGATGGAGCGGGAGTCTTCAACACTCCACGGCGTGACCCTGCGCACCCTGCTGGTGGTCCCTCCCGAGGCGCCCGGGTTCGTGCCTTCCAGCTTCTTCAATCCGTTGCCGCACCCGCCGCTCGGCATCGCGGTCTTGCGAGGGCAGGCAGTCGCGGCCGGGTATCGTCACCTGGCCCTCCTCGACACCCGCGGACACCCTCCGTTCGCCAAAGGAATCTATCCTCTGGTGCGCCGAGGCCTGCTGCGCAGAGAGGGTTCCGTGCTCGCCGGGGTTCTCTCCTGGATCAACGCGCACCGACACCGCGACAACGAAGCCGCCTTCGTCGCCCAAGTCCTCCCGCCCCCGATTTCCCTGCGCTCCATCCTGGTGGCTGGTTGTGCCCGGCCGCACCTCCCCGAGGAACGAGTACCCGCCCTCACCGTGGCCCTTCGCCAGACCCGACCTGACCTGGTCGGCATCTCCGTCACCACCCCCTCGCAGTTGTATCCGGCGCTGCGCTTGGCGGGCGAGGTCAAGCGGGAAGCCCCCTCCTCGTTCGTGGTCCTCGGGGGCCCGGTCGTCACCATGAACCTCGGGTTCCTGACTGCGTGTGCCGACCTAGCGCTCTTGGTCGATGGCCTGGCCGAGGGCGCGGGGGAGCGGGCCCTCTTGCCCCTCATCCGCTGCTTGCACGATGGCTCCGAGCTCGACCAGGTGCCCAATCTGCATCTTTGTCGCGAAGGCCGGTTCGTGCCCCCCGTCCGTCGGGAAGGATATATACCCGAGGATGTGCGCATCCTCCCGGACTTCAAGGGATTACACGTGCCCTTCGTCCCCCATCGCCTCTCGATCGGTTGTCCCTGGCACCGCTGCACCTATTGCACAAGTAAGCGTCTCGCCCGGGACCATCTGCTGCTGCCGCCCGAACAAGCGGTTGAGCAGCTCCTCGCCCTCGGCCGCACCTATCGCGCCACCCGCTTCGACCTGGTCGACGAGGCCCTCCCTCCGGCCTTCCTCGAAGCATTCTGCCACCGCTTGGTCGCCCTGGACCAACGGTTCGACTGGACCTGCAATCTGTGCCTCAGCCCTGACCTTGCTTCTCCGGGGCTGGCCCGGTTGATCGCCCGAGCCGGTTGCCGGCGCGTGGTGCTGGGGCTGGAAGCCGCGGTTCCGCGGACCCTCCAGCGCATGGGAAAACCCCACCGATGCGAAGAGGTGCCGGCCATCCTGCGGAGCCTCCGCGGAGCGGGCCTGACCGTGGTCCTCAACCTGCTCCTCGGCTTTCCCGGGGAAACCAGAGACGAGGTACACCAGACCCTCGAGTTCCTCGAAGGCCATCGCGACCTGTTCCACCACCTCTGCGTGGCGGTGTTCAGCCTCGACGACGGCAGTGAGGTCTTCTCTCGGCCCGCTCACTATGGGGTCACGGGGATTGACCGCGAGGACAAGTACCTCACCCGGCGCTTCGGGTACCGGTACAGGACCGAAGATGGGCTGAGCCGGGAGGAGCTGGAAACCGTCATCAGGGGCTTGTACCGGCGTTTCCATCGGACTTGGCCCGATCCTAGGCGAGCCCCCCGAGTTGGCCGTTCCCGGAAATCGGACCGACCATGAGAGGATCTGGAGCGTTATACGAGCCGTGCTGCGCGAAGGCCTGATGCCGGCTCCCGCCTACACAGGCCGGGAAGAGCTGACAAGTCCGGCACACCTCAGGCAACCGGCAAGGTCGCGCGTCGAGGCGGAAGGGGTTGCTTGCCCAAGCCGCGCCGATTTCCTCGCCGAGATCGAGGGCGAGGGTGCCCACCGGACGGTACCGGCCATCGAGGTCGCGGGTGAGACGATTGACGCCGTTGAGGAGGAGGTTCTTGCCCAGGAGGCCTCGAGCCGGTTCGCCGAACCTGCAGTGGGGATAGTTCGAGAGCCTGAGTTCCCCGGGCCAGCTCGAACGGAAGCGCACGAGGTCAGAGACCAGGGCGTCGAGGGCTCGCGCCTCGGGATGGAGAGTCGTGCCGAGTACCGGGTCCACCATGGGCCGGTTTAGGTACCAGCGCGGAGCCCCGAGATAGCGCAGCAACAGGAGGAAACGTTGGTACTGGGCCTGGAAGACGGTGGTGACGAGCGTGGTCACCACGACCTTGGCCGGGACTACCTCAAGAGCGTGGCGCAGGAAGGCGAGGTTCTCCCCGATCTCCCCTCCGGTCCAGCCGAGCCAGTTCGCGGCCGCCTGATCGAGCGCGTGCAAGGAGATAATGAGGAGGTCGCAACGCCGGAACACCTCTTCGCACCAGGCCGGGGAACGGCCGCCGAACCCGCTGGTGTTCAGCACGCAGGAGAAGCCGTGGTGCCTCGCGAGGTCGAGGAGATCGAGGAGCTCCCGGCGGAGCAGGGGTTCCCCCCCGGTTACGCGCAGGGTGCGGACTCCCCCCTGCCGCAGCCGGAGGAAGTGGCGCTCGAGTTGGGGGAGGGTGGGGTCCTCTACCTCGGCTCGACCCTTGGCGTAGCAGAACCGGCAGGAACCGCGGCAGGCCGCGGTGACCGAGAAGGAGACCTCGACCAAGCCCGGTAACGCGAGTTCGGGGGAAACCTCTTCCTGCACCAAGCCTCCTCGCACCTCGGATGAAGGAACTCTTGACTGTCCCACGGAGAGCGGGGAGTATCAAGCCTTGATCAGCGGTACCGCACTCGGCATGAGCAACACCTCCTCGGCACCTCCGTCGCCCCGGCCCACCCGCGAACCGTCGCGCTTCGTCCACGCCCTGCAACTCCTCGAGCGCTGGTTCCGCGAGGTGCACTTCGATCTGGTGCACCGTACTTTCACGGTCTTGCCTCCGCACTTGAGTCGGCTCGGCGTGAGGCCGCGGGACTGCGCGGAGAGCGAGTACTATCACCCCACCCCGGCGGCCCCCTTGCGGGAGGCCTTGCGCGTCGTCTTTGAACGCTATCCTCACCTGACCAGGGACCAGGGCTTTCTCGAGGTCGGCTGCGGCGCCGGGAAGGGCCTGCTCGTGGCTCGAGAATTCCCGTTCTCGAAGCTCGTCGGGCTCGAACAGGCCCCGCTGCTCGTCGCCCTCGCCCGTTTCAACCTCAGGCCGAGAACCGAGAACAAGCAGGCTCCTCCTTGCGAGGTACGCTGCGTCAATGCCCTCACCCACCCCCTGCCCGAGGAGTGCACCTGCCTCTATCTCAATCATCCCTTCAGGCCGAAGGGGTATCGTGAGTTCTGCACGAATCTCGCACGCTCGCTGCGCTCCCGGCCCAGAACTCTGCTCCTGTTGCTCTACAACATCAGCACCGCCGACCCGCAACGGCTCTACGAGGAACCCCTGAGGGCCCAGCTCGCTTGTGAACCGTTGCAGGTGGTGAAGGCAGGAGGCAGAACCTTCTCCCTGATCGTCACCCGGAGACCTCTGTTCCCCGCGGATGGCCCCGGATGATCGTCCTGCTCCTCAACCCTCCTGGGCTCCGCGCTTCCCTGCGTACTCCGGTCGAAAGTCTGGTCAGCGAACTGCCCCTGAACCTCGCCTCTTTACTGGGTTCGTTGCTGGCTGCCGGGGAAGAGCCCGTGTTGTGCGACCTACATCGCGAGAGCGTGCAGTGCTTCGGCCCTCGTGGCCACAATCGGAGGATCCGGGCAACCTTCTATACCAACGATCATTCCCCCCTGGCAACGGTTCGGCAAGCCTGCTACCGGACGCAGTACCTCGAATTCCTGAAGGACCGCGTCACCTCCCGGGTACGTGCAACCGGAGCCGGCATGGTTGCGGTCAATGCCGACAATGCCGTCTTCGCTCTGACCATCCTGCGGCACCTCAAACAGGTGTTCCCGAACCTCCACACCGTGATCGGCGGGCATCGCGCCTCGCGCTTCACCCCCCATTTCCTGGAGAAGCCCCAGGTCGATTTCGTGGTCCGGGGAGAGGGAGAAACCACGCTCGTCGCCCTTGTCGCCGCACTGGATCGCGCCGTCCGGCCCGAAGGGTTGCCGGGCCTCTCCTATCAATCGGGCTCCACCCCGATCCTCTCCGAGCATGCACCTCCGGAGAATCTTCCCGCGCTCCCAGGGCCGGTCTATGACCTCTTCGACCTCGACTTCTACCAAGAAGGGGGCCGAGGCTTGCCCATGCTCGCCTCCCGCGGGTGTGGCGGCAGGTGCCGCTTCTGCGGCCGCGGCTTCCCGGGTCCTCTCCGCCTCCGGCCTCCGGCCATAGTCGTGGAAGAGTTGCGCGGGCTGTTGCAACGGCACGATTGCCGGCGCTTCGTCTTCCACGACAACGATCTCCTCGCCGATCCCGACTATCTCCGCCGACTGTGCGGTCTCCTGCTAACCCTCCCCGAGCCCGTCTCCTTCACCTGCCTGGCCCGCCCCGAGTGGACCGACCCCAGCCTCTATGCTCTCCTCGCGGCCGTGGGCTGCACGCTCCTCTCCTTCGGGGTGGAGAGCGCCTCCCCCCGGCTCCTGGAATTGTGCGCCAAACGTCTCTCGGTCGACACCATGACCTCCGCGGTTCGCGCCGCACGTGCCGCGGGCCTGCGCACCCGGGCCTCCTTCATCTACGGCCTGCCGACGGAAACCTTGCGCGACCTCCTCGCCACGTTCCGTTTCCTCGGCGAGGCTCGTCCCGACCTCGTCGGGTTCAACCGCTTCGTGCTCGACGCCTGCAGCGAGTTTCACCACCATCCGGAACGATACTACCGGCAGTACCTGGACACCTTGGTCGGGGTGGAGCCGCTCGGCCCAGGAGGATTTTTCGAGGTGGGCACGAGGAGGGCTCTCGTCGGCCTCCTGCAGTTTTACTCTCACCTGACCTCTCGCGGTGCATCCTGATGTGGTCCGCTCTCCGATCAGGCCGTAGAGGCGTCGACCCCTCACCAGTATTGCGCCAACTCCTCCCGCTCCTGCACCGTTCTTGTCTGGGCGTCGTCGGTGGTCGGTTCGACCCTCCGCACCTTTCTCCGGAAATCCTCGCGTACCTCGAGCACCACGAGCTGCTCGATTTCCTGCATCCCCTCTATCTCGAGGACCCCACGGCATTGCCCGAGGGCTGGCCGGAGCTCCTCGCTGATCGCCACCGGCTTCGCCTGCTCACCAACGCCCTCACCTGGCGAGCAACGCTCGAGCTATGTACTGCCCTCACGACCGCGGGCATCCCCGTGGTGCCGATCAAGGGTATGGCCCTGCTTCATGAGCTCTATCCCGCCAACCAGGCCAGGGTGTGTCGGGACCTCGACCTCTTGGTCGTGCCCGAGGACCTCGAACGGGCGGGGAAGGTCCTTATCGACGGGTTCGGTTACCGGGAGGACGGGGAGGAATCCCTTGCTTCGCTCCGTCGGGACGACCAGCAGGTCCATGTCCTGTACCATGCACCGCCGGAGCGCACGCCCCTGACCACGCTCGATCTCCATCCCGCGCTCGACGTAGCCCGGACCGGCCTCGACCTCCCGGACTGGCGTCCCCGGTTGCGCGCGCTCGCCCATCCCCGAGCCGAGGGATTGCAAGTCCTGTCACCCGAGTACACGGTCATGGCCTTGGTTCTCAACCTCCGGCGCCTGGGCAAGGTCGTGTCCTTCAAGCACGGGCTCGATCTCGCCCTGTTCTTCTCCCTGCACCGCGACACGCTCGATTGGGATGAACTCCTGTGCTGGACCGCCGAGAACAACCTCCGGGCAAATCTGCTCTTGGCCGTCGAACTCGCCGCCCGCGCCGAGGTGCGCGTATCTCGGGCCGTCGAACGGCAGCTCCGCCGGGCTGTCTCGCTGCCTCGCAGGCAGTACCTCGAGTTCGTGCTCGAACGTGGCTTCGCCCTGCCTCCCCCGGGCATGAACGCGCAGTTCCTGCTCACCCAGTTCCTCGTCCACGAGCGATGGGGCGGCCTCCTCGACCTATTCCTCCGTCCTTCGCCGCTCAGGCTGGCCAAGGTCCTCGGCCTCCCCAGGCAAGAGGCCGTGAGACTGCTCGATGGGAGAGGTCGTCCGACCCCCGAGCTGATCGTGCGAGTTCTCTCGGCCCTCCGTTCCGGCCGCGACCTGAGCAACCGGAGCGCCGCCCAACGCCGTGGAACCCCATGGTGATCCATGGTACAGGACTGGAACAAGGTTTCCCCGAGCGCGGTCGCGAAGGTAGCGGTGCAAGCGGGGCGAGAGGACATGGCTGTGCAGGAATTGAACCCCCGCCCAGGCCCAACGGTGCAGAGCGCTGAGGGCCTCGACCCCCGTCGGGCGTACAAGACGGCCCTGATCGCCAATATCCTCGCAGCGGGGGTCTTGGCGGCCTGGGTTGCGAAGGTCGGATACGGGGGCAACGGCGACGCGACCTTGCACCTTGGTACGACCTTCCAATTCACCGACGCCCTCGGCCGAGCCTGGGTCGAGGCGAGTCTCGACACCTTCCTCCTCTGGTTCCCTGAACGTATCGACCTGGCGCATCCCCCTCTCGGCTTCTTCATCGGTGCCCTCTGCTGCCTGTTGTTGGGAAAGGGACCCGCGGTCGTTCTCCTACCGAATATCCTCGCCTATGCGCTCCTCGCTCTTCCCCTCCATCGACTGGTGCGCCGTCTGTCCGGGATTGGAGAAGCCTGGTATGCCGTGGCGCTGCTTCCCCTCCTCCCTCCAATCGCCGCGGCGATGCGCTATTGCCAACTCGACCTGCTGCTGGCTGCTTGGGTCACGCTCTTCTTCCAGCACTTCCTTGCCCCGCGCCCCGGATCGAGCCTGCGAAGGCGCTCGGCCTCTCTGGTCTTCATCGCGATCCTGGGCCTTTGCACGAAACCAGCCTTTCTCCTTTGTACCGTGCCCTTGGTGCTCCTGGTGGTGTTCGCCCAACGTCGCCGGCATCCCCTCCTGTTCAGAACCTGTCTGGTCGGTGCAGGGGTTCTCGGCCTTGGCGGTCTCTACTTCTTCGCCCCGTTCCTCTCCCTCGAGCGTTGGCGGTACCATCTCTCCCCGGAACACTTCCCGGGTGCGGGCTGGGCTTTCCAGCTCCTTTTCTACCCGTGGTACCTGCTCAAGAGTTGGACGCTTTTGCCCGCGATGCTGCTGGCGGCGGGACTGTACGTCACCCTCGCCTCGCGCCGGTATCGCGCGCATCGCCTCCTCCTCGTCTCGCTGGGGGCGAGCCTTGTCCTTCTCACCGCGGTGGCCCAGAAACGGAGCTACTACCTCCTTCCCTGTCATGGGTTGCTTGTCGTCGCGGTCGCCCACTACCTCACCACCTTCCGAGGCGAGTGGCTACGCAGGATGGTCCTCGGACTCCTGCTCTGCAATCTGGCACTTCTGAGCACCGTGGAGGGACCTGTCACCGACTACCTGGCGCTTGTGACGCCCCAGGACACGTACTACCGCTTCCACGACCGGCTCCTTCCTCCCTCCACCCCCTTCCGGTTGCCGTTCGAGCAGGATCTTCCCTTCGTGCAAGCCTTGACGAACTCCGAGAGCGTGGTTTTGCGCCACTGCCCCCCTGCGTTCGCTCGGGATAAACCCTTCGAATTCCAACTCCGGTTGCGCTTCCCCGCCTTGGCTCTCCGCAATGTCGACCTCGACGCGACCAGAAACCCGGGAAGCATGCCGCGGGGAACCGCGCTGTATGTCTTTCCCCAGGGGTTCGATCACCCCCTGACCCTCGAATGCCGGGAGCAGCTCGCTCTCCTCCTGCCCGGGCAATGCCTGGAGAAAGCTGTTCATCGGTTTTGGTTCCCGGGTCAACAGCAACACGATGTGGTGCTCGTGCCGTGATCACGCTCAGGTCTCTCGTCGCTGGCTCTTGGTGTCCCATGGTGTTGGTGTTCCTCCTGCACACCGGCACCTATCTGTTCCTCGGGCAAACCGGGTTCGGGAACCTCCCACGGTTCTCCTCGGCGTGCCAGCCTACCGGAGATCAGGGGGAAATTTCTTGTCTCGAGACCCAACTCGCGAAGGCGAAGGGTCCTTTCCCCGAACGTCTTCCCAGGCTCGAACGGCTCCTCTCCCTTCTCCTCCGCCAGATCGGAACCGAACCGCTCCTCGGCTTCGAACCCCAGCTCCAGCCCTTTCACGAAAGCCTGGAGCGCGCTTCTGTCTGGCTGCATGTCGATCCTCGTGCGGCAGAACGTGCGCTCCTCCTCCTGAAAACTATGGCCGAGGGCTTGCTCCGCCGGTCTCCCTCCCACGGCCTCGCTTTCCTGCGCCGGCTCTCCTTGCCGAGCCAACGGAGGTTGTTCGAAGGGGAGTCTTCCGCGCTGCCGTGCTTGATCCGAGCCTTGTTCGAAACCGGTGCCCCTTCCCGAGCCCACCTGCTCGACCTCCTCGCCTTCGGTGCAACTCCTGAGGCCAAGCTCGAGGCTCTGCTCACCGCCCTTGGTCAACTCGACGCAAGGCCCTCGAAGCTACCCGTTGACCTCCTCCACAATCTTCTTACCGAGGTTGAGCATCCCGAGCAGCTATCCTCTCCTTTATATTGGACCCTCCTGGACCTGTCGCAGGAGAGCAGGGTCGAACTCCTCGGCCTCTTTGCTGAGAGAGCGGATGGCCATCTTGCCGGACGCGAGGCAGGTCTCCTCCAGAAAGCATTGGCCGACCAGGCGATGCACCATGCAAACGATGGTAAGGCCTTGGGGCACTTGTTGAAAGCACAAGCCTTGTTCGGAGCCGTTCCAGAGGACCGGCTCCAGCTCCACTATGTGCACCACGACCTTGCTCACCTTTACTTGCGCCGGGGAGAATCCGGGAAAGCCCAAGCCCATTTCCGGGCCTGCCTCGAACACCAGGCCGAGGGCGAGGGCGCTGCAGCTTGCCGGCGACACCTCCGAGAGTTGTTTGCGCCTCCGTGAATTCGGCACAGGCATGGTGTCCAGTATGCCCCGCTGAGAGCACCTCGTTGCCGAACATCGGGTCCCCCATAAGGTGCTAGCCGGGAGGTCACGGCAATTCCTGGAAATTCCTTGGCCGCGTCAAGCACTTGAGCTACAATGAGTCCGCTCGCTCTTCCTGGAGGGTTGGATGGGTCTCCGGCCGCGCTCGTTGCCATGGGTTCTCTTCGTGGCGGGGTTCTTCTGTGGAATCTCTTCCTCGAGAGGAGAAGAGCCGGAAGACTGGTTGCGCAAGACCCAGGCCTCGGTTCTGCAGGTCCTGACCTATGACGCCAAAGAGAAGCTCTTGGCCCAGGCCATCGGTTTCCTGGTCGACGAGCAAGGGGAAGTCCTCACCGTACGGCATCCCTTCGAGGGAGCTAGTCGTGCGGAGGTCAAGCTGTTCGATGGCACGACCATCCCAGTAGCAGGGGTGGTCGCCGAGGTGGCACGCTTCGACCTCGCAAGGATTGCGCTGGTTCGTAAACCGCCGCTGTGCAAACCCCTCCAGTTCGAAGACACCAGCCCACGCATCGACGGCACGGTGCATGTGTTTGGCAGTCCGGTAGGTCTTGCCACCAAGATCGCCAAAGGCAGGATCACCGCGGTGCACGAGTTGTTCGACCTCGGGGACCTGGTCGAACTCGAAGCCGAGCTGGCGTGGAAGAGCCCCGGAATGCCGGTGATCTCCACCCGGGGCCGAGTACTCGGGTTGGTCGTCGGCCTCAAACCCCGCCTCGCCAATCGGCATCTCGCCTTTGGGGCCGAGCGCCTGCGCACCTTGCTCTCCGGTCGGAGCATTCCTCTGGCGACCTTCAACAGTGGCGCGAAACCGGCTTGGCGGGAATCCGCCGATTTCTCGTATCTCACCGCCATCAACCGGATCCTGGTCGGCGATGTCGACGGAGCAAGGTCTCGGCTTGAGCGCCTGCTCTCGACCTCCCGTTCCTACCCGCCCGCCTATCTCCAACTCGGCTATCTCGCCTGGAAACAGCAGAAGTACGAGCAGGCCGTCGAGTACCTCAACCGAGCGCTGCGGGACGATCCCGGGCTCAGCGATGGGCACTACGGGTTGGCTCTGGTCCACCTCGCCCAAGGGAACAGCGCCAAGGCCGTCCACGCCATCCGACAGGTCGCCGAAGCCTCGCCGGCGGGCGCTCGCAATTGGTGCCGCCTCGGTGCGGTCTACGACCAGCTCGGCGAGTACCAGCACTCTATTGCATCCTATAAGGAGGCCATTCGCCTGCGACCGGAGCTCGCCGATGGACATTATGCACTTGGGTTCGCCTATACCAGTGCCGGTGATTTCAAGAGCGCGGTGATCGCGTTCCGCCAAGCCGTGGCCATCGATGCGACCCTCGCCCAGGCCCACTACAACCTGGGCCGTACCTATCAACGGCTCGGTCAGCACAAGGAAGCAGAACAAGCCCTGCAACGCGCCATCGCCCTGCGGCAGAACGACTTCCAAGCCTACTATTTCTTGGCGGAAAGCTACTTCGTCCTGGAACAGCCAGACCGCGCCCGGCAGGCTCTCGAACGCTCCGTCCAGATCAATCCTACCTATATCAAGGGCCATCTCGGCCTGGGCGTCGCCTTCAATCGACTCAAACGTCCAGCCGAGGCCATCAAGGCCCTGCATCGAGCCCTCGAACTCTCGCCTCGCGACGTCGATGCCCTGGTGGAGCTCGCTCGAGCTCAGAGCCTCTCCGGAGAGCATGCCGCCGCGGTGGCAACGATCAATAAAGCCCTCGAACTCGGCCCCCAACGCCAAGAAACCCTCGTGACCCTCGGCCTGGCCTACACCCAGCTCAAACTCTATCCCGAGGCCAGAAAAGCCTTTCAGAACGCCTTGACCCAAGCTCCGAAGGATCCCTTGGTGCGCAGGCGACTGGCCGAGGTGTATCTCCTCGAGAATAAACTCGACGACGCCGTGGCTATCATCGCTGAAGCCGTCGCCTTGGCGCCCGAGGACTCCTCGCTCGCCGAATTGCTCGGGGACGTTAACCTCAAAGCCGAGCGTCCTGCCGAGGCCGTCGCCGCCTACCAGACCGCGCTGCGCCTTCGCAAGGACGACCCTGTCCTCATGTTCCGCCTGGGGAAGGCCTATTTCCTCCAGAAACAGCTCGAACCGGCTATCCAAGCCCTCACCTCGGTGCTGCGCACCACTCCGACCCACCTCGAGGCCTTGACCCTGCTCGGCGATTGCCACCAGCGTCGAGGTGAGTTGGCCCTTGCCGGGCGCTATTACCAGCAGGCCATTCTCGCCGATCGGAAGCACGCGGCCGCACACCTCGGCTTAGCCCAAGTGCGGCAGGCCGAGAACAAGCTCGATGAGGCCATCGAGTCCTTCCAGCAGGCCTTGCTCTACGCGCCGGAAATGGCCAAGGCCCGGTATCAGCTCGGGTTGCTCTTCCTGCAGAAGAAGGACTCCACGCAAGCCATGGCCCAGTACCAACAACTCCGGGCGCTCGATCCCAAGCTCGCCGATGACCTGTTCAACAGGATCTACAAGTAGGTGTCCGGTGGTCGAGGCATCTGCTCGCACGACCAACCGTATGAACCGGCCCGAACTCCACTCCCGGTTCACGGCATTCCCACCCAGGTGTTGCTCGAACCGTTTTCCCACCTTCACCGCCGCTCCAATCCAGAGCAGGAAGAGGCGATCAAACGGCACGATACTCGCGCATGACCGGACTAGGTCCGGACGAGGCTCATGCAAGCTCGACGATCTCTCCAACCCACAGCTCTTCCAGGAAGTGTACTCGTACCACCCAAAACTGAAATCCCCCATTTACTGATGGGTTACTGCTGCTTCCTGAGCCTGCGGGCGCTCGACCCCGTGAGGAGGAAGTTCACCCGGTACTTCTCGAGGATGTAGTGGACTTCGTCGAGAAGTTCAGAACCGGTCCCTCGCTGCAGCCGCACAACAGGCCGGTCTGGCCCCGTTGTGAACGCTTTCTCCTAGTTGTAGGGCCAGGTGAGAGAGAGCGTGAGCTTGATAATGGGCCTTGCTGTGGAGAGAGCCGAAGTAGCATTCCACCTGATAGGTATCATCAAAATGACACCATACGACAGCATCAAGATGCTATGACAATTCATATCAATTTGAAATAAAATATAAGAAAAACATTTTCGCAAACAAAAATAGTGGATGCATTTTTGCAATGCGATCGTGTGCGAACACTGATCCATGGAGGTCGAGCGATGTCGGGTATCAAAGGTTGTCGGGTAATGGTGGGCGCCGCATTGCTATTTCTCTGTCTGGCCTTGCAGGTTCATGCGCTGCCGATATTGCCTGCTGCACCGGGTATTCTGGGGATCCGGGTCGGCGACAAGGTGCTTTTCGCGACCGCGGAGGCCATTGAGACACAATATGTGTATAAGTTTGGCGAGAAGGTCGTCCTTTCCGTGCAAAAAACCAGATGTAGCAATGATGCGGAGCAGGGGATCGTTTCCTGCGAGCAAATCAAGGACGGGAAGCCACATTCAAATGCGACAATTATCCTGAATGCCGAGGGCAACGTGGTAGACCTCTCCGTTCAAGATGCGGTCACCGGGAGGATTCAAAGGTCCAAGTTCAAATACAACGAACAGCAGAAGATGGTAGAAGCGGAGTTCTTTAGCCATTCAGGTGAGATTTCTTGGTTCATTGCAATGACCTATACTGGGCAGGACGATGAACTCCGACAATGCCTTGTTTACAATGGTGATGGAAAGAAGTTTGTACGATATGAAGATCAGCTTGACGTGAAGGGAAATACGGTCCTTTCGAAAACCTATGATATGGCGGGCCATTTGATTTCAACCACTGGAACGATCAATGAGTACGATGAAAAAGGTAATCTGGTACGGATTGAAACCAGAGCTCCGAAAGACCATACTATTGAAGTCATGCAACATGATGATCAGCACTACGTGGTTACGTATGAAAAGTACGAGGTACTTCACAAGTTCGACATGGTGCAGGAGCAACTCGTCGGGTCGACCACCATCACCTATACGTTCTGAACACGGTGAGCAGTTCTTCCTGCTCTCACTCTGACGACAAGAAAGAAGGCAAAGGAGCGTCGGGGGCGCTCCGGGAGAGCCAACCCGCGTACCAGGCTCGCTCTGCGCTCGCCACGTACGACCATGCCGTTGTCGGGGAGCTTGGGTTCAACATGTCCAGTGCTGCACCCACCCATGCGGGCACCCCAGGCAGTTTGCTCGGCATCGTGCAGCCAACTGCACGTCAGCAATCCCTGCATCCATGCCTCCCGGAGCGTAAACACCCTGTTACGGACGAGGTGCCGATCCTGGTCACCGCACTCGATCTCATGACTTGTCCGCTGACAAGCAAGTCGGCGCAACCGGGAGGCAAACTAAGTCCGGCTTTGGGTTCTCTTCTTTCTGACCGGCGATGATACCCTCTTCACGGGACAGGAAGGTGGTCATGGAGGGACACACAGGTCGCAGGCGCCAATAAGAATTGAATGATATTCAATACACTATTTCTGGCAGAAATTTTGCTATACCCGCGATATCCTCACAGGAGAATACCTATGAAAACCGTGCTGTTCATCCTGGCTGCCTTGCTCGCTTGTACAGGTCAAAACTCAGCGTACGCGAGCAGCGTATCGCGTGCTGAGGAGGGAAAGGTCTTTGCTGACCTCGAAAGCTGCACCAAGCATCTCCCGCAGATTGAGGCAAAAATCCGGGAAAAAATTATCAAAGAGTTTGAAGAAGACGGTTATTTTACCAACGGTGAACCGTCCAGCATCGAAGTGACCTCCACCTGCGAGAAAACCGATACCTATAAGGGCGCTCAATTTGTAAAAATGGCAACGCTCTCGAGCTTAGGTTTGGTGGCTTGGTTTGGCTATGTCGTTCTGGAAGCGCTGACGGTTCAGCCGCTCCAGGACACAAGACTGGGCGAGACAGAGGCTTTCCAGTGCTACGCGACCTTGGTGAGTGATGCGGAGAAGAGTTGTTTCGGCATGGCGGCAAACAACCCAGATTTTAACAATCCTCGCAGTAATCAGGTGTACGTGAGACCGAATGCGGTCGGGTATATGCCCATCGTTAACGTCAAGGCGATCTTGGATGAACCCTGAACCGCTCGCTACCTTTTCGTCCATAGCCCTCAACACCTACTGTGCCTCGCAAATAGTACCACTGGGTTCAACATGCTGAAAAACCTACCCGAGCCTCACTCCCGGTTCACGGCTTTTCCGCCCAGGTGCTCCTTGAACCGTTTTCCCACCTTCACCGCCGCTCCTATCCAGAGCAGGAGGAGTCCGGAGAAGACGAGAGAATAGACGAGGCTCTCCCACAACACCATGTAGCCGTGGATGATGATGTTGATGACCGAGGCCAGCCCCTTGCCCCCGCGATGGCCGATCAGGTCGATGGCGCCCTTGGCTTTGTATTTCTCGTCCACGGTACAGGGTACGTAGAGCAGTTCTTTCGAGGGGTCGAAGAAGGCATATTTGCCGGCTTGGCCGATCCCGCTGGCGACGAGACCCATCAGCCAGCCCGCGGTCATGAAGGAGATGATCGCCGGGAGGCCCATGGTCAGGGGTAGTAGGATGAGGCAGACGGTCAAGCCGACGTAGCGGATGATGTTCTTGGTGATGAAGAGCAGGAAGAGCAACGAGGCGAGGTTGACGTAGAAATAGAAGTCGCCGAACAGCGCGCCGATGTTCTCTTGGCCGGTGATGTGCCCCTCCATGCGTACCTTGTACTGGAAATCGACCATGATGATGCAGACGTTGTAACAGACCATGATGACGAAGATCAGGAGCAGATAGCGTTTCCGCAGCAGGAGGCGGAGACCCTCGAGGGCCGAGGTCCGCGATCTGAGTTCGACCTTCTCGACCGGAGGGAGGAGCTCGGGATGGGCCTCGAGCCACCGGCCGTACCAGAGCAAGAGGAAGGCGTTGCAGAGGGTGAGGAATGCGACCAGGTAGATCATCGGTTGGATGCCGTAGGAACCGATGATGGCATTGGCCAGTTTGCCCGAGACCATGCCGCCGATCTGGCTCCCGAGGAAGATGAAGGGGTAGATGCGCTTGCCTTCCTGCACCGTGCAGAGATTGTTCACCAGACTCCAGAACATGGTGATCTGGAGCACGCTGGAGTACAGCTCCGAGAGCG
>MGSU01000316.1:0-12013 GCA_001799195.1 Deltaproteobacteria bacterium RIFOXYA12_FULL_61_11 | reverse complement strand
GAACCAGGCGGTTGCAAGGGGGAAGGAAGGTCGGAGGAGGTCGTAGCCGAGCAGCATGACGGAGAAGGAGACGAGCAGCACGAAGGCCAGGCGTTCCCGGAGGAAGTGGTTGCAGAGCTTGCCGTAGATGGCGACGGACAGGAAGGCCAAGAGCATGGTGAGCAGCTTGGCATGGGGGACATACGCTGCCCCGGGACCTCCAGAGGCCTGGTCGAGGAAGACCGCGTACTTCACGCACTTGGTCCCGATGTAACAGAAGGTCAGCAGGAACAGAGAGCCCCACAGAGGCAGGGCCTTGGCAAGGTCCTGCCGTTCGATGGGATAGAAAGTCGCCTTGAGCCGCTGTAGCATGCGTCAGTCGGGCCAGTGTTTTGCGACCGTGGCCCGCACCAATTCCTTGTCGGCGAGCTGGGGGAGGGTCAGGTGGCCACTCTGCCCGGGGCGCTGGTTCCATTCGTTGGCCGTCTCCACGGCGGCCGGATTCCCGGCCCAGGCCCGCCGTGCGATGCCACCCATGACGTCCCAGGAGAGGGCCGAGGCGATGACCCCGTCGACCCGGGGCGAACCGTCCAGGACCAAACCGAAGCCGCTGTTCTTGGCCCGACCGATACCGACCCCGCCGCCGTTGCTCTGCACCACCAGGGTCATACCCCGAGCGGCGTTGCCGGCGAAGCAATGGATGGACATATCGGCGCAGACGTTGGAACCGTCGCGGATGTTGGCCGTCTCGCGGAAGGGCGAATCCGTGCCGCCGACGTCGTGGTGGTCCCGGCCGATCATGACCGGGCCGATCTCCCCTGACCGGACCATCTCATTGAAACACGTGGCGATGGTCACGCGGCCACGTTCGTCGGCATACAGGATCCTGGCCCGGGAGCCGACCACCAGCCGGTTGCGCTCGGCCTCGGCGATCCAGCGGTGGTTGTCGCGATCGAGCGGACTGCGCGAGGGGTCGATACAGGCCATGGCCGCGGCATCGGTCTTTCGCAGGTCCTCGTCCTTGCCGGAGAGACAGACCCAGCGGAAGGGGCCGAAACCGCGATCGAAACAGAGCGGACCCATGAGGTCCTCGACGTAGGACGGGAAGATGAAACCGCTCTTCTCATCGCGCCCGTTCCTCGCGACTTCTTTGCACCCGGCGTCGAAGACCGCCTTGAGGAAGCTGTTGCCGTAGTCGAAGAAGCGCGTTCCCCGCGCCACGAGGGCCTTGATCACCTCGAAGTGCCTCCGCAGCGAGCGGTCGACCAGGTCTCGGAAGCGCGCTGGTTCTTCGGCGATCAGCCTGCGGCCTTCCTCGAAACTCACCCCTTGCGGCGTGTACCCGCCGTCGTAGACCACGTGACAGGAGGTCTGGTCTGAGAGCAGGTCGACCTGCAACGTGCTCCCTTCGAGGTGTTCGAGCAGATCGACCACGTTGCCGTGGTAAGCGATCGAGAGCGGGCGGTGTTTCGCCAGGGCTTGCCGAGCCGCGGCCGTGACCTCGTCGAGGTTGTCGGAGCGCAGCCCGACCCAGCCCTGCTCGTGGCGCGTGGTGATGCGCGAGGCATCGACCTCGGCGACGATTCCCACGCCTCCGGCGATTTCCACGGCCTTGGCCTGGGCTCCGCTCATGCCGCCCAGCCCGGAGGAGACGAACAGGCGGCCGCGAAGATCGGTGTCCTCCCCCAGGCCGAGATAGATCCTCCCGGCGTTGAGCAAGGTCAGGTAGGTGCCGTGAACGATGCCTTGCGGGCCGATGTACATCCAGCCGCCGGCGGTCATCTGGCCGTAATTGGTCCCACCCATGGCCGCCGCGAGGTTGAAGTCGGTCTGGTTGTCATAGAGGCCGACGAGCAAACCGTTGGTCGAGATGACCCGGGGAGCCTCCGGCCGGGACGGGAACAGGCCGAGAGGGTGACCCGAGGCCACGACCAGGGTGTGGGCTGGGTCGAGACGCTCGAGATAGTGTCCGAGCAAGAGGTACTGCATCCAGTTCTGGCAGACCTGGCCGCTCTCGCCGTAGGTCACCAGCTCATAGGGGTAGAGGGCCACGGCGAAGTCCAGGTTATTGTCGATCATGAGCTGGAGCGCTTTTCCCTCCAGGCAACGGCCGCGGTAGTGTTCGATGGGGTGGGCCGTGATCGCCCCGGCCGGGCGGTACCGATAGCCGTAGATCCGCCCGCGTTGGCGCAGCTCCTCGAGGAACTCGGGAGCCAGCGCTGCGTGGTGCTCTGTCGGGATATAGCGCAGGGCATTGCCGAGGGCGATTTCGACCTGCTCCCTGGTCAAGGTCGCTTGCCGGCGGGGGGCGCGGCGGAGGTCGTTGCGGAAGACCGGGGGTGGGGGAAGTGGACCCTCGAGGACGGTAGACATGGTAACCTCCAGGCTGGACGTGGCGAGGGCGCGCCTCGCTCGCGAACGCCGAGTATAAACAGGAAGTCCTTGTCCGGCAATCGGGAAATCCGGAGAACCAGGGGCCCCCCTTTCCCGCTTGGCGACGCCCGGACAGGGGTGTACTCTCGAAACCCTCTAAGCTGCGACGGGGAGTTCGCGGCACTGCAGGTCGTGTGGTCGAGCGTACCGATGGCACCTACGGACATCCTCCTGCTCGGGCTGTGCGCCCGCTATCAGCATCCGTGCCTTGGCCTGCGTTGTGTGCTGGCCAACCTCGGCGAGTTGCGGCCGCGAGCCTTGCTGTTGGAACGGACCCTCGAACATGGTCCGCTGGCCTTGGCCGAAGTGGTGCTGGCCCATGAGCCGAAGATCCTCGGCCTCAGCGTTGCGATCTGGAACGTCGAGCTCGCGACCAAGCTGGTCGCGGTGCTCAAGACGGTGCGTCCCGAGCTATGCATCGTGCTCGGCGGACCCGAGGTCAGCTACGAGTCCGAGCAGCAGCCGATCTGCCGACAGGCCGATTATGTCGTCTGCGGAGAGGGAGAGTCGCTCTTCGCGGAGTTGGCCGGAGCAATACTAGCCGGTCGGCGACCGGAAGCACGGATCCTCCGGGGCCAACGGCTGCCGCTCGCCTCGCTCCGTTTCCCCTATGGCGAATACACCGAGGAAGACCTGCGCGAACGCTTCACCTATGTCGAGGCCTCGAGGGGGTGCGCGTATGCCTGCGCCTTCTGCCTGTCCTCCCTCGAACGGGGCGTGCGGGAATTCCCCCGAGGCCCCTTGCTCCGCGCCCTCGAGGAGCTGATCGAACGTGGCGCCCGGCACTTCAAGTTCGTGGACAGGACCTTCAACCTGGACCCCTCGGCCGCGGAACACCTGCTCTCCTTCTTCCTGGCACGGCCCGAACCCGACCTCTTCCTCCACGTCGAGCTGATCGCCGAGTTGCTCACTCCAGGCCTCCGCGACCTACTTGCCGCGATGCCCCCGGGCCGGATGCAAGGTGAGGTGGGGGTGCAGAGCTTCAATCCCGAGGCCTTGGCCGCCATCAACCGCCGACAAGATCTACCGGCCCTGGAGGAAAGTTTGACCTGGCTGCGCGAGCACACCTTTGTCCACGTCCATGCCGACTTACTGGTAGGCCTGCCGGGAGAGGACGTGCAGAGTTTCGCCGCGGGGTATGACCGCCTCTCGGCCCTGGGACCGCAGGAGCTCCAGCTCGGCATCCTCAAACGTCTGAGAGGCACCCCCCTGTGCGCGATCGCGGAACGCCGCGGTCTGGTGTTCTCGCCCCTCCCTCCCTACGAGCTCCTCCGTTCGGATCGCATGTCCTTCGAGGAGGTGAGCCACCTTCGGCACGTGGCGAGAATCAACGACTTGGTGGTCAACAGCGGCAGGTTCCCCTCGACCCTCGACCTCCTCTTCCGAGCCCCGTCGCGCTTCGAGGCCTTGTCCCAATTGACAACCTCCGTGATGCGCAAGGCCGGGAGGACTCACGGCATTGCCCTGCAGCGATTGCGCGACCTGATCAACCGTGCGCTGGCCGAGGATTTTGGCTTGCCCGGTAGTGCTATCGCCGAGGCCCGTGCATCGGACGAACGCCGCTGCGAGCGAACCGAGCCGGCGCCTCGGACCCATCGGCAAGCGCGCCACGCGGATCCCCCAAATCAAGGGTGAGTCGGGGAGCTTCGCAACGCGGTTTCTTCACCATGCTGCGCTCTCTTCAGGCGAAGGGCTTCACGCTGTGCGCTTGGCACAGCAGGCTAGGTTGTGGTGCTGATAGTGAGCATCAATATACTGAAACCACATCAAAGGCACAAAGCCGCATTTTCTTAGTGCACGATCGATCGCGGCGGCACTGAAACAGTAAAGGTGATCGGTGTTCGTATAATCCGGCAGGATGGGGGTTTCCAAGACCAACCGCCCCTGAGGGACCAACCACGTCCGCACCTTCTCGAGGCCTTCGAGCGGTGAGCGGAGGTGCTCGATGAGGTGATTCATGGTTATCAAGGCAAACTGCTCTGAGAAAGAGGCTTGCTCGAATGGACCAAGGTGTACAGTATATCCCAACCCCTGGGCCTCGTGGGCTAATTTTGCATTGATTTCAAGTCCTTCAGCGTGCCAGCCGCGTTGAGCAAGCACGTGCAGTAAGCGGCCTTCTCCACAGCCCAGATCAAGAGCCCGGCGAGGTTCTCCGAGTTGCTCTTGGTAGCTCGGTATTCCTAGCGCATCGAGCGTTCGTTGTTTGTGTTCCATCCAGGACTCCCAATGCTCTTTGTGCCGCGCTTGGTACGAGTCCTGATAGACCTGTTGATAGGCAGCATGTAAGTTGTTTTGACTGGGGAGTTCTGCAACATAGATCAGATTGCAGCGCCAACAGCGAAGATAACTATGCATCCAACTGGCTTTGATGGGCAGGGCAAAGCCTCCGCAGATCGGACAGGGCCGCCGCGCTCCCATGGCGTAGAGTATGCCCTTGAGCCAGTTGCGTCTAATTCTCTTGTGGTGCAGAGAGCATGCTCCGAAGTCGGACTCGATGTCCACACGCCGTCCTTGCGACTCCATCAGCGCCGTTCCCTGTAGACCGCGATCACGGGTATGCCGTCGATTCGGCGGGCCCAGAGCTCTTCGAGGTGGAGCTCGGGAGGCACGGGGGGTAGGTGGGGCCAGGCCGAGGCGCAGGAGCAGGGCGGATCGGGGTGGTGGAAGGCGTTCTTCAACCAGAAGACCTCGGGTTCTCCGGGCTTCCACTCTGCATATTCGAGACGTTCCCGGTCGGTAGCTCGCAGGATACGTTCGTTGTAGGAAGCGCCGGCGGCCGGTGCGGGTTGGCAATCCCATTGGCGGTACCTGATGCGGCCCGGGTAGGTCGCAAGAAGGTATTCGAGCGCTTCCCGGTATTCGGTCGCCCAATAGCCTATCTCGAAGCGTCCGAGGGCTCCGGCCAGTCCGCCGGTCAGCCGGTTGAAATAGAGGTTCTGCAACGGGTGGTAGCGCACGAGGTCATAGACGACCGAGCCGCCTTGGAGGAGCAGCAGCAGCCAGGGAAGGATCACTGCTCGGCGTACGAGAGACCGGTGGAGCGCCGAATATCTCCGTACGTTCTTGATTAGAACGAGCCCCCCGGCCGTAGCCAGGAGCAGCAATGAGGGATACAGATAGAAGAGGTGCCGCCACCCGTTGAACAAGGTGACGCCGGGGAGGGCCATGGCGGCGAGGTTGCCGGTGAGCACCAGGCAGGCGATCGACAAGGCGGGGCGCTCCCCGAGCCACCTCAGAGGGGACCGGAACAGGGCGAGGAGATTGGAACCCAGGCCGAGCAAGGCTAGAAGGAGCCAGAGGGGAGGGGTCGTCACGCCGATCCAGACGGCGGTAAAATGCCACGGAACCTCCCGGCCGTTGACCTGTGCGCCGAGATACCACTCCCAGTTCGGCCACGGGTCGGCCGCCGCGCTTTCGAGGGCGAGCAGGGGCCCGGTCAGGGGATGCTGCCACCAACTCGGGTTGAGGACCACGGCCAAGACCCAGGTCGCGAGCACGTATCCGAGGCTCGGTCCGAGAAGTGTGCTCGTCTTCGAGTTTGGGGTCCTCCGTCCGAGGACGAGCAGGAGGCCCATGCTCAGCACGGGGAGGAAGCAGCCCGCGATGCGGACGTCGATGGCCACGGCAGTGGCGAGGGCGTGGAGCAGCGTGCTTTTCAGAGTCGGGCGATCGACGAACCGGAGAAGGGTCAGGAGGGCCAGGTTGACGGTGAACAGGAAGCCGAGGTCCATGCTGTCGGTGAAGGCCTTGGCGAAGAGCCTCGGGCTCGCCACCAGCATGGCCACGCCGAACAAACCCCAGGTCCACGAGCCGAAGGTCGACCGGCAGAGGACATACAGCACGACCGCGGAGGCCCAGAAGAGCAGGTAGAGCAGGAAGTGCCGCAACAAGAGGGTGTCACGCGGATCCTCGAGACCGAGGAGCAGTTCGGGCAGGCCGAGGAGCATCTCCAGCAAGGGGCCGTGGGTGCGGGCGAAGGTGCCTCGGACCGGATGCCAGTAGTGCCCGGGATCCGAGAACTCGGGTCGTTCGACCCCGAGCACGTAGTCGAGCATCAACCGGCCGTAGAAGCGGTTGTTGCCCTCGTCATAGCCAACCCCGTAGTCCCGGAACACGGTCAGGCCGAGCAGGAGCAGCCCGAGGAAGATCAGCGGCACGAGGTAACGCGAAGGGTTCGTGTCAGGGCGCATGGCCGGGCTCCCGAGAATCGTAGGGCAGCGTACAAGGGGGCAGCCAGTGGTACAGTTCGACCAGTTCGGGGCCTTCGCGGTGACGGTGTAGGAGCGTGGCCCTGCCAAGGGAGGCTTCTTTCTCTGCCTGCGCGACGAGGTCCAGGGGGCGGGGGTCGGATTCTAGGGCAGGGACCGCCCACGAGGTCACGAAGAATAGGATCGTGGGTTCGGCGCAGAGCTCGTCGAGGTCCCCGTCGCGCAAGCGGCGGTGCACTTCTCCGGAGACGATGGTTCGCTGACGTTCCGTCACGAAGCCCATGGCCGGGTTATTGAGCACCTCGTTCCACGCGGTGAAGCCGTCGACCACGATCAGGGCCCCGGGATGTTCCAGCTCCACCAGGGCTGCCATGGTTCTCTGAGCTTGGACCATGTGGCGTTGGTTGAGATCGTCCTCGCCGTTGGTGCGAACCACGGTAGGAGACCAGGCGCTCGTCTCGAGGGCCAGCAACGCGACGACGCCGAGGCTCCTGAGACCGCGAGAAGGCAAGACGCTTCGGAGAGCGAAGAGGGCATACACCGCGAGCAGGGGCAGGAGGTAGAGGTAGTACCGCAACAGGGGTTGGTAGTCTTTGTCCCCGAAGGGTCGCTCGTCGCATTGCAGCCAATGGAAGAGCACGCTGAGGAGGAGAAGGACCAAGACCCTCGCCGACAGTCTCCCGGAGAGGATCCCCGTCCGCACGGTCGGGAGGAGCAGCCCGAGGACCACCAACCCGCTGAGCAGGAACCGGTAGTCGTCGACGAAAACTCGTCGGACGATCCACCACAGCCCCCAACCGGTCAGGGTCGGGTGGGCGAGGAAACTGAGGTTGTGGGGCCACAGGAACCAACCGAACACGAGGTGATTGAGCGCGAGCCAGAGGACGAATACGCCGAGCGGCGAGAGGAGGAGGAGTTGCCGGCGCAGGCACCGGCCCCGTGGCAACCCCGAACGCAGGTCGAACCAGAGTTCGACGCCGGCGAGTCCGGCGACGAGGAGCACGGCCGGTTCCTTCTGCAGGACGAGCAGGGAGCCGAAGACCACGGTCCATCGGTCGCTGCCCCACGTCAGGGCCAGGAGGAGCCAGAGCACGGTGGCGGTGAAGGGGACCGCCTCGACGAAGCTCTCGGCGTGGACGAAGAAGGGTGGCATGGCAAAGACCACCAGCGCGGCCAGGAAGCCCGTGCCGGGACCGGCGAGCAACCGGCCGAGTTCGTAGGTCGCGAAGAGGGCCAGGATGGCGGCCAGGGCGATCAGGAGCCGAGGCCACCAGAGAGTCCCGGCACCCAGCTCGAAGCCGAGCGCGGCCAGCCAGAGCAGGAGCTGGGGTTTGTAGGACCAGAATTCGACGAACGGATTCAGGCCGTTGGCGACAATGGCGAGGGCGCCATCCAGATAGGCCTTTTCGCTCCACCAGTAGGGTTTCTGCAGGTACGGAGCCTTGGTGAGGAGGACCAGGCCGCTGAGGACGAGGAGAACGAGGGAGCGCTGCCGCAGGAGCTTCGATCCCAGAGCGGTTGCCTTCACCGTCACCTCCCGGGCTCTGCCGCGTTCGCGGCCAGGCGCAAGACGATGGGGAGGGCGTTGTTGGCCAGCAGGAGCTTGCCCGCAGCCGTGGTGTGGCCGTAATTGCCGTAGAACGCCGAACGCTGATCGACGTAGCGCTCGACGTGGTCGGTGAAGTAGGCGGCATACCCGTCCTCGGTCACGGCCCTGAGGAAGCTGGTTTCGTTGTCGATCAGGGCCACCGGATACTTGGGCGACAGGTAGCGCCGGAGGAGCTCTACCGGCAGACAAGGGTATTGCGCTACAGCCAGGGGTATGCCGCGCCGATGGAGCTTTTCCTGGAGTTGGTGGAAGTTGGCCCGGGTGATTTCGTCGGCGGTGAGGGCGGCCGCGAGGCGAAGCCCAGGATCCAGGGCTCGCAGCCTCGTTTCCAGTTCGACCGGGGATTTTCCGAGTTGGAGATACGTTCGGATAAGCTGGGTGAGGGCCCAGTCGGCCTCACCGTCCAGTTCGAGATTGCGGCGCAGCGCCTCGCCGGCCCGGCGCAGCTCTCCTCGTTCGAGGAAGATCCTGCCCAAGGTGTTGTGCGCTCCGGGATTCTTGGGATTGAGGGCGGCGGCTCGTTCCAGGGCACTGATGGCCTCGGTGCTCCGTTCGAGGAGGAAGAGGACGATGCCCAGCCCGACCCAGGCCGAGTCATCGTCTCGATCGGCCGCGAGGGCTTCGCGATAGCAGCGCTCGGCGAGGCCGAGTTCGTTCCTGCTCTGATGGGCCCATCCCATCCTGGTCAGCACGCGGGGGTCTCCCGGGCGCACCGCCAGGGCCTTGCGGTAGTGCTCCAGGGCTTCGTCGTAACGGGCGAGTTGGTGCAGGGTGAAACCGAGTTGGTGATGGAGGTGAAAATCCTCCGGTGTCGTGGGCACCAGGGCCTCGAGCCTGCTCACTTCGCGTTCGAGGAAACCCCGGCGCTCGCGGTGGGACGGGCCGGGATTCGGTCGAGGTCCTTCCAGCAGTTCGAGGGGGGAAGGGTGCCCGGAGGAAAAAAGCTCTCCCGCGAGGAGTTGACGGATGAAGGAGACCAGCCGCAGTTCTCCTGCTAGAGCTTCCATCCGTTGGATCCAGGTTTCTTGATAACGGATGCGTAAGCCATCGTCGCCCGCCCCCAGCATGGCGATGACCAGCGCTGGTCGGTGAGCGTCGAGGAGGTCCTCCAACCTGGCAAGGATGAAAGAACTGTTGGTGTCCGGCCGGGCCGCGTTGATCACCCGGAAGCCGCGGTCGGGGTCGGCCTTGCGCAGCAGGGCTTCGAGTCGGGCGGGCCAGGAATCGTCGAGACCAGCCGAGATCGATTCACCCACCACCACAATACGGAACTCCTGGTTCGTGGGGTTCGCCTCGAAGCCTGTCTGGCCGAGCTCCCGGCTGAGACCGCCCAGACGGAGGGTCAGTTCGAGGCAGACGAGGAGGAAGAGAAGGCGCAGGGCGAGGATCCTCCCACGCCGGAGAGTCGGGCGGAGCTTCATGAGTGGCCTCGCAGGGCGAGGCGATCGACCTTGCCGTTGGGCAGAAGGGGGAGAGCCGCGTGGACGAGCACTCTCTCGGGGACCATGGCCGCGGGCAGGTGTTCTCTGGCGTGGAGGCGAAGCTCTCGGCCGGGATCGGGCAGCGGCCGGAGCAGTTCGACGTGGGCCAGGAGTTCGCCTGCACATAACTCGACCAGCGCGCGGGCCACGAGGGGATGCCGTTGCAGCACGGCTTCGATCTCTCCAGGCTCGCAGCGCAGTCCGCCGCGCTTGAGTTGACAGTCGTCCCGGCCGAGGAAATGCAGGGCGCCGCTCTCGGTACGCCGGACGCGATCGCCGGTCCGGTACAAGCGCCCCCGCGGGTGTCCGGGGGGCGTTCCCACGGGATCCTCGACCAAACACCGTTCGGTCCCCTCCGGATCCCCGAGGTAGCCGGACATCAACGTCGGTCCTCCGACCCACAGCTCGCCCTCTCCGTGCTCCACGTTCCGTCCGTGGGCATCCACCACCCGCACGACCTGGCCGGGGCAGGGCCTGCCGAGTGGGGGGACCTCGAGCGGTGGGGAGGAGAGAACGTGGCAGGTGCAGACATTGGTTTCGGTCGGCCCGTAGAGGTTTGCGAAGGTTGTCCACGGCAAGGCAGCCATCAGCTTCGCCAGAGGGCGAGGCGGACAGACCTCGCCTGCGAAGAGCGCCAAGCGGAGGGAGGTCAGGCGCGGAGCAGGACCTTCGAGAACCTCGGCGAGCCGGAGCAGGCGGGTAGGTACGACGTAGAGGACGCTCACACTCTCGCGTTCGAGGAAGGCGAGGAGGTCGCGAGGGAACACGGTTGCTTTTCGCGGCACGGCGAGCACCGTGGCTCCGGCCCACAGGGCGGCATGGAGTTCGAGGACCGACAGGTCGAACCCCAGCGGAGCTAGCCAGGCCACGCGGTCGGAAGGTCGGAGGGAGAAGGCCTCCTGGGCCCACGTGACGAAGGAAGTTGCCGCCGAGTGCCCGACCCGGACTCCCTTGGGAAGGCCGGTCGAACCCGAGGTATGCAGGACGTAAGCGTCCTCCTCGGTACCCGACAGGAAGCCTTCCGCTCCGTGTTGTGCGGGTCGGAGCGTGCCGAGGTTGCCTCGATCGAGCACGAACTGGTGGCCGTTCCAGGTGGTGGTTACTGGGTCTGCCAAGGCCGGCAGCGAGCGATCGGTGAGCACTGCGCGGACCGAAGCGTGGGCGAGAACCGAGGCTACCCGTTCGGCAGGACCGAGGGTATCGAGGGGAAGATAGGAAGCCCCGCAGAGGAGGGTGCCGAGGGTGGCCGCCGCGGCATCGCGTCCCCGTTCGAGCAAGAGACCGACTCGATGGCCCTCGCCGACCCCATTTTTTTGGAGGACTGTCGTCACGCCTCGGGCTGCGGAGAGCAGGTCGCCGGCGGTTATCGAGCCGTGGGGGTCGAGCAGGACCGTGCGCCCAGGTCGCTTGGTCAGGGCGGAGACGAGCAGGTGGGTCAGCGAACGCATCGTTGGGTTCCGGTCCTTGGTACCCGTTCATGGTCGCACAGGGCGGGACGGCTTGTACAGCGGGCAGGGTGCTCTGGCATTATGTTGCCGTTCAGAAGAGCCAGGGAACAAGATGACAGGCCTGTCTTGGGTGTAGTGCCCTGGAGTGACTCTACCTCGTCGGGGTGGCACCGACGGGGGGCCCCCGCCACGCGCAAGGATGAGCATGGTGGGGGCGACCGCATGGATGCGGACCTCCAAGCGACGCGCAGGACGCAGCGGCGTCGGTGTGAGAGGTGCCAGGACCCCTCGAACCACCCAAGACAGAAGGCATTTTACGCCATTGACGATCCGCTTCGCGGTCCTCGCGAGGAGGGGTATACTGGCCGGGAGTCTGCAAGAGACGAAGAGGTACGATGCCCCTCGTGGTGACCCTGATCGACGCCATCGGCCCCTTCCTGAATCCTCTCCGACCTGAGGACGAGCAGGTCGTGCTGCCGTACGGCCTCTTGACCCTGGCCTCCTGCGTGCGCGAAGCCTTTGGCCAGGCCGTGGAGGTCGATGTGGTGAACACCGCGGTGGAGGGGCGGGACAGGGCGTCCTTGGCTGCTATTCTGGAGAAGCGCCACCCCGACGTGGTGGGGGTACGCGGACTCCAACCCTACGCGGATCGCTATTTCGAAGCGGTGGTTGTCGCCCGGAACGCCGGTGCCGCTCTGGTGCTCGGCGGAGGGCCCCTGGCCACGACCTCACCGGAAGCTGCTCTCGTAGAAGGGGTTGATTTTGTTGTCATCGGTGAGGGGGAGAGGACCCTGGTCGAGCTGCTCGAGCGGTATCTCGCGGGGCGAACGCTCCGCGAGGTCGATGGTCTGGCCT
>MGSU01000315.1 GCA_001799195.1 Deltaproteobacteria bacterium RIFOXYA12_FULL_61_11 | reverse complement strand
AATTGGTTGGGAAGGATCGAGTAAGGTCCCCATTGTATGAAGGATACGGGCACACAAACCTACAGGATCGACGAGGTGGACCAGGGCCAAGGGGTGTGCAACAGGGGGACCGAAGCGAGATTCGAAGCAGGGCAGAGCCGCGGTTGATGAGCTCGGTGCATGAAGGGTGAGCATCCTTTGCTGTGCGAAGGCGAGGTACGTGGTGCACGAGGCGATAGCCTCGGGATCTCCGCCCCATTCGTGGATGTGGTCGAGGAGGTCGGCACCCTTGTCCGCAACAATGTAGGCGATTGGTGCTCCGAGAGGCCCACAACAGCGCACTGTTGTCTCTGGAATGTTCAACAGGAGGTTCATACGAGAGAGGTCGCGTCGCACCCCGAGGTCGTGCCGATGGTAGAGTTCGAGAAGGGGTTCCCGATCTATGGGTTCAGGGGAGCGCCAACCAATGGGTTTTTGGGCGTATACCGGTGGTCTGATCTGGTAGAGCAGCTCGGTGCCGGCCGGATGATATCCGAGGCGATGGTAAAAGTCGAATTTCTCGGACCATAACAGCAGGAGGTCGATTCCTGCCCTGACGGCTTCTCTTCGCAAGGCGGTAAGTATCGAACTTGAAAGGCCCAAGCCTCGGTATTGGTCTGCAGTGGCCACTGCACCGATATTCCCCAGGACGAGATCCATAGGACCGCACGCAAGTTGTACTACCTGCATACCTGCGTGAGCAACGATGTGTTCTTCATCGGTACAAACCCATAACCAAGCACGATTCCCGGGGTGGATCATGGTGGGATAGTCGAGGCCGTAACGTCCGGCCGATGAGGTCGGGAAGATCGTGCCGAGGAATTGTTCGAGTTCTTCAAACTCTGAGAAGATAAGGGGCCTGGGGCCTTCGGTTGGGGGGCGATCGGAAGGGAGGTGGGACATGTTCATGCCTGCACCAGGAGATGGAAGAGGAGTCCAATGGGGGGACCGATGATCGCGGAGAGCACGCCGAGATGGAAGAACCCGTCCAGCAGCAGAATGCCCAGCAGGATGATGGGACCACGTTCGGAGAAGCGGTCGAAGGTATTTCGCTGTCGTGCCGGGAGGAAGCCTCGCAGGACATGGGAGCCATCCAGCGGAAAGAGCGGGAGGAGGTTGAAGAAGGCCAGGACTAGGTTCATTTTTATGGCAATGACCAGGAAGGGAATCAGCCCTTCGAGGAAGAACTCTGGCACCTGTTCGTACTGGGCCAGCACCAGACGCAGTAATAGGCCCAGACAAGCGGCTGAGAGCAGGTTCGAGAGCGGTCCGGCGAAGGACACGAGGACATCGTCCCAACGCGGGTTGCGGAAGTTCCTTGGGTTGACGGGGACCGGTTTGCCCCAACCGAAGGTGCCGAGAACGAGGCAGATAGTTCCGATAGGGTCCAGGTGTACCAGGGGGTTGAGCGATACCCGGCCCAAGTGCCGAGCAGTATCATCGCCGCGAAGTGAGGCGGTGTAAGCATGAGCGAATTCGTGAATGGTTATGGCGAAGGCCAAGGCAGGTAGACGCAGCAACAAATCCGAGATATTGGTGGTGAACACTGCTGGAAGAACCCTCCATGTGCAGGGAGCGCTTGCTCGTGCGCCCGGGTGCGAGTACCATTGTCGCCGCGTGCAGGTGGAGCAATGCAGCTCCAGCTTTGCAAATGACCGGGGTGGTGTCAACCTCCTATGAGTTCAGGGGTATTCTGTCAACTCGCGCTCCTCCTCCTCGGACTGTTCATAGCCGACGAAGGATATCCCTATACCTTGCGTCGTGGGCTCGATGGAACTACTTGGCATGTTCCAATGGGAAACGGTGCCACACCACTCCTTCTTGCGCTCGACCCCGAAACCTGGACTCCTCCTCCCTGTCTCTCAGACGATTCTTTCTTCCCTCATTCTTTCCCAGATTTGGTTACCGAAGCCCTGGCTCGCTGGTCAGGAGTCTCGGGATCCTCGTTACGCCTGAACCTGGGTGGGCCAGTTCCCGAGAGCCTGCTGGATGGTGATGCCAATAGCATGGATCTCGATGTGCCTTCGAGTGGTGCCGGCACCTATGGTATCTATCTCGACAGTGAACCGGGCTCACCTCTGCTGGCGAGATACGGACTGGACCCTGAAGCCGTTTTGGCAGCGACATTCCTGGTCACAGATGCTACGGCAGCCATCCTCGACGGGGACATCATCCTCAGGCCGGTCGAAGATTGCGAAGGCAGCGATCTTCTCGGTACGCTTCTCCACGAACTTGGACACCTCGTTGGCCTCGAACACAGTTCGCTGCAATATACCCTGGGGGGAGAACGCCTCGAAAGTGGAAATCGTCTGCCGACCATGTCGCCTTTCGCAGGGGAGGTGTCGGGTGACGATCGTTTCGCCCGTACGTTGGCCGAGGACGATATCTTGGCGCTCCTAGCGCTGTATCCTTCGGAACAGGATCCGGGGCTGGTGATCGAGGGAGAGGTAGCCGTGGCAGACCCAAGCGGGGATCTGGGGATCGAGGTCACCCTGTACGAACAATCGAGCGGGTTGCCGTTGGTCGCGACGCTCAGCGGGGAACTACCTGGTGCTCCGGGACTGTTCCGCCTGCACCATGTACCCGCTGGTTCTTACCTGGTTGCGGTTCGAGCGTTACCCGAGGAAGAAGTTCTCTTCGCGCCATTCTCCTGGTTCAATCCGCGGCGTTTCGAGCGGGACTTGGCGGTCATTCAGGCGCAGTTCTATCCAGGGGTCTGCAACCCCGCGCTTGCCGAAGCAGTTGTACCCGGGCCGGATCCCTTGTGGTTGACCTTCCAGCCAACCAAGCTGCCCACTTTTTCCTTGGAGGGACCGGAGGAAGTCACCGCAATGGAATGGAATGAGGTCCGCGTGGAATGGCTGGAGATGCCGGCTACCCAACTCGACTTCCGATGGTTGGTATCGTCGGCAGCGGTACACAACGAGGAAATCCAAGAGGGCGAAGGTCTGGAGTTCTTCGCTCCGGAAGGTCAGACCCCGTTCGAAATCGTACTCGAACTCGACAACGGTTGCGCCACCAGGAGGATAGGTAAGATGGTGAGCGTAGTGCCAACCTTCGAAGAATCGTCGATGCCGTTGGAACCGTTACCTCCCACCGAGATGGAGCTTTCCTCGGACGAGCTTGAACCCGAAGCTGCACCTGGGGAGGATACCTCGGCACCATTGCCACCGCCCAGCGGGCAACCAGAGATCGACGAACAGGTGTCCTCCGGGCTTCAGGATACTTCCTCGGGACAGACTATGATCCCGGAAAAGCCGGAAGAAGCACTGCGTGCAGATCCCTTGGACAGTGAAGGGGGGGGCGTTAGTACCGAGGAGTATCCTGGTGGGAGCGACATTTGGGAAGAGAGGAACGAAGAGTTAGCCGGGGCTGAGGTGACACCTGAACAGGAGGCCTCGAACTCGGGTTGTCTCTTGGTCGGACCACGACGGCAATCCGCCGGTCTCATGGCCTTGGGATTGGGTTTGATGCTGGGGTGGTGGCAGCGCCGATGCTCGGCTGGGGGGGTTATTGCTGGGTTTCGATCAGGCCGTAGACCCCATATTCCTTCTTATAGAGTACGTTGAGGGTGTCGGATACCGGGTTGTTGAAGACCGCAATGGAATGCTCGTCCTGTTCGATCTGATCAATGGCCTCGTCGACTGTGCAGCTTTTGACCACATAACTGCGATTGAGTTTGACCACGGCTTTCTTTTCGATCTCGTTCTTCTCCTTGGCCGAGAGGCGATAGCGCGGTTCGAGCAAGTCCAAATCCTGTGCTAGTTTGCGCAGAATGAAAAGGAGCTTGGTCTTCTCTTCGTTGAAGAGTAGGAAGTCGACATGAGACTCCTCCAGATGTTCCTTGGCTTCGATCAGTGACATGATCTTGTAAAGATAGTCTTCGTTCTTGATAACCCGGGGTTCTGCCTCTTTCTTGGTCTTTTTGAAGCGAATCTGGGAAGGGGCATCTTCGTTGAGGATGAGGGTACTGAATTCCGAAGCGCTGCTGGCTTCGCGGTGCTTCACATCCTTGAGCTTGTCCTTCTGTTTCTTCAAGCGACGCTCGACGCTGTCCAGGACCATGTCCAAGGCGCTGTACATATCCTCACTGCTCTCGCTGACCTGGAAGTGGAAACCCTTGGCCGACAGAGTCACGTCGACAATGTGGTTGATCTTCTCCTTGACTAGCACGACTTGAACGTCGAGGGGTTTGTTGAAATATTTCTGTATTTTTTTGAACTTGTCCTGGATGAATTGCTTGAGGGAATCCGAGGATTCGAAATTCTTGAACGTTATGTTGAGGTTCATGGCATCTCCCTGGTCAGGGTTGAAGAATACACATGAGGGGCTTGCAGGCGACGCAGAACGGCGGATCGCTCGATGAAGAGCGGCCGTGCGGCGCAATGGTCGGCCATCCTCGGGTCCTCGGTCATGGTGGTCAGAACAGTTTCCTACGTTTACTCGAAGGCAGGATGCTCAGCATCTCACGGTACTTGGCCACGGTACGACGAGCGATGTCGATGTTGCCGTCCTTGAGGATGTCGACGATCTGCTGGTCGCTGTAGGGATTGGTCGGGTTTTCGTTGCCGACAATCTGCTTGATCTTGCTCTTGACGGATTCCGAGGCGACGCTGTCGCCCTCGAACCGTTTGATGCTGCTGTTGAAGAAGTATTTCAACTCGAATATCCCCTGGGGGGTATGGATGAACTTATTGTTGGTGACCCGGCTGACCGTGGATTCGTGCATCTCGATATCATCTGCAATATCTTTGAGAATCATTGGCTTGAGCGCGGCAACGCCGCGTTCCAAGAAGTCGCGTTGGTGTTTGACGATGCTGTCCGAAACCTTGTAGATGGTGCGTTGGCGTTGGTGGATGGAGCGGATCAACCATACCGCTGAGCGCAGCTTGTCCTGGATGTATTCTTTGGCATCTCCCTTGGATTTCTCACTGTTCAGGGTATTGCGGTAGTAATTGCTGACCTTCAGTTTTGGCAAGCCGTCCTCGTTGAGCACGATGACGTATTCACCGGAAATCTTGTACACGTAGATGTCAGGAGTAATGTACTGGGGACTGTGCTCGGTATAGTAGCGCCCCGGCTTGGGGTCGAGGTCGGAGATGAACTTGACAGCTTCGATCACCTCGTCGAAGCTTGCTCCAGTTTCGCGTTGGATGAGCTTGTAGTTCTTCTTCTCGAGGTTGTGCAGGTGATCGCGGATGATCACCCTCACGAGGGCATGTTCGGTCAATTCCATGGTCTGGAGGAGTAGACATTCGCAGAGGTCCCGAGCAGCCACCCCGTGGGGATCGAATTCCTGTACTTTCTTGAGGACACGTTCGACCTCATCTACAGGAATATCGTTCTTAAGTCCTATTTCTTCGGTGGTGGCCCGCAAGTACCCGTTGTCATCAATGTTGCCGATGAGCAGGCGGCCGATGATCTGATCTTTCTCGCTCAGCGCGGACATACCCAATTGCCATTCGAGGTGGTCGATCAGGTTGGTGCCTTTGGTCAGGAAGTTCTCGTAGGAAGGGAGTTCCTCGTTGTTGACCGGAGCGTGAATAGGGGTCGAGGAGGAGTAATTGGCCAGATACTCTTCCCAGTCGAGTTCACCCTCACCCTTGCCCTGGACCTCTTCGATCTTATCGTGTTCCTTGGCGGTAGGCTCGGCTTCTTGCAATTCTTCTTCGGTGAAGTCCGGGCCTTCTTCGAGAATGGGATTTTCGGACATCTCCTGGCGGAGGACATTGGCGAGTTCGAGCCGGTTGAGCTGCAAGAGCTTGATCGCTTGTTGCAGCTGCGGCGTCATGACCAGGGATTGGGTCAGCTTGAGTTGTTGCTTGAGATCGAGCGCCATAATTACCGTTCTCGGAGCAGTTGCTGGGTGCAGGGATTTCGACCCGCCTTGGACGATCACTATAGCACCGCCCAGAAGTTCTTGTAAAGGACACCGGAAGGGCAATCGTAACCCTTCATAAGAGTCAGGAAGCAGTCCAGTCTTGGGTGGATAGCCCCTGGTGTGATATTCACCTCGACGGGGTGGCACCGACGGGGGACCCCCACCACGCGCAAGGATGAGCATGGTGGGGGTGAGAGGTGACAGGACCCCTCGAAACCAACCCAAGATTGAATTGATCATTGTTCACAGCCTTTTTACTGAAGCCATATGGGCAATCAGAATTTCAGGGCAAGGACGAAAATAGGTAATGGAGTCGTCGTAGTTAAGATTCTCTATTTTCGTCAAAGGCTGTAATTGTATGAAAATGTTTGATGTCTGTCAGTTCATTGTTCCTACTTGGCAAAGAAAGTCCCGTGGGATAGGTTCTCAGGAGTGTAAGGTTATGCATTGACAATTCTGGCGTAGACGGTCGAGGTCGAGGATGAGGATCGCCTGCATCGCGGTGTGCGATGCCTACCTCAACAGCGTACTGCTCGAGACCCTACTCGAACGCAGCGCAATCTGGTCGGAGAAGGGTGTCGAGGTTCGCACTATTCTTATTTCCCCTCGCCGTCCGCGAAGACGAGCAGTCAGAGAACAGCATATCCAAATCTGCCACGTCCCGGCTCTCGCCCATCATCGTTGGCTTCCAGAATCCCTTGTTGTTGCGGCGAATGCCGCACTGTGCTCCGGACCGCTCAGGAAGATGCTCGACCAGCTTGAGCCCGACCTCGTCTATGTCCGACGTTCGCGTTATTTTCCGCGGGATGGAATCCCTTTCCAAGGTTATCCTTTGGTCGTCGAAGCTGCTTCGGACACCTTGGGTTTACTTTCGGTCACCGGGCAGGCCACCTGGACGACGAGGGGGCGGTTCCTCATGCCGAATACGAGCATTCGACCCGCAGGATTGATCTGTGATACTCGAGATGCCTCCGAGCGGTTGCGGTCTTGGTGTGCCAATTCCGAGGTGATCGCCGCGGGGCGGCAATTCAGGGGAGCGGTGCCCCGGTTAGCGGTCCCCAAACGCTATGGTCCAGGGATCCTGTATGTTGCCTCACGCCATGATCGGGAGGATGATGTCGAAGATCTGCTCGGTCTCGCGAGTCGGCGCCGGGACTGGAGCATGTATCTTGCGGGAGATCTCCGCCGCTACAAGGGCAAGCGACTACCGGGCAATGTTGTTCCTTACGGGGTGGTGAGCCTCGAGTTCCTGCGCACGCTCTATCCGAAATGCGACTGTGCATTAGCCCCCCTAGCTCTGCGCAGGAATGGTCTCGAGGATGCAGCACCTCTCCTGACCCGGGAATTCTTGGCTTATGGGCTCCCCGTCATTGCCTGTTACCGAGATATGGACCTTCGGGGCAGGCTGTTTTCCTTGTCGCTTGGCACACATCCTCGAGGCTTGCGCCATAATATTGAAGCAATAGAGGTTTTTCTCCGCCGGTGGCAAGAGAAGCGAGTTTCTGCCGTTGATTTGGAACATCTCGATCCGCGTCCAAGAGAATGCAAGCGTTTGGCTTTTTTCAGGAAAGTCTTGGAATCCCAACTCTGAATTCGAGAAGAGAGATCCTAAGTCTCTCACTCTGCGAGGTTGAGCAGAAACCGAGGTGTAACCAACCGAGGTTGTGCGGTAATGGAATGCATGACTCTCGAGCGTTGGTATGGTAGCAAGAGCATGGCTACTGTGTAGTAACACATTGAAGAGTTGAAGAGAGGTGAAGATGGAGAGCAAGGTTTCCCAGTGGATACGACAGGTTGTTGCTTGTGGATTAATCCATGGGATTGGCGTGTTCGGAGTATTGAGCTCGCACCCCGCCGGGGCAGAAATCATTGAGATCGCATCCATGACTGCACTCGAACAGCGTCTGCAACCTGAGGACCTGGTAATTTTCGATCTCGATAATACCGTGATGCGCGCTGGCCAAATGCTCGGTTCGACGATGTGGTTCTCTTCCATGGTCGAGTCGTCGAAGCGGCCTGAACTCAGTGATGCTGCTGCTTTTCAGGTCGCGGTCGACAAATGGATAGAGGTCCAGGCCTATTGCTCCATGGTCCCAGTTGAGGGAAAGACGCCCGAGATCATTGCTGCATTGCAACAAGCAGGACGCAAGGTGATGGCTTTGACTTCGCGTAATGTCCACACTCGCGAAAACACAGTACGTCAATTGGATGGTATGGGGGTGAACTTCTCTCGAGGTGGGTTATTCCCCAAGGATGGAGAGAGCCTGGCTGTCGCGCACCCTTCCCAGTATTATCGGGGAATTGTATTCTGTGGGGACAACGAGAAGGGTGCTGTTCTGGAAGCTTTTATGAGGTTGGCCACGTTGGCGCCGAAGCGCGTGGTCATGGTCGATGACCGTCGGCACAACCTCGAGAGTGTCGAGAAATTCCTGGCTGGCAAGCGGAGCTTCCTCGGATTGAGGTACTCTGCTTGTGACGTCTGGGAGAAAACCTACGATGCCCAGGTTGCTGACCTCCAACTTGCGCTGATGGGCGGGATACTATCCGATCGTCTGACCCGTTTATTGTTGGGCCAGGGGGTTACCCCGAATAATCCTCGTTGAACTCTCGTCAAGGGCATTGGTCCGGGGGGATCCAGGGGGGATTTCGACCTCAGGGACCCAAGTTTTTTTCTTCCGGTCGTAGTCCTTGGGGGTTTTCATCGGACGCCCGGGTGGGGCGATGGGGATTCGTTGTTTGATGATTCTTTTCTGTTTTCCGGACATTGTTCTGGGGGTGAGATCACCCACAAGCCTTTGATACGTCAATCTCAATGGGTGGTCGGGAGGACCTCGGCGAGGTCGCTCTTCGAGGCGGCCAGGGAGGAGGGCACGGTCAGATCGAAATTCTTGAGCAACTCTTCACGACCTGTGAAATCAAGGGCGTGAGCCATGACCTCATCCATGTGATCGACGAAGACGAGTTGCAGACCCGAGATAATCGGTTTTGGTATCTCTTTGATATCTTTTCTGTTGTCTTTAGGTACGCAGACGCTTTTCATGCGTGCCCGTTGCGCCGCCATGAGCTTTTCCTTGAGACCACCGATCGGTAGGACCCGACCGCGCAGGGTGATCTCTCCGGTCATGGCTACGGTTTTCCGCACCGGAATCTTCGTCAGTGCGGAGATCAACGAGGTGGCCATGGTGATGCCGGCCGAGGGACCATCCTTGGGAATGGCGCCCTCGGGCACGTGGATGTGCAGATCCAGATTCTGGTAGAAATCGTCGGGTAGGCCGAGTTGTTTCGATCGAGTACGTACGTAGCTCATTGCAGCCTGGGCGGATTCCTGCATGACGTCGCCGAGTTTTCCGGTGATGGTCAATTTCCCTTTACCGGGCATGATCGAGACCTCGGTGACCAGGAGTTCTCCTCCGACCTCGGTCCAGGCCAATCCGTTGGTGAGGCCGATCTCGTCCTGTTCCTCGGGTTTGCTGTAGCGATAACGGGGGATACCGAGGTATTTCTGGATGCGTTGAGTAGTGACATCAATGTGGTGATCACGGCCGTATTTGACGATCTCTTTGGCAACTTTGCGGCAGATTGCGGCGATCTCGCGTTCGAGACTGCGTACCCCGGATTCTCGAGTATAACGGCGAACGATCGAGGTGATAGCGTTGTCGGTGAAAGAAATGTTCTTCTCGTAGAGACCGTTTTCGGCGTATTCCTTGCGCAGCAAGTGACGTTTGGCGATGTGCAGCTTCTCGATCTCGGTGTAGCCGGCGATCGGGATGATTTCCATGCGGTCGTGCAAGGGTCTTGGAATGTTATGCAGGTTATTGGCAGTGGTGATGAACATCACCTTGGAGAGGTCGTAATCGAGATCAAGATAGTGGTCGTTGAAGGTGTGGTTCTGTTCTGGATCGAGCACCTCGAGCAGGGCGGAGGAGGGATCGCCGCGGAAGTCCATACTCATCTTGTCGACTTCGTCGAGGAGGAACACGGGGTTGTCCGTGCCGGCCTTTTTCAGGCTCTGGATGATTTTGCCGGGCATGGCGCCGATGTAGGTGCGGCGGTGTCCGCGAATTTCTGCTTCATCGCGTACGCCTCCCAAGCTGATGCGCACGAACTTCCGGCCCATAGCCCTGGCGATGGAGTGCCCCAGAGAGGTCTTGCCCACCCCGGGTGGTCCTGCGAAACAGAGTATCGGGCCCTTGATCTGATCGACGAGGGCTTGTACTGCCAAGTATTCGAGGATGCGTTCTTTGACCTGCTTCAGACCATAATGATCCTCATTGAGGATGGTTTCAGCTTCGTTGATGTCCAGCTTGTCCTCGGTGCATTCGTTCCACGGCAGCGAGAGGATCCAGTCGATGTAATTGCGTACGACCGTTGCTTCAGCCGACATGGGCATCATCATCTTGAGCTTTTTTAGCTCTTTCCCTACCTTCTGGTCGGCTTCCTTCGAGAGCGCCTTTTGCTTAATACGCTCTTCGAGTTCCTGCAGTTCACTCTTGACCTCATCCTTGTCGCCGAGTTCCTTCTGGATCGCTTGCATCTGCTCATTGAGATAGAACTCTTTCTGAGTCTTCTCCATCTGCTTCTTGACCCGGGATTTGATCTTCTTCTCCACCTGGAGGATCTCGATCTCTCCCTGCATGATGGCGTTGAGTTTCTGCAGCCGGTCGTGAGGTGAGGCGATTTCGAGGATTTCCTGCTTATCCTCGATCTTCTTCAAGCTGAGGTGAGCAACAATGGTATCCGCCAACCGCGAAGGATCGTCGATGGTGGTCACCGACATGAGCATCTCGGGCGGGATCTTGTTGTTGAGTTTGACGTAGGACTCGAAGATCGAGTGGGTCTCGCGCATGACGCTCTCGACGTCCACTCCTTCGTCCCGGATCTGGGGGTATTCTTCAATTTCCACATGGAAGAAGCGTTCGTTGGGGAGATAGTCGAGAACTCGGGCGCGGCGTTTTCCCTCGATCAAGACTTTCACCGTGTTGTCCGGGAGCCGAAGGAGTTGAATGATGGTGCCGAGCGTCCCGACCCGGTAAATATCCTCTGGCTCAGGGTCGTTGACCTTGGCCTTCTTCTGGGCCACCAAGAGGATGTCCTTCTCGGAGTTCATAGCCTCCTCGATGGCGGCGATGGAGCGATCGCGACCGACGAACAGCGGCACGACCATGTAAGGGAAAATGATGATATCGCGCAGGGGCAATAACGGGACCTCGCGGTGTTGCCCGCTCTTGCGGTCGTCGTCTGCTTTGAAAATCATGGATTACCTCAATTCTTCTTGGCCGTGGTGCTGACCTTCAGGCCTGGATCGTTCTTGTAGACGAGAAACGGTTCGCTCCCGTTGAGAATGACATCCTCGTTGATGATGCATTCTCGTACATCGTCCATGGAAGGGACATTGAACATGACGTCGAGCATGGCCCGTTCGAGGATGGAGCGGAGCCCACGGGCGCCAGCTTTGCGCTTGAGCGCTTCTTTCGCGACGATGGTCAGGCATTTTTCGGTGAACTTGAGCTGGACGTTCTCCAATCCCATGAGTTTCTGATATTGTTTGACCAAGGCGTTCTTGGGTTTGGTCAAAATCTCGACCAGGGCTTGCTCGCCGAGTTCGTGCAAGGTCGCGATCACGGGCACTCGGCCGATGAATTCCGGGATCATCCCGAACTTGAGCAAGTCCTCGGGTTCGGTCTGGGATAGGAGTGCATCGCGGTCCTTGGCCGCGGACTTGACGGTCGTGGCGCCGAAACCAATGGTCTTTTCGCCGATCCTCCGGGCGATGATGTCCTCGATACCCACGAAGGCTCCACCGCAGATGAAGAGGATGTCGGTGGTGTCAACCTTGATGAATTCCTGTTGGGGATGTTTGCGTCCCCCTTTGGGTGGGACGTTTGCCACGGTGCCCTCGATGATCTTGAGCAGGGCTTGTTGCACTCCTTCTCCGGAGACGTCACGGGTGATCGAGGGGCTGTCGCCCTTGCGAGCGATCTTGTCGATCTCGTCTATATAAATGATACCTTTCTTTGCACGTTCGAGGTCGTACTCGGCGGCTTGGAGCAAATTGACCAGAATGTTCTCAACATCTTCACCGACATAGCCTGCTTCGGTCAAATTAGTGGCATCGGCGATGGTGAAGGGAACGTTGAGTAGCCGGGCGAGGGTCCTGGCGAGCAGGGTCTTCCCGGTGCCGGTGGGACCGAGCAACAAGATGTTGCTCTTCTGAATTTCGATATCATCCTTGCCGTGACGCTGTTCGATGCGTTTATAGTGATTGTAGACCTGGACCGAGAGGACCTTCTTGGCGAAGTCCTGTTCGATCACGAAGTCGTCCAGTATAGCCTTGATTTCTTGCGGCGTAGGCAATTTGCCGCTCGTCATCGTGGCTTCTTCCTTCTCGTACTCTTCGGCGATGATCTCGTTGCAAAGCTCCACGCACTCATCGCAGATGTAGACGGTCGGACCGGCGATCAACCTCCTGATCTCCTTCTGACTCTTGCCGCAGAAGGAGCAGCACAGCTCGTTCTTCGTGCTGCTCTTTCTGGTCATACCGTCCCGCCTTTGCTCGGCGTGAAGACCTTGTCAATCAAGCCATAGGCCAGGGCTTCTTCGGAGGTCATGTAATAATCGCGATCCGTGTCTTGCTGCACCCGCTCGAGGGGTTGACCGCTGTGTCGGCTGAGAATCTCATTGAGCAGTTGTTTGGTCTTGACGATCTCGCGGGCTGCGATCTCGATGTCACTCGCTTGTCCCGAAACCCCGCCGAGGGGTTGGTGAATCATGATCTTGGAATTAGGCAGGGCATAGCGTTTCCCCTTTGCGCCTGCGGTGAGCAAGATCGCACCCATGCTTGCTGCCAAACCGATGCAATAGGTGACCACATCGGGTTTGATGTACTGCATGGTGTCGTAGATGGCCATCCCGGCGCTGACGGAGCCACCTGGCGAGTTCAGGTACACGTGAACGTCCTTCTCCGCATCCTCTGCTTGGAGAAAGAGGAGTTGGGCCACGACGACGTTGGCGACGTTCTCGTCGATGGCCGTACCGAGGAAGATGATACGGTCTTTGAGCAGGCGGGAGAAGATGTCGTAGGACCTCTCACCGCGGTGGGTCTGTTCGATGACATAAGGTATGAGGCTCATGGTGTCTCCAAGACCGGATGAGGGGTTACTCTGCCGCGGGTTGCTCAGCGGCGGTCTTCCCTGTGGCGCGTTCGACCAGCCACAACAAGGTTTTATCAAGCGTGAGCTGGTGTTTCAGCATTTCCCGGTTCTCGTCTTTGCTGTAATGATTCAGGATCTCCCGTTTGAGGGCCGGATGTTCCTGGTAGGACTTGGTGATCCGTTCGTCGATCTCGTCGTCGCCGACCTCAACCTTCTCTTTTTCGGCGATGGTGTCGAGGATGAGCATGGACTTGACCGCGGTCACGGCCTGATCGTGGTATTCGCTCTCCAGTTTCCGCAGGTCCTCGAGGCTCGGTTCTTTACTGAAGCCTCCGAACTGGTACCGCATCAAGGTATCTTTGATCATCTTGCGCAATTGGTAATCGACCAGGGATTTGGGCACGCCGAAATCGTTCCGGGAGAGCAAGGTCTCGACGATCTGGTCTCCGAGTTTCTGTTGTACCGCGGTTTCTTTGCTCTGGTGGAGGGTTGCGGTGATCTTCTCGCGCAGCTCTGCCAGGCTCTCGATGTCGCCGAGGCTGCGGGCGAACTCGTCGTCGAGTGCAGGGATTTCCTTGGTCTTGATGGTCAGCAACCTGGCGTTTCCCTCGATGGACTTACCCGCGATCCCTTTATCGAAGAAGGTATCAGGAACGTTCAAGGTGAAGGTCCTTTCCTCACCCTTGATCAAACCGGTCAAGAAAGTATCGAGCCCGGGTACGAAGAGATCCTTGCCCAATTCGAGCACTTGGTCCTTGGACGAGTACTTCTCGAGAGTGATTCCGTCTAGGGAGAGAGAGAGGTCGACGTGGAGGAAATCCCCTGCCGTGGTGGGGCGTTCCTCGGGGACCTCATGGAGAATCGAACGCATTTCTTGCAATTTCCGTAATTCGGTCTCGACCTCGTCTTCCTCGATGATGACCGCTTCCTTCGTCAGTGAAAAGCTCGAGTAATCGCCGAGTTCGATGACGGGTTTGACTTCGAACGTCGCGGAGAAAGTGAAGTTCTCGTCGTTGTCGAGGACTTGCTCGACAATTTCCGGGATGGAGACCGGCTGGAGTTTCTCGTCCTCGAGCACTTTAGGAAGATATTCTTTCAGGAGATTGGTTTCCACCATGCGGTTGACGTCTTTACGGAACATGGTCAAAACCAATTCGCGAGGGATCTTACCCTTGCGGAAGCCCTTGATGTCGGTGTTCTTACGGAATTCGGCAACGGATTTGTCGGTCTCTTCGCGGACCACCTCTTGCGGGATGGACACATTCAGCTTGCGCTCATAATTGGACAGTTCTTGGATCTCGACCTTCATGGCGACTCCCTCGCGCTCGATACCTTCAGCAGTTCGCTGGCGCAGAGGCACCGGCCAGCCGGGTAGTTATACCTCATCTCGGACCGTTGTCAACGCGTATCCCCTCCTCGGTCAGGGGGAGGAAGGTTCCCCCAAGTTGGGATTCCGATCGCCGCGCTCGAACCGACTCCTTACTTTTCATCGACGAGAACCTCGCGGCGGGGATTCTACCTCGCAGTGTGCCGAATATTTCTTTTCGATTGTACAAGGAAAAGGCTTATTGTGATGAAATGGCAGCATATTTCGAGAGTAACTGAATGCGAGAGGGGGGATTTGAACCCCCACGGTTGCCCGCTGGATCCTAAATCCAGTGCGTCTACCAATTCCGCCACTCTCACGCGGCAAAAAAAGAGAATGACCCGTCAGGGAATCGAACCCTAAACCTACTGATTAAGAGTCAGTTGCTCTGCCAATTGAGCTAACGGGCCAATCACTTCCGGGTTGGTACCATGGTGCCCATGATCTGTCAAGCCAAAGGTTTTCCACGTCCCGGATACCTTAAAGGTGAGTGAGGGGATTCGAACCCCCGACACTCGGAGCCACAGTCCGATGCTCTACCTATCTGAGCTACACTCACCGTCTCACACGCCTGAGAGGAATCGAACCTCCGACCTACGGATTAGAAGTCCGTTGCTCTATCCTACTGAGCTACAGGCGTACGATTGCCTCCTCAGCGCGCCCCATCCATATGCCAGTAAAACCCGGGTTGTCAAGCCGAATTCCTGCGTCGTTTGGGGAACTCGTGGCTGGTGAAGCGCAGCCAGGGAATGCGCAGGACCGCCTCGGCGACGATGGAGTGGTCCATTTTTGACATCCCGACCCGCCGGTCGTGAAACGTGATGGGGATTTCCCGCAATCTGAAGCCGCCCTGACGGGCACGAATGCTCAGTTCGATCTGGAAGGCATACCCATTGGAACGGAGGCGGTGGAGCCCGATCCCCTCGAGAACTTCTCGACGGTGGACCTTGAAACCCGAGGTCAGATCTCGGAGACCGATGGAGGGGAAAAAGAGGGTGCCGTAGAGACTGCCAGAACGGCTGATCAGTCGACGGCCGAGGTTCCAGTTGCGGGTTTCGCCTCCGGGACAATACCGGGAACCAATGGCGGTGTCACAGTGGTTGATGGCCTCGAGCAAGCGTGGGAGGTCTGCAGGGTCGTGGGAGAAGTCGGCATCCATTTGGGCGATCAGGGTGTAGCCTTGTTCCAGGGCCCAGGTGAAACCGATGACATAGGCAGATCCTAGTCCGAGCTTTCCCTTTCGCCTGAGGAGATGTACCTGAGGAGATCGTTGGGCCAAGCTCTCGATGAGGTCGCCGGTGCCGTCGGGGGAAGCATCGTCGACCACCAGCAGTGAAGCGCCTGGGCAATAGGTTTCAAGGGCAGCTACCAAGGGGAGGATCGTCGTCGCTTCGTTGTAGGTCGGTATGACGATCACGAGATGAGAACAGGACATCCGGGCTCCTCTCGGTCAGGTTACTTCGGAGGTGAAGCGCATGACAGGCCCTATCCTCTATAGTAGAATGCACGACACCGGTCAACGGTAGGGGGATGTGGAGAAGAGGTGGTCGAGGCAAGGTCGGAGACACTTGGACGACGGCGATTACGCCGAGCCAGACGGCTGGTGTTCGCACAAGACCTGTTCGAGGTCACGGTTCGGACCAGTTTGTGGTTCTTCGGCGTGGTCTGGGTGTTGAGTGCAGCTCTCTTGCCTACCTCGGTACGTATCGCCGATGAGCTGGTAGTTGCCCTCTGGACCGGCAGCGTGGCCCTGATCATACTCCGAACCTTTCGCCAACGCAGTGAGCAGCGAGAATTGCGCTGGCTTGAAGCAAGGAACCCCGAATTTGCAGGGTATCTCGTCAATGCTCATGCCTTCAGTGGTCTCCTCCTCGAGCATGTTCCTGGGTTCTCGAGTACTTTGATCCGTCGGCACCTCGAGGAGACCGATACTCGTCTGGCCAAGGCCCAAGGCTTCCACGGAGTGGCCCGACGCAGGACCTTACGTGCCATTCTAGCCGTGCTGCTCGTGATCGATCTTTTTTATATCAAAGCGTTGGGTACTGCTGTTGTCGAAGGGCGTCCGCTCGGCCGTTCGCCTTTCCTCTTTGCTACTCTGCAACGTCCTGAGGTTGCTCCTCGGGTCCTCGATCTCGACCTCCTCCTCAGTCCCCCCGACTATTCGGGGCTTCCTACGCGAAGGTTATCGAACACGGATGGCAACTTTTCCGCGCTTCGAGGAACGGTGGCGACCTTGCGGGTACACCTCACAGTGGCGGTGGAACATCTTGGTATTGTGTTGCCTGATCAGTTCCTCGATTGCACCAGGACCTCTGAACGAGAGTATGAGATTGCTGTACCGGTCAACACCAGCGGGCCCTACCATTTCCGAACCACCGATGCGGAAGGTGGAGAAACAGTTCTGGATGGGATCAGGAAGATCAACGTGATACCTGATCTGCCACCCTCCGCGAGCATCACCTTCCCGGCAAAGGACCTCGAACTCAAGCGCGGGGACAGCCTCGAGATCGCTTACTCCCTGGAAGACGACTTCCCGTTGCAGCGAGCCTGGCTGGTCCATGGAAAAGTCGGTCAGCAAGATCGGGCGAAACATTCCCTATCGCTCGACGATGTCTCGAATGGCCGTTCGCGGATCGAGGGCCGGACTACCTTGCACCTCCGGGAGCTCGAGTTGGAGGACGGGGATCGCCTTGAATACGCAGTCGAGGTCGAGGACAGAGATGCTCTCTCCGGCCCGAAGACTTCTTCCTCCACCGTCTATACCATTACAGTGGGAACCCTTGACGAGACGATCGAACGTCACCTGGCAGAGCAGCAGCGCTTGCGTGATATGTTGGTCGATCAACTCGGTGGAGCCTTGAACGCTTTGATCGAACCTTCGGCAGTGCTCGGAGCCACCATGCGATCCCAGCTCGAGCGCCTCACCGCGATCGAGCAGGTGCTTCTCGGACTGCTGAGTTCTCAGGCCGAGGACGAGGTTTTTTCGGAGGCCGTCACCGAGGTGTTCGAAACCATGACCGATCGACTGCGGTTGGTGCGCGATCGCCTCTCCTCGCGAATTGAGGCGGGATTGTGGACCGTGGTACGCATGGGGCTCCCGGAGGATATCGGTGAGTATGAGAGGGATATCCTCGCCGTCGAGCAGGTCAGGATCGATGCTGCCGGGGAAAGTGTGCAGGATCTGATCGAGCGGATCCATGCCATGCGAGAGCGTCTCAGTACCTTGGTTCAGCGCTATCGCACAGAACGCAGCAAAGCTTTGTTGGACGAGATCGAACGTTTGATCAAGCAGCTCGTGAGTTCGATGCGCAAGGTGCAGGAGCGTTTTGCCGAGGTGGCTCGGCATGAACGCCTCGACGAACTGATCAATCGTGAGGCCTTGGAACGACATACCAGGGGAGATGACCTGGAAGATCTGCAACGCCGGCTACGTGAGGGCGATGTGGATGGGGCTCTGGAGGCCGCCGATCGCTATTTCGCCGAGCTCTCGACCATGTTGGATGAACTTTCTCAACCCCTTGATGCCGAGGGACAAGAATCATCAGATCGTCTGATCGAACGTTTGGGGCGATTTGCCGAGGAACTTACCGTGCTGTCCAGGGAACAGCGCGAGGTCCATGACGGAACGGAGCGTTTAGCGCAGCTCGACGGGCAAGCCTCCTCGGATCGACTTGCTGAATCGATACAAGAAGCGCTGCTCGCTCTGGGGGAGGCGATCGAGGCCTTTGGAGCAGAACCCCTCGCGCATCGCACCCTCCAGACCCGGCACCGTGAAATGTTCTGGAAGCTACGGCGTGGGCAAGCGCGGATGCAGGAGGTTGTGCGCCGACAAGAGTTGTACCAGATACCTGTTTTGGCCGAACCACTTCTCGTCGAACTCCGTGAGTATGGGACCTGGTTGTCGACGGAAATGGCGAACGTGGCCCAGGCAAGCCAAGCTCAGCATGAAAGCGAGAGGACCCAGGTTCGATTGGCAGCGTTGTTGGCGCTGTTCGAGAAGCAGACCGGCTCTGGGCACGGCTTGTCCGAACAGCGTCGAGTAAAGGAATTCGAAGCGCGTCAGGAGCAATTAGCCGAGGACCATCAGGATTTGGTGACGGGTTTCGAACAAATGGTCGCCGAAGAGCCAGCAGTTGGAGCGTTTCTCGCGCCGGGACCCTCTTCTTGGAGTGGGGATTTCGACCAAGCGCAACGATATTTTGAAGAAGGTCGTCTCGAAGATGCCCTCGTACCGCAGCGTGCCATCCTCGAGAATATCGGCAGTCTGCTTGAAAAGCTCGACCAAGCTAAGAAAGGAGCCAAGGAGAAGCTAGGTCGGGGACAACGGCGCAGGACTTCCATAGGTAAACAAGTCCGCATCCCCGAAAAGACCGAGGACAAGCGTGGTGAGGCCTTACGGAAAGAACTCGCCGACGCCCAGAGAGAGCCGGTACCGGCCCGGTACGAACAACTTATTCGGAAATATTTCGAACGTATTGTGCGTTGAACGAACCTGGGGTGGTCGAGACCGAATCCTATTGCTCCTCCCCTTGCGTCATGCTAACGGTGACGCAGTTCCCATAACAGAGGAGCGTAGACCCATGAATATCGTCGACATCCTCAGAGAACGTGCACGTGGGGGGCAGTATCGAGTAGTGCTGCCCGATGGCGAAGACGAGCGAGCCCAGGCAGCGGCTTCGCGACTAGTCGAGTTGGACCTCGCCTCGGTACTCCTGTTGGGAAGAAGAGAAAAGATGGTTTCAGCCTTCGAGGCCGCTGGCCGGAACCCCAGACTGGAAGTCCTCGATCCTCGAGAGAGTCGCTCTATCGAGCCCTTTGCCGAGAAGTTCGTCGAACTCCGCGCGACTCGCGGCAAGCAGATCACGCTCGAACAGGCGGCCGAGACAATGCGGGATCCATTGCACTATGGAGCCATGCTCTTACGTTTGGGCGAGGTGACCTGTTCGGTAGCGGGTTCGATAAGCTCCACCGCCAACGTGCTCAAAGCGGGGATCGCGGTGCTGGGCACTGCGGCCGGAGTCAAGACGGTTTCCTCGTTCTTTATTGTGGTGCTCAAGGGCAGTACTCCCGAGGAGGTCAAGCTTTTCGCCGATTGCGCGGTCCTGCCTCGCCCTACCGAGGAGCAACTCGCTGACATCGCTATTGCAGCCGCGGACAACCTCAAGGCTCTCTTCGGTCTGGAACCGCGTGTGGCCATGCTCTCTTTCTCAACCCGAGGGAGCGCCGACCACGAGGATGTGCATCGAGTCAAACGGTCCACCACCATGGTGAGAGAACGCCGTCCCGACCTGCTCGTCGATGGTGAACTGCAGTTCGATGCCGCCTTCTTGCCTTCGGTCGCTGCCCGCAAGGCTCCTGATAGTGCAGTAGCGGGTAAGGCAAATGTCTATATCTTCCCCGACCTCGACGCGGGCAATATCGGTTACAAGATCACCGAACGCATTGGCGGGGCTCAGGTGATAGGCCCCATTGTCCAGGGATTGGCAAAGCCATACTATGATCTGTCACGCGGTTGCAGTGTCGAGGACATCGTCAATACCGCGACCATCGGCTGCATCGTTGGGGGAGGCGGACGCGGGTGAGTTCTGACGGTATCACCTCGGGAGGGAGTGCGGCAACGTCCCGCATCCAGTTCGTGAGGGTTACTTCTCCCGATGCTCTGAATACCTGGCTCTTCGAACTCCTTGAGCAGCACTATCGCCAGGGGTTGCGTCAGGTTCTGCTCTGTCGCGACCGTGCCGCCTGTGATCGGTACGATGACTTGCTCTGGACGTTTCGCGAGGAGGTGTTCCTTCCTCATATGGTCGTCGATCCCTCGGACAATCCCGTTGACAACCGGATCCTTCTGACGTCAACTATCGTCGGCGAGGCTTTCGACGTGGCGATCCTCCTGGCCGATCCGGACTACACCGGACTGAGCGGTTGTACCAGGATCTACGAAGTCATCGCTCAGTGGAACGCGGCCCACGTCGAAGAAAAACGTCAGAGGTTCAGGCATTGCCAGGACCTCGGTTGGTCACCGGGTTTCCAGGATTACCGCCATGGAGAACGACAAGACTAGAGATATACGCCGCCGCGAGCAGTTGGCAAGGGTCGAAGAGCAATTCGGTCAGGGTTTTACCAATGAACTGCTCTTGCACTTGGCTTGCCTCGAAAAGGCTTGCGACGATGGTATGGCCTTCGAGGAAGCGCTACGGGAACTTCTCGATTTCATCGGTGAGAAGGTTCCGCATGTGAAGGACCGCTTTCACCTGCTGGCAAAAGAAGCCGGAACCCCGCTCGAACGACTCAAGATCCTTACTTTTATTATCAAATCGTTGAAAAGTGATGTGATCTGAACATGGATGTACAGGCGTTCGCTCTCACCGATCTCGGCAATCACCGAGAGAACAACGAAGATTCCTTCCTGGTGGATGAAACCCTCGGCCTTTTTATCGTCGCTGACGGCATGGGAGGACATGCAGCCGGAGAGGTAGCCAGTCGTCTCGCGGTCAATGTCCTTCACCAGAGGCTCGATCAGGAGAAGGCTCTCTATCAGCGGTATATCGCTGAGCCGGGCATCGAACTCGCCGATCAGATCCAGAAGATCGTCAACAACGCTGTCCAGAGCGCCTGCTCGGCCATCCACCAACAGGCTCAACGTAACCCTGAGCAGGCCGGAATGGGGACAACCGTATCCCTGGTCTTGGTGATAGGCTCTACCGGGTTTGTCGCACATGTCGGAGACAGCAGTATCCACCTCCTGCGAAAGGGAGCCCTGCACAAGGTGACCACGGACCATTCTCTGGTCCAGGAGCGCATCGATCGCGGACTCCTTCGTCGGGAAGACGCGGAAAAGGTTCCCTTCAAAAATGTATTGACCCGAGCGGTCGGCACGCAACCCTATGTCCAGGTCGACACTCTTCCCGTACGCCTTATGCATGGCGATGCAATGGTCCTCTCCTCCGATGGACTGACCAATTACGTCAAAGATGAGGATATGGTCGAGGCTCTAGGGGCCAATCCCGTCGAGAAAGTGCCGCAGTTCTTGGTCGCCTTGGCGAAGAGTCGCGGAGGTGCCGACAACATCACCACCGTGGTTTGTACCTGTACCGACCATCAAGTCCCCGAGGAAGACACGTCGGTCGATTCCATGATCGGCGTACTCAAGGAGATCCCTCTTTTTCAATACATGGAATACAAAGAGTTATTGCGTTTGATGAGTCTGGTCACCAACCGCAGTTATCGCAAGGGGGTCTACGTTATCCGTGAGGGTACGTCCGGAGAGGAGCTGTTCATGATCCTCTCGGGCAAGGTCGGTATCGTCAAGAAGGAGCAACAGATCGATATCCTCGGGAAGGGCGATCATTTTGGAGAAATGACCCTCATCGACAGCAATCCACGTTCTGCCTCCATCGTCACCATGACCGAGACCAAGCTCTTGGTTATCAATAAATTGGATCTGTTCCGGTTGATGCGTGAGGATCCTCCTCTCTCGATAAAATTACTCTGGAACCTCACCCACATCCTGTCCCTGAGGTTGCGTGCCACGAACGATGATTTAGTGATCACCCGTTCCGAATTGGGCTTGGAACAGGAAAAGCTGCGGAAACTCTTCTGGGAGGGTATTGGCTGATGACCGTACTCATTACCGGCGGTGCCGGGTACATCGGTTCGCATGTCGCAAAAATGTTACACCGACAAGGTCGACACACGCTGGTCATTGACGATCTCTCGGAAGGTTATCGGCAAGGGGTGAAGTGGAGCGATTTCGAGCAGGTTGACCTGCGGGATCTCGGCGCTCTGCGGCAGGTGTTCCGCCGGCACCGGATCGAGGCGGTGATGCATTTCGCTGCCAAGTGCCTGGTCGGGGAATCCATGCATGAACCTCACAAATACTACGATAACAATGTCTTGGCAAGTTTCAACCTGCTCACCTGCATGCTGGAGGCTAAGGTCTTCCGGCTCATCTTCTCTTCCACCTGCGCGGCCTATGGCGAACCTGAGAGCGTACCCATCTCCGAGGTGCAACAGCCCAAACCGATCAGCGTCTATGGCCGCACCAAGTACCAGTTCGAGGTGATGCTGCAGGACCACGCCCTGGTCCATCCACTGCAGTATGTCTGTTTCCGTTACTTCAATGCGGCAGGCGCCGATCGCGATGGCGACAGCGGTGAGAAGCACGACCCCGAGACGCATTTGGTCCCTCTGGTGATAGAGGCCGCTCTCGACAAGGACAGACCGCTCGTGGTTTTCGGCAATGACTTTCCCACCCCCGACGGGACCGGAGTGCGGGATTATCTGCACGTCGAGGACATCGCCGCCGCGCATCTCCTCGGTTTGGCTCATCTCGAGGCGAAGGGTGGGAACGAGGTCTTCAACCTCGGATGCGGGAAAGGCTATTCGGTGTTGGAGATCATTGCGAAAGTCGAAGAGCACCTCGGGATGGAGGTTCCCTACGAGATGACCGGACGCCGGGCGGGGGACCCCCCCGAACTCATCGCCGATTTCGGTAAAGCCAAACGGATCCTTGGTTGGGAACCGAGGGTCAGCGACCTCGATACGGTTATTGCAACGGCCACTACTTGGCGTCGATCAAAAGAATACTCGCGTTTTGTGAGGACCAGATGAGCATACCCAGGATCTATGTCGAGGATGTTGCTCAATACCTTGATCAAGAGGTCGAGCTGCGCGGATGGCTCTACAACCTTCGCTCCAGTGGAAAGATCCTCTTCCTGCAGGTGAGGGACGGATCGGCTACGATTCAGTGCGTGATCCTGAAGAACCGTGTGCCGGCCGAGGTCTTCATTGCTGCTGCATCCCTGACTCAGGAGAGCAGCCTTATCGTACGGGGTCACGTCCAAGCGGATCAGAGGTCCACACTCGGCTACGAGCTGCAGGTCACCTCTCTCGAGGTTCTCCACGTCGCCGAGCCCTATCCGATCAGCCCCAAGGAACACGGTGTGGCGTTCCTCATGGACCATCGGCATCTCTGGCTCCGTTCGACCCGGCAAGTCGCTCTGATGAAAATTCGTACTATCGTCGTTACCGCCATACGCGAGTTCTTCGAGACCCGCAGTTTCGTCCTGGTCGATGCCCCCATGTTCACGCCCGCGGCCTGCGAAGGGACCACCACGCTGTTCGAGGTCGACTATTTCGGAGACAAGGCCTATCTCACCCAGAGTGGCCAACTCTACATGGAAGCGGCGGCGGCCGCGTTGGGCAAGGTCTATTGCTTCGGACCGGTCTTCCGCGCCGAGAAATCGAAGACACGTAGGCACCTGACCGAGTTCTGGATGGTCGAACCCGAGGTTGCTTTCATCGGACTGGACGAGGACATGCAACTCGCAGAGGATTTTCTCTGCCATGTGGTCCGGAGAGTCCTCGAACGCGGCCGATCCTACCTCCAGATGCTCGAGCGCGATCCCGCTCGACTCGAACAGGTTCTGCCGCCGTTCCCGCGCATTTCCTATACCGAGGCAGTTGAACGACTCCATGCCGCCGGCCGGGATTTTACCTGGGGAGAGGATTTCGGTGCCGAGGATGAAACCATCCTCGCCAACCAATTCGATCGCCCGGTGATAGTCCACCGCTATCCTCTTCAATGCAAGGCGTTCTATATGAAAGAAGACCCTCTGGATGCGAGGCTGGCCTTGTGTATGGACGTCTTGGCTCCCGAAGGCTATGGCGAAATCATTGGCGGGGGACAGAGAGAGGACAGTCTCGCCGTACTCGAAAGCAAGATCGAGCAACACGCCCTGCCTCGCGAAGCCTTCGAATGGTTCCTCGATCTGCGCCGCTATGGGACCTTCCCGCATGCTGGTTTCGGTCTTGGGCTGGAACGGACCATTACCTGGTTGTGCGGATTGCATCATCTTCGCGAGACCATCCCCTTCCCGAGGATGCTCGAGCGCGTGCGCCCCTGACTGGGACGAGGACGCATGCGTGCGGTCTTGCAGCGCGTAGCGCGCTGTGTCGTGAGCGTCGAGGGGTGTCCGCCCTCCTCTATCGGTAGAGGACTCCTGCTCTTACTCGGCTTCACCAAGCATGACCGGATCGAGGATCTGGACAAGCTCCTCTCCAAGATCGTCAATCTTCGCCTCTTCGTGGACGAACAGGGGAAAATGAACCGTTCGTTATTGGAAGTTGGTGGTGGTCTGATGGTGGTGTCGCAATTCACCCTGTATGCCGATTGTAGCCGTGGTCGGCGGCCCTCCTTCGAGCAAGCAGCTCCACCTGCGGTGGCCGAAGGACTCTACAAGGCGTTTCTCGCAAAGGCCGAAGCTCTTCCCCTTCAGGTGAGCAAGGGATTCTTCGGCGCACGTATGGCAGTCGAATTGCTCAATGATGGGCCGGTCACCATAGTCCTCGAAGTACCTCCGGAAGAGCAAGAGTGAAGTCCGAGGTCATTCCTTGACTTCGATGCACGGATGTCGACAACGCGTCGCGTTGACCGTGCAAATCTTGCAGGCCTGCAATGGTCGCATGAACGGACTGTTCCCAGCCTGGAAGGAAAGTACTTGCAACCGTTCGAGATTGTGACCTCCGGGGCAATATGGTATGGTTCATCGTATCGGGTACGGTTGTTGCTGAGGACCGCCCCCGGGCACATGGATCATGCAACAGGGTGGGATGATGAGGACCTTCCAGATTGTCGCCGTGGCAGTAGCACTCCTGATTACCTGGGGATGCTCCGAACACAAGGTCGTGTCCAAGCCCGAGAGTGAGGACCAGCAGGTCGATACTTCCGGCCTTCCCGGTTCGGAGGGTAGTCTCGGGGTGTGGGGTGAGGGGACTTCAAACGGTGACGATCCCTTCGATAATGCCTTTTCGGATTTCGCCAACGAGATGTGCAATCGAGCTTCGCAGCTCGGATTGGATGGCGCTTCGACGAGCACGGAACCAAATCAGACCACGGACATGATCAATAGCGCCTGTAATCTTTCGAACCAAATAAAAATATCAAATGGTTGTGCGGCAGGGGATCTCGAATGCCTCGAGCAGAGCTATGAACAAGGATTCGCCGATAGCACCGGTTACTTGCGGAATTCTGGTCTCGCAGGATTGCTGGGCAGTTTGCAAGCGGCGGGGCTGTTGGATAACCAATTTGAACCTTCCACGGGAAGCGGGGACAACCCTCAGGATCCGTCCCGTGCTCTCAATCCGTTGCTCGACGATCTGGCAGGAGCCCTCGATGCTCATGGTATCCAGGACTCGCAAGGGCAGTTGTTGGGTGGGCAGTGGCCCGAGGATCAACTCCTCAACGATCAACAACTCGCGGGCTTGATTTATTCCATCTGTGAACAACTGGCCAAGGATCCCACGTACCAAGAACTTTATGAACAGCATTGTACCGGGAAAGCCGGTTCGGTCACCGATAGTTCCTTCAACCGCGCCGGTTCCCTTGCCGGTGGTGGTACTGTAGGGAACCAGTCGGGCCAGGGTTATGTGCCCTATGGAGAGGGTGCGCGTCCGGCTACGCCTCCCGGTGACAATAATCCTGGGGCCACTGCCAGCGGTTCGCTCGTCGGTGACTGTGCTGCCAATCCATTCCAGGAGGTTTGCAAGCAGCATGAGATCGACGTGGGGAAAACCTGTGAAGAGAGCATCAACCAGGGAGGTGACGAGGTCACCGACGAAATGTGCAAGGGCCGAGCTGGTACCTTGGTCAGCAGTTGCCAACAATGCATCGAAGCCAACGGCGGGCATCCGGAACTCTGCGATGCTTGCAAGAACAGGAAGTTCGGGTTGCTCATCTCCGACAAAGTGCAACAGCAGCAATCGGTTGACGACAAGGTCGACATTCTCTGGGTCATCGATAATTCGGCCAGCATGATGGACGAACAGGTGAAGATCGCCGAGAATTTCACACAGTACATCGAGCGGCTCAACGAATATCGCATCGACTTTCACTTAGCGGTGGTCTTGACCGATATCAATTATCAGGGCGATTTCATCAGCCAGGTATTCACCCGCGATACTCCGGAGCTCATCCCGAAATTCCAGGATGTCATCAACCGTATCAGAAAAGAATACCTCTGCGCTCCTGAGCAAGAAGAGAATATTCTTTGTTATCAGGAACAAGGGCTGAACACAGCCTATCTTGCCATGCAAAAGGCGGTAGGGAATCAAGCGCCGAACCAGAACTTCCTGCGGCCGGACGCCAAGCTCTCCATCATCGTGGTCAGCGACGACGACGAGATGACCCAGGGCGACAATGCCAAGGGACCGACCGGCAATCGCGACATGCAGGTCAGTTACCTCATGGGCCTCAAGCCGGCCGGTATGATCAAGATCAGTTCTTTCGTCGCCGATGGTTCGGAAGAATGCTATTTGTCGAATTGGCAGAACGGGGTGTTCGTCGAGACCGCTCACAACATCGAGCGAGTAGGTGACCTGTATATGCAGGCCTCCAGGAAGACCGGTGGGTACATCGCAGCCATCTGCGACTCCGATTTTATCTCTATTCTCGATGCCCTGGGCTTCGATTCCATTGGGCTCAAACACCGGTTCAAGCTCTCTGATGACCCTGACCCGTTCTCGATCGTGGTCAAGGTCGATGGCATCATCATCCCGCGTAGCCGCAACAATGGCTGGACCTATAACGAAGGCACGCACGAGATCGAGTTCCATGGTTCTTTTATCCCGCAGGCCAATGCCCAGATAAGTTTCACCTATTACAAGAAGAGCTGACCGAGAAGGTCATGAGGTCGATGCCTGTCCTCATCTCAGTACCCTGCTTCCACGACGCTTGTTGACGCCCCTTTTCTCTTGCTTATTGGCGGGGGATCGTCTTGCCTTGACTGCCCCCCTGGGCTATCATTCGAAAGGTGCCTGGAACGCGATACGTTTATTGATTTCA
>MGSU01000314.1 GCA_001799195.1 Deltaproteobacteria bacterium RIFOXYA12_FULL_61_11 | reverse complement strand
AGGTTCTGGTACGGGTCTCGGACCGGTACGAGTTGGACTTACACCTCGATACCGATGAGGCGAATGCCGCGGGGGTGAGTACCGGCGACCAAGCCGAACTCCTGCCCCGCGACGGAACACGAAGGGGTCTCTTTGTCTCGGATAGTCATAGTCGTTCCAAGAAGCGATTGATCACCGAAGAGGATGTACGGCTCGCTCACCGGCAGCACCGGATTCTCGTACTGGGATCCGAGGTCATCCTCACTCCCTCTGCGCGCAACCTCGGGGACCGCTTAGGGGTGTTCGAAGCAGGGACCACCGACTCCCTGCCTGAACAAGGGTAAAAAGCGAAGCACAACAAGTAGGATTGTACCATGCAACACCATTTCTGGTATCTTTCTCTCTTAGTCATGCTCCTCCTGGCCGGTGGTTGTACAGGCGAGAACGAGACGACCTCCTCCTCGGAGGAGGGTCCGGTAGGGGAATCGGTCTACCAGGGCTCAAATAAACTGAGGGTCGACTCCACTCAAGCGAGGACCTATCTCCAACCGGGGGTTGGAGCTCTCCCTTCCTCAGCCCTACCTTCCTCGGCCTTACCCTCGAGTGCTTTCCCCCCCATCCCGCCGGCCGATTCCCTGCATCTGGATACCGCTGCGTTCTCTAACACCTCCTATCTTCTGAGACAGGATACCGAATGCGATAGCTTTGCCTATGATATCGCGAAATCCACGGTGGGAATGACCGCCGCGGTGCTCGATCTCTCGGTCGCCATGGCGCGGGGTATGCTCGAGGCAGCCAGAGCGACCGAACCCCAGCGCAAAGATGGACGCTACCTGGAGTGGAGAGCGAGCGGAAACGAAGAAATTCCCTCGCTCATGGGCCAACCCTCTCCCGGCCGCATGGATTATGCCCTGGTACTCACCGGGACCAAGGCCGATTCCGTGACCTTCACCAATGATCGCTATCGCGAAGGTACGACCGAACCAGGCGCGTTATGGGTGATGACCGTGACCATGAAGGCTCCCTCGATCGAGCTCGAGAATTTTGTCTTCTACAACGGCACCTCGAACGATGCTGGTACCATGGGCAGTTGGCATATCTTCGACGAACAACCGGGACCCAATTTCCAGAAGGACAATTATCACGTCGATTGGTTCTTCCTGGCCGAGAATGATCGCGGCCTCTCGTTCCTCTTTACCAATGCCGAGGCCAAAGATACGGACGGCACACCGATCAAGGGGGACGAACTCCACCATCTGGTCGAACCGCAAGGCGAAGCGATCATGGTCGACGACATTTCCGCTCCCTCTCGAACCGTGATGGTCGTGGGAACCGATGGTCTGGGGGGGCGTTTGGACAGTACCGGAGGGGAACCGGTCTGTTGGGATGCCAACCGCTGCACTGAAGGGTACGGAGTATGCACGATCGCACCGCATCCAAAATTCCCGCCCTTGGTAGGTGAGGCACCCCAAGTAATACCGGATGGGGAGGTTTCCTCAGATCAGGAAGGTACTCCTCCTCTTGTCGAGGATCCCGAAGAGTTCCCCTTGGCAGATTGCATCGATGCGTGCGATCGCTTCGAGGATCATGATCAACGGTACGATTGTATGGATTGCTGCTTCGTCGAAGTACACTATTCCGGAGAAGTGTGCGAACGTTGAGAATAGTGCCTGTGTGTTGTGCAATATGCCGAAGAATTGGATGTCTAATTGAAAAATATATACATTGAAGTATGTTATAGAATACTTCTTGTCTCTTGGTCTCATCGTGTGTACTTTCCGTTCGTGAGAAACCTGAAAGTTTGATGACCTTTTGGTTAGGAAGGGAAGAATCCCTCTTGGATATCATTGTACTAACGAGGTGAATAATGGTCTGGAAACACATTGGTGATCTTCTCCTCAATGCACTTGCCCAGAAAGTCCTCGAACTGCAACAACGCGGACTCACCGAATTACGTGATACTTCCGCCGTTGTTCAGCCTGTACCATCAGAACCAAAGCTCGTGAAGAGAATCAGGAAGTCCCGCAGTTCTACAATGGAGTCACAGACACCGAGTGTTGCTACATCGACGGAACCTCGTCAAGGTACTGAACTCTCCCCAAAAAACTCGAGAAAACAGAAGGTCAAGAGTACCAGAACCCGGGGGACGGAACCGTCGAAAGTCCCGGCACCGTCGGAAAGAGACAAAGGCCCGTGCAAGATCGAGAACTGCAAGGGGCGGGCAGCCTATCTGAATGGATTGTGCGGCAAGCACTATCAGCAATATCGCAGAGCTATCATCGATGAGGAAGGTCGAACCATTCCTCCCGAGAGGCGTCCCGAGGTCCTGGCCTTGCTCAAGGCCTCGAGCAGGAGAGGCAGGAAGACCCGTCCCACGGTCGAAACCGTTCGAACCGTCGAACCGGTGCCAGAGTCCTGAACCTGCATCTCTCGAAGTTCTTGGCAGATCACCACAACACAGGTATGGGGCCACCGGCCTTGATGTCGACCCGATAGGTACGGGTATTGTTGGCAGCGAGAGCGCCCGATCCGAATTCCACTACGGTACCCAAGAGGATTTCAGCGAGGAGTTCGTGCGACCCCACGCCGAGCTCGAGGGTGGTACTGCGGGTCACCGATGCCTCTGCTCCGGGTAACAAGGGGCCGAAATCGGTGGTGCTCAAATCGATCGGCAAGGCGTCGCTCCCCGAATAGTGCCGGGACCAGTGTATCGAGGCCTTTTCGACGGTGCGGGTTCCCTGGTTGGCCACGACTACCGAGAGTTTCAAGACGCGCGCGCTGGATAGGTACTCCAGTGTGGTCGGCACGAATTTCACGATCGCGAGATCGAGCACGTCGGGAATGGTCACGGTTAGGGAAACTGTATTGTTCTCGAGGAAGGTTTCGCCCAAGGCGTGAACTGGATCCAGGTGCAGCGAGACCAGATAGTCCCCGGCAGTGAGAAAGACATGTTCGAATTCGGTGGCGGGATCGCCGAGAATGGTGGTTCCTGACCCAACCGGAGCATGTTGCCGTTCTTCGGTACGTTCGTTGGTTGGGCTCGCTTCAGGAGTGATAATCCAACGTACGGTAAAAGAGGGGCTTGCCGTGGTCCCGTGGTTTTTTACGCCGCTATCGAACGTCCATCGGGTGTTCTCTTTCGAGAGGATCTCGAGCGGAAGGGCCATGAGATCAATGGGAAAAGGTTGTTGGTCGGGGACTGGGACCACCCCCTGGTCGGGTTGGGTGGAGCTTGCCGGTTGTGTAGGAGGAGAAAGCCGGAGACTGGTCGAATTGTTCAGTTCGTCCACTTCTTCGACCAGATTCTCTGGGTCTACGGTGAAAACGAGGAGGGTATCACCATCGGTCGGCGAAGGTACCAAGAGCTCGAAATCGTGCGAGTTGTAGGTCTGACCCGGTTCTACACTGGGCAAGAGTTGTCTGCCTAACTCAACCTCGCCTGCAGACCATACAACTTCGGTGGCCTTACTGATGGTGCTCCCGGTATTGATCACCCCACAGGTCACGAGGAACCCATCCTTACCTTGATCAGTACTCACGATGGCACCTGGGGCGAGCTCGGCGACGGGATCGAGAGCGTGATCCTCGGGAAGGTCCTGATCGAGGATCAAGGGTGGTCGGGAGGTAGTGGAATCGATGAGAGGTTCTTTGGTTGGTGGCGAGGTAGTCGGTTCATTCTCACAACCCACGACGAGGAAGGTTATCCAACAGAGTTGCGCCAGGGATTGGGGTTGGAACTTCTTCATTGTGTGCGCAGGATTGTACGACCTACCTCGAGAAGCTCTTCGACCTTGTTCTCGCCGAGGCTCTCTGCATAGATACGCATGAGAGGCTCGGTCTGGGAGGGGCGAAGTAACAACCAAGACCCATCCTCGAAACGGTATTTGAGCCCGTCGAGTTGTTCCGTCCGGACGATCTGACGACCGAGAATGGTCTCGAGGCGTTGACGTTGGAGGCGTTCGAAGATTTGTTGTGCCGAACCGCGTTGGAGTTTGAGGTCCAGACGGCCGTGAAAGTACGACCCGAGCTGATTGTTGATCTCGGTCAGCAGGTCGGCGGGCCCCATGGAGCGCCGTGCACAAGCTTCGAGGAGGTACAGGCCGGCCAGGATGCCGTCTTTGTCATGGATGTGGCGGGGAAACCCTATTCCTCCGCTTTCTTCCCCTCCGAGCAGAATGTCATTACGGCCGAGCATGGCTTTACCGATGTAGCGGAAACCAACCGGGGTCTCGAGACATTGGGCGCCGTGGTGCTCCGCGATACGACGGATGAGATCCGAGGAGCCGACGCATTTGACGGTGTTGCCGCGCACCCCGATCTGGCGATAGAGGTGCCAGAGCAAGAGCGCGATGATCCAGTTGGTGTTGAAATACTCGCCATTCTCGTCGATTGCGCCGAGACGGTCGGCATCGCCGTCATTGGCGAGACCCAGGACGAGACGATTGGAGTTCGTTCGCCTGACGAGCTCAGTCAGGTCGGTGAGATGCTCGCGCCGAGGTTCTGGAGGATGCCCGTCGAAGGAGGGATTGAGGTCTTGATGTATTTCGACGACCTCGCAGTCACAACGGCGCAGGATGGTGGAGATGTAGCCGGTACCTGCCCCGTGCATCGGATCGAGGAATACCTTGGGGCTCGCTTGGGCGATGGTATTGAGATCGAGCACCTGTTCGAGGTGCTTCAGATAGGGATTTTTGAGATCGATGCGCTCGATCTTGCCTTGACGCAGCAATGAATTGAAATCTTTTGTTGCTCGTCCGCGACGAGAGCGATGCAGGAGCTCGGCTCGCTCGTTGATGTAGCGAACCGTATGGTCCAGAGGAGGTCCTCCGTAGGCTTCGCGGAGCTTGAGGCCGTTGTAGATCGCGGGATTGTGGGAGGCGGAGATCATGATTCCGCCTCGACTCTTGAATTGCTTGACGTTCCAGGTCAGGGCTGGGGTCGGCACGAAGTCGTCGGAGAGCAGCACCTGTAGGCCAGAGCTGGCAAGGACTGCTGCGGCAAGTTCTGCGAAAGTCTTGGACAGGAAACGCCGGTCATAACCGACCACGACCGTGGAGGTTGGAGCCTCTGCTCCCTCGAGGAAGTCGGCGATGGCCCTGGTCAAGGTAGTCAAGCTATCGAAGGTGAAGGTGTCAGCGATGACTCCTCGCCATCCATCACTCGTGGAACGAAGGTTCATAGGTACTCGATTGCCCCCCGTTATTGGAGACCCACAAGAATACCAGGACTACTCGGCTAGTCGCAACGGAATTATCGGATCCCTCTGCGAATCAACGCGTGAAGATCAGGATAGTGCGCCAGGAAGAGGATGCTCAGAGTTAGTAGCAGTGCAGTGGGAGGT
>MGSU01000313.1 GCA_001799195.1 Deltaproteobacteria bacterium RIFOXYA12_FULL_61_11 | reverse complement strand
TCCACCACGACAACATGAACCCTTACCGTCAGCATCGGTACCTAGGCACGTAGAGCCCGGACAGTTGCAGGCCGCGCCGTAGGTGTCGCCATAGGCATAGCCTTGATCTCCCCAAGCGACCCGGCACTGGCCGTTTGGTACGGGTTCTGCGGGTGCTGCTGCAGCCGGTGCTTTGCAGGTCGCTGCGGTGAGACGGGTATAGTTGGGCAGGCAGGTGCAGTTCTCTCCTTGGAGGTAATTGCCTCCGGTCGTGCCTTCTCCGCAAGGATAGGTTTGCGGTCCAGCGCCTTCACAATGCGCACCGCCGGTTGTGGAACAGGTGCCGGGGGCACAATCCTGGGCAACCACGTTCTCCAGACAGAAGAGTCCGGTCTTGGGTTGACAGTTCATTTTCTTGTTGTTCGCACAGGTCTGAGCGCCCAGGGTCTCACAGCCCGAACCACCGCACGGGGGGTAGTCGGCCGGGGCCGGGGCATCGGTGCCGTCGACCTCGCACGTTGCCCCACGCCAAGGTTGTACGCACCAGCACTCGTAGATAGCTTGGTTCCGGCCGGCGGGCAGGACGCAATGGGCGGTGCCACCGTGTTGGCAAGTCGGAGCCGTCAGGCCGGTGCAATCCGGTGCGGCATCAACAGGTGGGGTTGTCTGGACGCCGCAGGTATTGCCTTCCAAGACGGTTTGCCCACGGGGACAGCAGATACGCACTTCATTTGTACCATCGACGGAGCAGCTTTGCCCGCCTGTCAGGGTTACCCCGCCGCAGGAGGCGCTGAAGCCGCTGCATGACGGATAGAGCGCGGCTGCTGTGGAGGTTCCACAGGCGCCACTAACCACGACCTGGCCGGCAGGACAACACAGTTTGACCTCGTTGCTGCCGTCGACCTTGCAAGCCTGAACGCCATCGATGCTCGATCCGGGACAGGTCGAACTGAAACCGCTGCAGGAAGGGTAGGAGCCAGGCGTTGCACACGCCCCGCTGATCACGGTCTTACCTGCCGGGCAGCACAATCTCGATTCATTGGTGCCGTCGACCATACAGGGTTCGACACCATCCACGCTCGAACCGGGGCACTCAGAACTCATCGTGCTGCAGGAAGGGAAACCACCTGTGGCATAGTAGAGTTGGGGCGCCCCGCAACTCGAGCCGTTGATGACCTGCCCTGCGGGACAGCAGTACTGTTGCTGGTTGGCCACGGTCAAGCAGGGGACAATGCCGGTGGTGGAGGAAAGACCACAGGCTTCGCTCAGTTCGTTGCAAGGGGTCGGACCATCCCCGACGCACCGATCGTTCGCTGCATCGTAGGAAGAAGCTCCGGCGGAGCAACAGAAGTCGTTACCCTGATCATCGGGGAGATAGCACCAAACGGTGTTCGCCGTGTTCTGGTTGGCTTGGTCGCAGAACTTCAGGTCGGCGCAAGCAATCATCGGTTGACTGCCTGGGGTATCGAGGAAGCGGATGCTGTAGGATCCGTTTCCTGAAACCACCGGAGCTTCGAGGATGTCGTATTCGGGAGGGCCGCAGTTGAGGAGGAAGGTCAGGGCTACGAGGAGCGGGATGCGTACCATAGAAAACCTCTCCGTCTGGATCAACCGAACTGGACCCAAAGATACCATATTCCCAAAAATGTTTCACGGGGGTGGAACTTTTTTTTTCTGGTGCGGTGCGTTGCTGCGGGAAGTTCGAACGGTACCCCGCCGGGACGTCCACCTTCACGGTCAGGGGGTGGTTGCCGATTGAGCGGAGGGGGCTGGGATGAGGCTCAAGCGTGGAGGATTGGGTATGACCCTACTGCCGAGCAGGGTGCGGGACGGCAGGTTACGCACATACTCCTCGACCACCTTGCGCAGGCTCTTTTCCACGCCTGTCCGGATACGGTCGGCAGTGAGGGAGGAGAGCGCGGCCCGGGTGTAGTCCCCGCCTTCTACCAAGAAATCGATGGTCGCCACGAGGTACCGCCGGCCGGGGACGAGCGGTTCGCCGGTGCTGAGCCGTACCTCGAGCACCCGGTCCTGTTCCCAGGGTTGGGGCTGTCCATCGCGGTCGAGATCGACCCAGGGTACTCCCTCCCCGGGGTAGAGTACCCGCAGCAAGAGGCCGGAACTCGGGAACAACCCTTTGATTCCACTGTACGCCGTCACCAGGAGACGGCGCAATTCCTCGCCGGACAAGTCGAGCAGGACCACCTCGTTCTCGAAGGGCAGGGTGCGATAGAGCTGGTCATAGGTGATCGGACCCGCGGGCCAGGAGGTGCGGATCGCCCCGGCATTGAGTAAGGCGATCTCTGCGCCGGTCGCCTCTCGCATGGCATCGCATACCAAGCCTCCAAGCGGGGATACACCCCATTTTGCATGGGGCAGGGGTTCAGCGAGGTGGGTGAGGACCGTAGAACGGTGCCGCTCCGTGCGTTCGAGGGCCTGAGCGATCAGCGCCGTGATGGCAGGTGCGGGGGGGCTCATCCGAAGGCGCAGTCTCTCGGGCAGGGCTCCCAGGGGCTCGAGTTGCGTGTCGGTCGCAACCTGGATGGGACCCTCGATCAGCGTCGCCGAGGGTAAGAACCGTCTGGTGCGTTGGTCGAAGTACAGATGGAGGAGGTGGTAGTCGCGACCGTTGCTCGAGGATTGGATCACCGGGATGCCGTTGATGAAATGATGGGCGGGGCGATGGATGTGACCGATGACCACGGCGTCGATCAACCCGGGAGGAAGGGTGGCGAGGAGCGTCGCGAGCTCGCCCGGCTCGGCGCAGTGGGCCTCGGGCTGATCCCGGCGCCAGGTACCGACCGTTTCCAAAGGGGTCGGTTGGGCTTCTTCGGGCAGGCAGGTGACTCCGGCGTGGACGACGGCGATGATGGCCTCGGCGCCTTCTGCTCGCAACGCCGCCGCCTCGCGGCGCAACGCCATCCCCATATCCTCGAAGACGACGTCACTGACTAGGCGAGCCCTGGTGGTCACCTTGGTTTCGGGGGTGAGTAGGCCGACAAAGCCGAGCCGCACGCCGCTCACCTCGAGCAGGGCGCGGGCGCCAAGTCCGGGTAGGGGAATGCGCTGCCCGTTGCGCTCCAGGAACACATTGGCAGCAAGGATCGGGAAGCGCGCCTCGGACAGCCGGTGGTAGAGGGCGCCGTGGAGTTCCCCGGTGCCGGTTTCGGGGTCGGCTGGACCGAAATCGAAGGAATGGTTGCCCAGGGCTGCCACATCGACCCCGAGGAAGTTTTCCAGGGCGATCATGGTCCTACCCTCGTCGAGGGAACTCTCGAGGGTGCCTTGCTCGGTATCCCCGGCATCGACGACGACTAGCCCTTCGCCGTGGTATTCCCGCAAGGCCGCGAGGTGGGAGGCAAGGGTTCTCATCCCTCCCCAGGGTACCGGTTCACCTCGAGCATTCGGGTAGGTCTCGGGTTGCAAAGCGCCATGCAGGTCATTGAAGCCCATGATGACGATCGAGATGGGAGGAACAGGAGCGGGCGTGGGGTAGAGGTGCCCCGAACAGGTGAGGACTCCCAGAAGGGAAATGGTCAGGATGGTGCGGAACAGAGACGCCGACCAGCTCATGCCGACCACGCGAACATGGGGGTATAGGTACAGTGTGGCTCGAACATGGGCACGGCCACCGAAGGGATAGGAGGAAGGTAGAAGTGAAGGCGACAATCGGATTCGAACCGATGAATAACGGTTTTGCAAACCGTCCCCTTGGGCCACTTGGGTATGTCGCCCTGCCGACGTTCATAGACGATCGCGCCGGAGAGTGCAACCGAAAAAAGTTGGGAACAGTAAGCCTTCAGTGAAAGTTCAGTTTTGGGTGAATTGCACTTAAATGATCACTCCATCGACGGGGTGGCACCGACGGGGGTCCCCCGCCACGGTGGGGGCATGGATGCACACCTCCAGGTGGTGCGCAGGATGCAGCAGTTCGTCGATCGCCCTGGGGTTGCCGTTGTCGATTACCCGCACCGTGAATTCAGCCGTGCTGTCCTGGAGCGTCGCGGCCGGGGAGAAAACGAGGCGATGGTGTTCGTGATGGATCCACTCGGGTTTATTCTCGAGCTCGGCCAGCAGAAGGTCGGCATCGGGTTCATCCACGCTGATAAGAGCATAACTTGTCGTACCAGCTTGGATTTGCAGGTGTTCTGGCATGGTGATGGTTGGAGTCGTATTGGTGTTGAGGACGAGCTCGTCTTTCAATAAGTGGAGAGGTATCTCGTCCAAGCTCGCCTGGAGGTACTGCTCCTGCAAGAGTAACATGACCGTGATTTCGCAGTTTGGTTCGAGAAGGGTCCCGGTAATCGGGCAGGAAAAATTCAGCCCCATCGTTGAAGCTTCGGCGAGCTCGGTGGTCGCTTTGCAATGGGTACGGTAGTTCAACCCTGTACGGTCCCTGCACGTGAGCAGGGTCTCGAGAATGGGTGGGCCATTCGAAGCGTCGTTCTGACGTAAGAACCAGGAAGATGGCAGAGCTTGCGCGGCGAGGGCGTCGGGCAGGTCGCTGAGGGAAAACAGCGCTTCGCTGATCAACGAGGACGGCAAGGCATTGGATGGCAGCGCATTGGACGGTAAGGCATTGGACGGCAAGGCTGAACTTGGCAGGGCGTTAGAAGGAATCCCCGAACTCGGTAAAGCATTGGATGGTATGGCCAGACTGAACCCTTCCCCGGTAAATTCGGTGGTTCCTTTCAAGCTGAGGAATGCCGAGGCCAGGAGGATGGTAGCATCGTTGAACTTCGAGCGATCGACGGAACCCGGAATGGATAACTCGTATTCGTTTTGGAGGAACCGTGTCTCAAGGGCCGTGGTGGAGAGCAGCATGGCATCAAGTTCGGTGTTTTGGGTCAGAGCCGTAGCGGGAAAGTAGAGCTTGAGGTCGTTCTCGAGGGTCAAGGTCACAAAGGTTTCCTTGCTCAGTTCGCTTCCTTCGGTGCCGGCTGTGATCGGGCGCTGTTCGTAATCGACCTGGAGTGCGGTACTCCCCCCCAGCATGATCACCGGCAGCTTACTGTCTCCGCTTGGGCGCAGAACCGGCACAAGGTTGTTTTAGTTGTTCTCCGGAGCTGAAGATGGCCCTGGGCCGGTAGTGCAGGCGATGAGCAGGGGAAGGAGCGATAGGATACTTTGGAGCATGTTCCAACCAAGGGGGTGTTCTTTAATTCCTGCACTATAGTAAATCGACCAGCCAAGATCAATCGGGTGTGCGTCAGCAAAGAGGGGATAGGTGCTTGACCTTTCCTGGCGGTGTGATATTGTAGATGAACGTCTACAATATT
>MGSU01000312.1 GCA_001799195.1 Deltaproteobacteria bacterium RIFOXYA12_FULL_61_11 | reverse complement strand
CGACCTCGGTGCTTTCGAGGATCGGCTCGCCGCGCTCCTGGAAAAACACGCGGTCGGCTTGCTCGCGCTCGGCAACCCTTCCTATCCGGAACGCTTGGCCGTGTTGACCGATCCACCGCCCCTGCTCTACGTGCGAGGCAGTATCGCTGACCTCGGCCGTCCCCTCCTGGCAGGCGTCGGATCCCGCAAGGCCTCGCGTTACGGTCTGGATGCGGTGCGCGCCCTGGTTCCCGGACTGGTGGAAGCGGGGTTGGGACTGGTCAGCGGTCTCGCGCGCGGCATTGACGCCGAAGTGCATCGGGCCACCCTCGCAGCAGGTGGGAGAACCGTCGCCGTCCTGGGATGCGGCATCGGCACCGTCTATCCCCCCGAACACACGGAGCTCGCCGACGCGGTGGCGAACCAGGGGGCGGTGATCTCGGAATTCCCGATCGACCATGGACCATTGAGCGCCAACTTCCCCCGCCGCAATCGCGTCATCAGCGGCCTCGGTCTGGGAGTCGTGGTTTTCGAGGCCGCACTGCGCAGCGGTTCCCTGGTGACCGCATATCAAGCCCTACACCAGAACCGCGAGGTCTTCGCCGTGCCCCGCAGCATGTTCGACCGCGATCGTCAGGGAACCAATGCCTTGCTCTCCAGGGGGGCAAAACTGGTCACGACCGTGGAACACATCCTCGAAGAATTGACTCCGCTCGGCCTCGTGACCCGCGAACCCGAACGTCCGAACAAGGAACTCCTGGTCCCGACATTGACAAGCGACCAAGCCCTGGTAATAGAATGCCTCGACCCGGAGCGGGCGGTGACTCTGGACCAGGTTGTGAACTCCAGCGGTCTCTCGCCCGAGGCCGCCCTTGCCGCGCTGCTGGAGCTGTCCCTGGTCGGAGTCGTTGTCGAGACGAAGGGCGCTAGATACCTCAAGAGTAACCGATGAGCAAACCGCTGATCATCGTCGAGTCCCCGACCAAGGCCAACACCATCCGCAAATACCTCAAGGGCCAATACGAAGTCCTGGCCTCGGTCGGTCACATCAAAGATCTGCCCAAGAGCGAGTTGGGAGTCGACGTCGCCAAGAACTTCGAACCGCGCTACGTCACCATCCGCGGGAAGAACAAGATCCTCGCCGAGATCCGCAAGCAGGCGGCGGAGAGCAGCGAAGTCTTCCTCGCCCCCGACCCGGACCGCGAAGGAGAAGCCATCGCTTGGCATCTCTACGATGAGATACGAGGCAAGAACACGAAAGTATACCGAGTCCTCTTCAACGAGATTACCAAGAACAAGATCATCGAATCCCTTGGCCGGCCCGAGCAGCTCAACCTCTCCAAGTACCACTCGCAAGTAGCCCGACGGGTCCTCGATCGGCTGGTAGGATACAACCTCAGCCCGCTTTTGTGGGACAAAGTCCGCCGGGGCCTCTCGGCCGGGAGGGTTCAGTCGGTCTCGCTCCGGCTGATCTGCGACCGCGAGCGCGAGATCCGCGCCTTTGTGAAAGAAGAGTACTGGAAGATGACCCTGCAGGTCGCGGGTCCGAACGGTCGTACCTTTTCCATGAAGTTGGTCAAGATCGACGGCAAGGACGTCAACCTCCCCGATCAACGCTCCGCGGACGAGGTGAGGAAACGGCTCGAAGGCCGCGAGGTACTGATCGACGAGGTCCAACGCCGCGAACGCAGACGCAACCCCGGTCCTCCCTTCATCACCAGCTCGATGCAGATGGAATCCTCCAGCAGGCTGCGTTATCCTGCCCGTAAAACCATGATGTTGGCCCAACGACTCTACGAAGGCGTTGAACTGGGCGGTGAGGCGGTCTCGGGTCTCATCACCTACATGCGTACCGACTCGGTACGTACCTCGGAAGAAGCCCTGACCGAGGTACGAGCCTACATCGCAGCAACCTACGGACAGGACACAGTACCCGAGAAGCCCAATCATTACACCACCAAGAAATCCGCCCAGGACGCCCATGAGGCCATTCGGCCCACGAGCATGGGCTTCGTACCCGATCACGTCCGCGGGCACCTCAGCGCGGAACAGTTCCGTCTCTACGAATTAATCTGGCGGCGTTTCGTGGCCAGCCAGATGAAGCCTGCCGTCTACGATCAGACCGTCGTCGAGACCACTATTGCGGGCTGTACCTTCCGCGCCACCGGCTCGGTGTTGCGGCTGCCCGGTTTCCTCGAGGTCTATCAACCCCAGCAGCGCGAGGACAAGGGCGAAGACGAATCCGAATTGCCGGCAGGACTCGAAAAACAGCAGAAACTGGACGTCCTCGCCATCGAACCAAGCAGGCATTTCACCCAACCACCGCCTCGCTTCTCCGAGAGTTCTCTGGTCAAGGAACTCGAAGAGAACGGCATCGGCCGCCCCTCCACCTATGCCACCATCCTTTCCACCATCACGGACAAGGAATACGTGCACAAGCAGGAGGGACGCTTCGTTCCGACCGAGCTGGGCATGATCATCAACGATCTCCTCGTCGATAGTTTCCCGACCATCATGAACATCGAGTTCACCGCCTCCCTGGAGGAACAGCTCGACCACATCGAGCAGGGCCGGGAGGTCTGGCAGACGGTGATCGGCACGTTCTACGAGGGGTTCCGACGCGACCTCGAGGTTGCCCGCGAAGAGATGCGCAACGTCAAACGCGAGGAAACCCCGACCGAGATTACCTGTTCCCTCTGCGGCGGCCCCATGGTCATCAAATGGGGTCGCAACGGCAGCTTCCTCGCCTGCTCTCGCTATCCGGACTGCAAGGGTACGCGCGAGTTCGTGCGCGACGAGAGCGGTGCCCTCAAAGTCCTCGAGGAAGAACGTACCGGCGAACGGTGCGCGAAGTGCGGCAAGGACATGGTGTATCGGCACGGACGGTTCGGCCGTTTCCTGGCCTGTGCCGCCTACCCCGACTGCAAGTACACCCGATCGCCCAATATCGGCGTGGGCTGTCCGGAGGAAGGCTGCACTGGCATGCTCGCCGAGAAACGCAGCAAGCGCGGCAAGGTCTTCTACGGCTGCGATCGTTACCCGGCCTGCCGCTACATCTCGTGGGACCGGCCGGTGAAAAAACCTTGTCCGACCTGTGGAGCCCCCTTCCTCGTGGAAAAGAAGCAGCGCTTCGGCGAGCACAGTCTGACCTGCCCGCGAGAAGGCTGCGGCTATCGCGAGGTCCTCGGTGATGATGTCCAGAGTTGAGGTCGTCGGAGGAGGCCTTGCCGGGAGCGAGGCCGCGCTCTACCTCGCAAGACAAGGCTTCGAGGTCACCCTTCGAGAGATGAAGCCGCTGCGCTATTCCGCGGCCCACAAACTGCCCGGTCTGGCCGAATTGGTCTGCAGCAATTCGCTCAAGAGCGACCAGGAAGAGACCGCCGCCGGATTGCTCAAAGGGGAGTTACGCTTGCTCGGGTCCTCGGTGCTGGCCCTGGCCGAACGTTGCAGAGTCCCGGCCGGAGCGACCATGGCCGTGGACCGGGAAAAGTTTTCCCTCGCTGTGACCCAGGCGGTCGAAGCTCATCCCGCCATCAACTTGCGGCGCGAACTGGTCCAAGACCTCACCGTTCTCGAACAGGCCGAAGCCGTAATCCTGGCAACCGGTCCGCTCACCGATCCCGCCCTCCTTACCACGCTAGCTCCTCTGATCGGGAAGGAGGACCTGTATTTCTACGATGCCATATCCCCTATCGTGGATGGTACGAGCATAGACCGCTCGATCGTCTTCGCTGCCTCACGCTACGAGAAAGGCAGTGCCGATTACCTCAACATCCCCCTCGATCGCCGCGAGTATGAGGCCCTGCTCGGCCGCATTGTCATCGCCGAGAAATATCCGCTGCGCGATTTCGAGGAACCGCGCTTCTTCGAAGCCTGTCTCCCGCTCGAGGTCATGGTCGAACGCGGAGCAGAAACTCTCGCATACGGGCCGTTCAAACCGGTCGGCCTGCTCGATCCCCGCACGGGAACCCGCCCGTATGCCGTAGTTCAGCTCCGGCGGGAACGTCTGGAGCAAGAAATCTACAGCCTAGTCGGCTTCCAGACCCGCATGGTCCAAGGGGCACAGCGAGAGGTCATTCGTGCGCTCCCCGGTCTCGCGGCCGTAGAGATCCTCCGTTATGGCTCTATCCACCGTAATACCTTCTTCAATTCGCCGAACTTGCTCCGAGCCGACCTCTCCTTCGGACAGGAACCACGCTGGTACCTCGCGGGACAGCTCTCCGGGGTCGAAGGATATCTCGAATCCACGGCCATGGGATTGGTGGCGGGAAAAGCCGTCGAAGCCAAGCTACAGGGCCGTCCCTTCGTCCCACTTCCGCGAACCACATTGTGCGGCGCACTCTGCGCCTACCTCACCGATCCCGGCAATGCCCAACGTTTCCAGCCCATGTCCGCGAACTACGGGCTCTTGCCACCGCTCGACCTCCCACGATCAGAACGCAAGCGAGGACATGCCCGCCGCGCACTCGCCGAGCTCGAACGGTGGGTCCTCGGACAACGCTGAAGCCCTTTTCCTTTTCTCAGCAGCATTGACTTCCCGATCGAGTTGTGGCATGAAGGGCCACTACGACTCAAGGGGGAGTTCCATGAAGACAATTCTTTTCCTGCTCGCGGTCGCGATCGCCCTGCCGAGCTTGGCCAATAACCCCGACTTGATCATCGGCGAGAGCGGCACCGTGGCCTGGATTCGCATCGACGAGGAGAATGCGGACCACAATGCCGTGTTCATCCTCCGGCCCGGCCAGAGCGAACCGCTCAAATTCGTGGAAGAATACCCGGCCGACCTGCGCGTGGCCAAAGACGGCACCGTCGCCTGGGTCCGCAGGATAGGCGACGTCTCGACCCTCAACGCCGTTTTCGTCCTCCGCCCGGACACGGTACTTCCTCTGGAACTGTCCAGCGAAGTGGTGACCAATCTCGTGGCCGGCGATGACGGCACGGTCGCCTGGTTCCGGGATTATGCCGAGACCGACGCCCGCAAGGACAACGCCGTGCTCATCCTGCAACCGAAGACCGAAAAACCCTTGATTCTGCGCGAAGAGAAGGTAACCAGCCTGATCGTCTCCGAAGACGGCTCGGTCGTCTGGTTGCGGCACTACGGTTCGATTACCCAACTCAACGCCGTCTCGGTACTCAGGCCGGGGAAAACCACGGCGCGCGAAGTTCGCTGCGAGGACCCCCGGGATCTCATGGTCAGTAAGAACGGGGTCGTGGCTTGGTTGAACGTCGTCGAGAACTCCCCCGAGAAGAACGCGGCCTATGTGATGCATCCGCTTGCTACCGAACCCCTGATCCATCGCGAGGAATTCGTCCGTGACCTGATGATCGGCGAGGAT
>MGSU01000311.1 GCA_001799195.1 Deltaproteobacteria bacterium RIFOXYA12_FULL_61_11 | reverse complement strand
GATAACCACTTCCATTTTTTCATTCGCATCCGCACGATAAAGGAGTTCTCCACCTTCCTACAGGGCGTGAACACCTCGTTCGCCAAACTGCTCAACCACGCCATCGGGAGCGGGTACCTTCGGCTCGGTCCAGGCCGTCGAGCCCGAGGCCTGGGCGAGGCCAGCCCAACCCTGCCGCCTCGGACCGGGCATGTTCGTGGCACAGGTAGTCGGCACTCGATGGAACCGAAGATCCTGCACCGCTCCTATTGCCTGTTTCGCAGCCCGGTGACCGGCTCACGCCAGGGGCGCATCGTTCTGGTCCAACATCGCGACCTCGCAGACCCGGTGACCGGCGGCAGCTACACCGTGAAACGCTATCGCAGCGCCAAGCACGAAGAAGCCGATGGGTCCTGGCACCATATCGCCATCACGCTCGAGCCACTCAACCCGCGCTACCGACCGATCGTCCTCACCGCAGAGAGCGAGGACCAGGTCGCGGTCATCGCCGAGTTCGTGAGCATGCTGGGTTGAGGGCCGCCATCAATCATCCTCATCGCAAAGATTACATGCTGTTATTTTGGTTACAACAGAAGATGCGGATGAACCGTACAACCGACCGCTCTCATCGAAATCCTCAACCCGTTCCCCACACTGGTGAAGATAAACCAGAAAGGTGCGTGATACACCTCTTGTGCCTCACCCCGTGCAAGGTCTCCACGGTCTGCACTCGATCACCTCGGCCGGGGGTAAAAACCGAGTCTGGCTTTCGATAGTCCTTGGATTTTATGGATTTTGTGCTCAACGCGCGGGAAGAGTCCACTCACCATCAGCTCAACCTTGTCAGCGATTGTGATTACCCGAAGTCCAACATGGATCTTGTCGTCCTCTACATACTTACAACGCATTACAGAACGCTCTTGACCGACAGCAAAGGTAACCCCTAGAACGACTGACAGGGAAGCCGAGGAATAGAACTCTCGAACCAAGAAACGCTAATCGGCTGCGACGATATTCGGAGAGGACGCGCGATGACACGAGGGACCAGGAAACGAGGTAAACGGAGATCGGCGAGTTTCCTCCCGACCTCGGTCATCGCAGGCCCGCCAGGAACCATCTCTCCCCCCCAGGATGCCCACCCTCCGCGCCTGCAGGTCCTTGCCTACGATGCAACATGTGTGACCGAGCGCGACCTCGACAGCGTGGCGGCGCTGCAAGCCTTCCGCACCGGGTCGCAGCTCCTCTGGGTGAACATCGAAGGAGTCGGAGACGCCGCCACGTTCAAGGCATTGGGAGACCTGTTCGGCCTCCATTCCTTGGCACTTGAGGACGTCGTCAACCTCCACCAGCGCCCGAAGGCCGAAGAATACGGCGACTATGCCTATGTCGTCCTCCAGATGCCAACCAACGAAGAGTCCCTCTCGCTGGAGCAGCTCAGCCTCTTCTTCGGCAAGGATTTTGTGATCACGATCCAGGAAGGCCTGCCCGGGGATTGCCTGGAACCCGTGCGCCACCGCATCAGAAACGCACCTATCGGCGGCAGGCTCCGCACTTCTGGGGCCGATTACTTGGCGTATGCGGTTATGGATGCCATCATAGACAGTTACTTCCCCGTCACCGAGAGGCTCGATGCGCGCCTCGAGCACCTCGAGGAGCAGGTGGTCGCCCCTGCGGCAGAAGGCACGGTGGCCGAACTGCACGCAGTCCGCCACGACCTCCAGATGTTGAGGAGGATCCTCGCCGCCTCGAGGGAGGCGATCTCCAAGCTCGAGCGTGGCGAGACCGGACCGGTCTCTGAAGCGACGCTCCCCTTCTTCCGCGATTGCCACGACCACACCGCGCAGCTCCTCGACGCCGTCGAGACCCTGCGCGAGTTGAGCGCAGGCCTCCTCGACCTGCACCTGGCCGGAGTGAGCAATCGCATGAACGAGGCGATGAAGATGCTCACGCTCATCGCCACCATCTTCATCCCATTGAGCTTCATCGCCAGCCTCTACGGGATGAACTTCGACCGTTCGGCCTCGCCCTGGAACATGCCCGAACTCGAATGGTACCTCGGCTACCCCTTTGCTCTCACCCTGATGCTGCTGACGGTCCTCGGCTTCCTGTGGTACTTCAGACACCGGGGCTGGTTGGGGGGACCCGGTCGAGCAGGTGGTTCCGGCCCTCACCGGGATAAACTCCCGAGATGATGTCTCAGTCAGGGGACTGTGTATAAGACGACCTGACGTTTCGTCTCACCGAACCACGCCAAGTTATACGCGTTGAGGGCGAGATCGAGAACACGGAACCCACTGAACCCTTTTAGAAAAGGAGACGATGGTATTTCCCATTGATCCTGGGATGCTATCCGGCGCGGTACTGGCAGGGTGACAATGGGGGCAAACCCATACCTTGAATCGTCAAGTAGGGGTTTCAAGACGTCGAACCACCGGTCAGCCATCTTCCGTGCGCCGCTTTCGTTCTGATGAATTCCATCGGCACCATCGACACCGAAAATATCGAAACCGGTGTAATGATCGGCGATGATCACCGGGGCTTCCGCGGTGCTTTTTTCAGCACCGAGATACTCGAGCTTCTCATTGAAAATGGTGACCATGGCGTCATTGACTGCAGGAAATTCTTCGGTCTTTGCGCCGGGGAAAATTTTTGCCACAACGGTGACGATGCGGGGATGCTGCCCTTTTAAGAAGTCGATGAGTGCGTCGAGGTCCTGGATCGTAGTTGCAATCGCCTTTTGCCACGTGAAGCCATCATTCTGCACGTAAGATCGCAAATCATTGAATCCACAATGTATTAGAACGATATCAGGTCGATCGTGCAGGAGCCAGACCCGAAGGCTGCCCTTGGCGGGTTGTTTATCAAAGCCGTCGAGTATCCTCTTGGCTGTCCAGCCGGGAATGCCGTTGTGATCTTGGTCATACTCGAGCTCAGGGACCCCATCATGGCGTACGCCGACAAAATCGATGGCGTTATAACCAGCCGTTCGCAAACGTTGCTGCAACCAGTAGCGGTAGGATTGAAGGCCTGGTCTGTTGGTGCGAGAATCCCCCAGCGGCATAATGCGAATGTGTCGTTTTTTATTGCCGAGGCGCACCGAGCCCTTGGTTGCCCCCGCCGCCCCCACATCCAACCAGGCAGCCTCACCGGTATTTTGTATCACCGCACGCAGTATAACAGGTTCACCAGCCTTGACCGGGATGACGGAATAATCCTCGACATCGCACCATTGCCCTTGGGCATCCTTGATTTGGAGAAGGTCGAAATGGCCTCCTAGACAGGTCGCCGGACAGTGGAAATTGTAGGGAACATTCCCCACGCACATGATGGCCTCCCCTTTCCGAGGTTGGGCAGAGGTGGTGTTTGAACAAGGTGTGATGACCTTGGTTGTATACCCGGCCGCTTGGTTTGCGGCATAGGTTTCCGCGAGGTCGAGTCTCTTCTGGGCTCGGTTCACCGTGTCATCCCGGTCAAAAGTAAGGAAGCGGACCTCGCGCTTGTCCTGAGGTAGCGGAGTCGTGAGGGCAGCTTTCTCCGCTGCAATCGTCTTCAGTACGGGGCGATCGCCCTCGCTAACAGGACCAACAATCTGGCTACATCCTTTCCATCGGTGGCCAGATGGACATAGGATGGCCAATACTGCACGCCAAAGGGACGCCAGGAGGTTCCATCGAGGCTGAAGCCAGTATCAGCCAGCGAGATATACCCCGCTGCCGGGATGCGGCGCGGGTAGAATGGGTCCTCGTTCTCTTGCGTTACCGGAGTTCCTGGGTTGCCATTGTCGGGTGGCTCCAGGGTCCCGGGATCCCCTGATCCATCCCCGGGGGGGTTGTTCCCGGTGCTGGTACCACTTACCGGGGGAGGGATGATCGCGTCCTCGCTCTGCCAGACATCGGGGAGTTCTTGCTCTTGGAGGATGGTGTCATCTCTGGAAATCTCGTGTACCGTATTCGGTTCGAGACGAATAGGCCCCTCCGAGGATGCATCCTCCACGCGGTTCGATTTCTGATGGGCGCCAGCACTTCGCAGTAACTATGGACACCCAGGACCTGAAGAACGGTCGACCTTGCCCCTATGCTGCACAGACACAGTACGGCGCGCTCGCCGATTTCGACCAGTTCAAGCAGGTCGCCTTCGACCCGTTCGCCGGCATCGTGACTTGGCCTTACGGCGCTGACTTCAACCCCGAAACTCTCTACCACTGGCCGACCTACCGCAACCACCTCTTTGCCGGCGTACAGACGTGGTAACCCCAAATCCTAGGTTCCAGAGATCTCCTCGAAAGCGCGGTTGACCAGTACCTCCCGTTCGATGCGGTCGCTGGAGCGATCCTCCTCGACCTCGAGATCGTAGTCGAGTTGTAGCCCCAGCCAGAACTGGGGCGACACGTCGAAATACCTGGCCAGCCGCAAGGCAGTATCGGCCGTGATCCGCCTCTTCCCCAGGACGATTTCGTTGATCCTGCGAGGGGGGACGTGCAGATCCATGGCCAGTCGGGTCTGGGTGAGTCCCATAGGTTCGAGGAACTCCTTGGCCAGGACTTCACCGGGATGCAGCGGGGAGATGTCTTTCTTCATGAGGCCCTCTCTTCAATGGTAATCCACAATCTCGACGTCCCGACAGTCATGCCCGATCCATACGAAGCAAAGGCGGAATTGGGCATTGATGCGTACACTATACCTCTGCTCCCGGTTCCCTTGGAGCCGCTCGAGCCGGTTTCCTGGTGGTACACTTATATCTTGCAGCGTGTGGGCGTGATGGAGCATACGCAGCTTCCTGAAGGCGATCAATTGGATGTCCGGCGGGAACTTCTTGGAGAAATGCCGGTGGAAAATCCTCTCAGTTTCTTTGCAGGTGAAAGAGGTAATCATACCGTTGATAGTATAACGCCATACGTTATACGTCAAATGGAATGAGGAGTTCTCCTGACCTAGGAGGTGGCCGACCGGTACAATGCTCTCTCTCGCAACGTCGACCCGAACCCGGGGATGTTGGCATGGTCCGGCAAAGAGGGGGAGATGGCTCTCCTCGAGAAGGTGCGGTTCCCACAGAGACAGTAGCGACCTATGGCACCGATCTGGCCTCGATCCAAGCCGCGGCCTTTGGGGGGGTATGTCGAGTTGGTGCTTCCCACGGTGCTCGAACGGCCTACGAAGTTGGTAGTGCGTATTGGGCAACGTGGGTCAAACGAGGTTCCCAGAAGGGGGCCTGATGTGTCTATCGCGCCTCAGATCGTGCAAGGTCTCCACGGTCTGCACTCGATCACCTCGGCCTGCTCCACACAAGCGGCGAGCTCGATGCGCGGATCGAGTTCGGAGAGGATCCTG
>MGSU01000310.1 GCA_001799195.1 Deltaproteobacteria bacterium RIFOXYA12_FULL_61_11 | reverse complement strand
GGGGATTTTCGTGGTCTGGTTGTGTTGGTGGACCGCGGAACACCTGTTCGGCTGAAGTGACCCCGACAATCACCGCTGCTCGAGAGTATGTCGGACCAGCTCCTGCCCGGGGAGCCGCGGAGGTCGGGACAAGGGTTCCCGCCCCCCGAAAAATCGAGTTGCACGACGGGCGGTTCCTCGCTACGCTTCTCTCGGCACGACACGGAGCGAAGCGTCATGAGCAGCATGGTCGCGATGGAACAAGGTATCCTCAAGGTAGTTCCCTTCCCGCAGGATGGTGGGCCACGGCCGGCAGGGCAATTCGAGGAAGAGGTTGTACGCGCGCTCGACGGAGCGCAGGACAAGGTACCGATCCTGGTCGATCTGCGCAAGGTCGGCGGCTACTCCGACGAGATGAAGAGTCTGGTCAAGGCGGTGATGCGGCACGCCCACACCGGAAGGATCGCCGTGGTCTGCGCCTCGATGAAGATCCAGCTCCTGGTCATGGGTTTTACCAAAACCCTGTCCCAGCTCACGGTCGATGCGTTCCGGGACGAAACCAAGGCCTTGAACTGGCTGCGCAAGCGGTGACGTTGAGGGAGACAAACCCTCAGCATCGTCGCGAAATAAACCATAAACCTACGCCATACACCCACCTTGGACTTCAAGCCAACGAATCGCCTTTCCATTTCATTGCCTCGCATTGCCCCACCCACGCTGGCGTGGTAACCTCGATGACAATGGAGAGGCTGGTCCAGAGGGTGCCGGGTGAGGAACCAAGTCCGACTTCGAGTCGGTCTACCGACTGACGTGCTACGTCGCTAAGCAACGGAGAGACGGACTATGCACGTGACCACCCTGGATACGATTTTCGGCGCCTTGAACGCTGCTGGCGTTCGCTATCTTGTCGCTGGGGGTCTGGCCGTCAATGCGCACGGTTACCTGCGCCTCACCTGCGACCTTGATCTGGTCATTACCCTCGATCGCGGCAACATACAGGCCTTCTTTGCCGCATTGGTCGGCATCGGCTATCGACCCCGGGTGCCGATCGAGGCTCGGCAATTCGCTGAGCCGACCCAACGGGCAACCTGGCGGGAGGAAAAAGGGATGCAGGTGCTCAGTTTTTACTGTGAACAGCACCGAGATACCGCGATCGACGTTTTCATCGAAGAACCTTTCGACTTTTCAACTGAATACACCCGGGCAATGCGAGGTGCCTTGTTACCCGGGCTCGAGGTACCTTTCGTTGCGCTCGAGACGCTGATTCGCATGAAGGAAGCAGCCGATCGTCCTAAGGATCGCGACGACGTTGTCCATCTTCGTTGGATACTGGAGCAACGACAGAGCCATGAGTAGGGAACAGTTGCCCACCATCGATTGGAGCTTGACGACGTATGACGGCAGTCGCAAAGAGCAACTCCGCCGCAATCAACAGCTCACCTTGCGAGAGCGCTTCCTCGCCCTGGAGAATATGGCCGAGCTGAGCCGCCGTCTTGCGGCACTCCGCGCACAGGACGGTTTACGCGAGCCATCCAAGACCTCGGGTTCGAGCATCGAGGCATCGAACTGCGATACTGGCAGTGCGGCCCAGGAGCCGACTGTCCCCAAGAGGCGGGACCAACAGAGCGAGGGGACCTCGTGCGGCGATGAGACCCCATCGTTGGGACCAAAGGGTGAGGTCTAGCGCATCAGTCGGCGATGGTTCGTCTCTTGTACTAGGTTGTAGTGGCGGGGGTAATGCCTGCTCCCTTCAAATCTGCGGCCACGCTGTTTCGGGAAGATTGTCCATGACCCTTCCGGCCCGCAGGGCATCGAGCGTGTCGAGGGCCTTGGCCAGGTCGAGCCTTTGCTGTTCCTTCACGCCGTAACGCCGCCAGGTCACCGAGCGCGCCGCGGTCTCTTCGGCGCCGAGGATCCAGAGGTTCGGGATCTTCCTGGTCACGGCCGTGCGGATGCGTTTGTTGAAGGTTTCCGAGCTGTCGTCGAGTTCGACCCGGAACAGGCGTTCGGTGAGGGTGCGGCGCAGCTCATCGGCGTAGGCCAGGGCGTGTTCGCCGACCGGGATCAGGGCGACCTGAATGGGGGCCAGCCACGTCGGGAAGGCCCCGCCGAAGCGCTCGATGAGGAATGAGATGAAGCGTTCGTGGGTCGAGAGCGGCGCGCGGTGGATGATGTAAGGTGCTTGGCGGCTGCCGTCGCGGTCCGTGAAGGTGAGACCGAAGCGGCCGGGCATCAAGAAGTCGAGTTGCACGGTCGAGACCGTCTCCTCGCGGCCCATCAGGTTCTTCATCTGCAGATCGAGCTTGGGACCGTAGAAGGCGGCCTCACCCACCTCTTCCTCGAAGTCCACGCCCGCTTCTTTCAGGATCGAGCGCATGATGTCCTCGCAACGGCGCCACTCGTCGACGTCCTTGGCGAACTTGGGGCTGTCGGGGTCGTGCAGGGAGAGCCTCGCCCGGAACTCGCTGAGGTGCAGGTGCTGATAGTACCGGTCGTACAGGGCCATGACGTTGGCGAACTCCTCGCCGATCTGCTCGTAGGCGCAGTAGATATGGGCGTCGTTCATGCACATCGCCCGCACCCGCAGGAGCCCCGAGAGCGAACCGTGTTTCTCGTACCGGAAGACGTTGCCGTATTCGCACAACCTGAGCGGCAGCTCGCGGTAGCTGCGGCCGCGCGAGGCGTAGATCTTGTGGTGGTGAGGGCAGTTCATCGGTCGCAGGTAATATTCGTCGTGCTCATCGACCAGCATCGGCGGGTACATGGATTCGGCGTAGTAGGGCAGGTGGCCGGAACGGTGGTAGAGACCGGCCCGGGTGATGATCGGCGTACTGACCCGCTGGTAACCGGCGCGGAATTCTTCTTCTTTGGCCCAGCGTTCCAGCTCTTCGCGGATGGCCGTGCCGCCGGGCAGCCAGAGCGGTAGGCCGACCCCGACGTCGTCGTCGTGGAAGAACAGCTCCAGCTCGGCGCCGAGCTTCTTGTGGTCGCGCTGCATGGCCAGCTCGCGCCGACCGAGGAACTCCTTGAGCTCGTCCCGCGAGGGGAAGGCCAGGGCATAGATGCGGGTGAGCATGGGCCGGTGCTCATCCCCCCGCCAGTAACTCCCCGCGATCTTGTCGAGTTTGAAGCAGGCCTTGGGGACCTCTCCGGTGTGCTTGAGGTGAGGTCCCTCGCACATGTCCAGAAAAGGACCGTTGCGGAAGAACGTGAGGCGGCCACCCTGCGCGATGCCCTTCTCGACCAGCTCCCGGGCGTATTCGATCTTGTAATGCTGATCGGTCGTGCCGAGCATGGCCTCGCTCTCCTGGAGGTCCTGCTCGAAACCCTCGAACTCCTGCCTCGCCTTGACGATGCGCTGCATGCGTTCCTCGAGGTCGGGAAAGTCCTCGGGACCGATGGGGCGGTCACCGAAGTCGAAATCGTAGTAGAAACCGTTCTCCACGGGGGGGCCGAAGCCGAGCTTGGCCTCGGGGCGGACCTCGAGCACTGCCTGGGCCAGGATGTGGGCCAGGGAGTGACGGAGCTTGTGGAGTTGGTCGTCGTCGGGATGGTGCTGCTGACTCATGGGTACCTCGCGCTGGACGGGCCGCAAGGGCTCCGTTCCCTGCGCTCTAGCAGGAGCGCGCGGAATTGGCAAGGATTCCCGAGAGGAGGACGGTATCCCTTCAGAATTGGGGGGATTTCAGTTTTTGGTGGTACGAGGGGTCCTGTCACCTCTCGCCCCCACCATGCTCATCCTTGCGCCCGATGGTGCGGCATCCTGCGCACCACTTGGAGGTGTGCATCCATGCACCCACCGTGGCGGGGGTCCCCCGTCGGTGCCACCCCGTCGACGGAGTGATCACTTATGTGCAATTCACCAAAAACTACACTGTACTGAAGGCATTCAGAAGGCAAGGTGGGACGGTCGGTTCAGCTCACTCGGCTTCCGGTTCGACCAGGGTGACGGAGAGGTATTTGGTGGTGACCAGGATGTTCTTCTCCGAAGTGTATCCGCCCAACTTGACCTGATTGATGGCCACGCGGACGGGCTCGACCACGTCGAGAGTACCTTTCGCGAGAACCGTGCTCTGCAGCATGATGTACTCGAGGGTCTTCTTGAAGAGGCCCTTGTAGACAGGGACACATTCCAGCTCCAGCTCGAGCAGTGCTTCCTCTCCGAGCCCCTCCACAAGCAGCGCGGGGAGTTGTTCTTGGTAGAGATCCTTGATGCCGACGCAAATGTCCATACTGTACATCGGTCCGGCGGGTGTAGCGGAAATGCGGTAGGTGCGCTCGACGGCCAGAGCCTGGGTACAGAGGAGAAGGGTCAAGGTGACGGTGATGAGGGTCTTCATGGTGCGCTCCTTGTGGGTTTGAACACAATGGAAAATGACAACAGCAATACGTATGCCGAATCTCTATCCTGTAATTTAATCAAAAAATATCAAAACATTATGATAAATACTGTAACATGAAATCGTCCACCTTGTCACCAAATCGGCGGATACCAGGGCCGTAGTGCCACTGTCGGGACGGCCTTCCCCATGGCTAGGGTCATCAGCCCACGAGAGGGTGAGGTGCAATGGGTATTTTGAAAACTGATTACTTGTGGTTTCAGGATAAAGAAATGATGAAATTAAATATACTTAATAAGTTGGCAATAAGTAATGTAATGTTGAAATGGTGCAGTTCATGCAGACTATTGAAGTTGGATCCATGTTCGAGACTCGGGAGTCGCACTATGAAACGCGCAGTATTCATCCTGTTCGTGTTCTCGTGGCAACTCGAAGCCGCGGAGTGGACCTTGCTCGAGGACCCGGACCTGGATCTCGCGCTGGTCGAGACCGTTCCCGTGGGCACCGCTCTCGGGCTCGCCGATATCCCGGACGCGGCCGAGGTCTTTACCGACCTGATCGCGTCGGCAGAGACCTCGCTGTTCAGCGGGCAGTTCTACATCACCGACGCCGAGGGCGAACCGCTGCGGCCGATCCTCGACCTCTTGACCGCAAAGGCCGGAGAGCTCGACGAGCTGCGCCTCCTGGTGGACAAGAAGATGGTGGCGCAGAACCAGGAGGTGCTCGACAGACTTCGCAACACCCCGGGGATCGCCCTGGCCGAATACGATATCACCGGTCTGACCGGGGGGATCCACCATGCCAAGTATTTTTGCGTCGATGACCGCGCGTGCTTCGTCGGCAGCCAGAACTTCGACTGGCGTTCGCTGAAGCACATCCGCGAGATGGGTGTACTGCTCGAGAGCCGCCCCTTGGCCGTCATGCTGCGCAAGGTCTTCGAGGCCGACTGGCAGCTCGGCATGGGCAGGGCCTATCCGCACAAGACCGCAGGGCGTAAGGCGGTCGGCTTCACCAACCCGAACAAGGGCATCGCCTACGTCAAGCCGGTCCTGAGCCCGGCGAAGCTCCCCGTGCAAGGGTTCGGCGACGGGCTCGAGACCTTTGTCGAATTGATCGATTCGGCGCGCTCCTCGATTCGGTCGGAGGTCATGACCTATTCGCTCACCGGGTACGACAAGTCCGTCCGCGACGACCTCGACGCTGCCTTCCGACGGGCCGCGGCCCGCGGGGTGAAGATTTCCTTCCTGGTCAGCGACTGGAACAACCGCCGGCCCAATATCGACGAGGTGAAACGCCTGGCAGCCCTGCCCGGTATAGAAGTTAAGATCACCACGATCCCCCAGGCCGAAGAGGGGTTCGTCCCCTACGCCCGGGTCGACCACGCCAAGATCATGGTCGTCGACGATGAGGTCGGTTGGGTCGGCACCAGCAACTTCAGCCCCGACTACTTCACCGGCTCGCGGAATCTGGAGCTCGTGTTCAAGTATCCGGCCGAGGTGAAAAAGCTCGCGAAGAGCTTCGACCAAGTCTGGAACTCACCGTACGCCCGGAGGTTGGAGCAGGACCGGGAGTACGTGATGCCCAAGAGGAATTGATGGGCAGCTTTGCCGAGTTGTCTAACCACCTGGGTTCATGGCAGGTATTGAAAATCGATGTCGAGTTGGAGGTTGTCGAAATAATACTCTCCGGGAATGATCACGCTGACCACGGGGCCATCTTTCGGTTGCACGCTGACCTCAATAAAATCAAGCTCGGCCAGTGGCACGCCGTTCACCGCCACGATGAAGGCGAAGAGGGTATCGGGGATCGGCTCGTGGTCGAGGGTGACGTCCACGGCCACGGCGCCGGCCACAGCACCGAGCTTGGCCATGGACTCCTCGAAGGTGGTGTTTCCTGCCTTGATCTCGAGCATGTCGACGACGTGTCCGAGGAACGCTGGATCATCATCCAAGAGGTCCGGGTTGCCGAGGCTGACCTTGATGGCCTCCTTGTAGCCTCGGCCTGTCTGGTTCTCGCCGTTGAAGGCGTATTGAGGATATAGGCTCGGGTTGTCCATGTCCCGGAAGATGATCCCAGACATGCTTACCGAACGCTCACCCTTTGCCGCCATGACCTGCGCGGTCTTGTCGTAGATGCTCTCCGCGGTGATGGTCCGCGCGGCGGGGTGCCGCTGCAGTACCTGCGTGGCGGAGCTGAAGCATAGGCTGAAGTAGGACGAACACTCGTTGCTGTTGTCCGTGTCCTGGCCGAAGAAGTCGACGTGGGTGCGGTGGTTGGTGCACAGCCAGTTGATGTCCGCGTTGGTGTACGTGATCGACGGATCGATGCCGTAGCGGTAGCAGACATCGTTCTCGTCTCCGAGCCAGATCACGTTCAACGTAGCGTCGGGCCGGAAGAAATCGTGGAGGTCGGGTATCCCGCTGAAGTTGCCCGTCGAGTTTGCGGCCAACCAGTCGGTCAGGGCCTTGTGGTAGGAGTACAGCCCAGCCTCACCACCGTCGGGTTGTCCGCCGACGTAATGCTCGAAGTTCATCGCGAAGGCGGCCTGGAGGGCGGTCAGGTTTACCGAACCGTCGGGATTGAGGTAATTGCTTTTCTTGAGGATCTTCGGTGCCGTGCCGTAGTTGTAGAGCCGGCCGGACCAGGGCGTGTTGCTGTGCGCCAGCATCAGGGCGATCTGGAAGTCCAGGTGTTGGTCCATGGGCGGTTTGGTGATCTCCCCGAGGAAGTCCTGGAGGAAGTCCGAAACCCCGGCCGCCACCCAGTCCATGGATCCGGAGGTGTCCATCACGAACAGGATATCCACCTTCAGGTTGGTGTTGCCCTGCAGGTCGACCGTGTCGGTGGCGTCCTGTGGCCCGGCCGCCTCGACGGTCAGGCCGAAGGTCTCGCTGTCCGAGGCGCTGCCGTCGCTCACCGTGACCGTGATGGGGTAGGGACCGAGGTCATCGAGTCCCGGGGAGAAGGTGATGGTGCGGGCACCATCGAAAGCGGCGAACGCGGGCAGACCGCTCACCTGGAAGGTCAGGAGCTGACCTTGGTCGGGGTCTGAGGCCAGGAGCTGCAGCACAAGGGAGCCCAGCGCGGGGACCGTCTGGTTGCCGATCGAAGCGAGGACCGGCGGCAGGTTGACGTTCACGGCGGTGACGCTCCGCGGGTAGGGCACGTTGAACTCGGCGTCGCTTACCGTGAGGGTGAAGGTCATGACGGTGTCCGAGGTTATCTCCGGAATCGTGTACTCCACGCGGCGGTTGCCGTTGGTGAGGACCAGGCCGGTCGGACCGCCGGTCACACTCACGGTCGGGATGGTGCCGTCCTGGTCGCTGACCGTGAAGTCGCAGCGGAAGACTCCGTAGACCCAGAGCCCGTTGATGAGGCTCTTCTCGGCGATGGTCTCGGCGCAGGAGGTGAAGGTCAGGGTCGGCGGGTCATTCATCGGGGTCACCCGTACCGAACCGCTGGTCCGGACCTCGGTGGCGGCATCCCTCGCCGCCAGGGTGAAGCCGAAGGAGGTTTCGGCGAGGACGTTGGGCGCTACCCCGTTGACCCGGTGATTGGCCAGGTCGAGACTCATCCAGTCCGGGGCCGAGAACAGGCTGACCTCGACCGGGTCGCCGTCGAGGTCGGCGGTCTGGTAGGTACAGGTGTAGGTCGCGTCCTCGGCAACCACGGTTGGGCAAGCGACGAGGACGATGGTCGGTGGGTCGTTGACCGGCAGCAGCAGCACCGATTGACTGCGCGTGGTCTGGAATTGGCCGTCCGAGGCCGTGACCTGGTAGGTGAGAGTCTGTTGGATCACGGTGTTGGGCACCGAGCCTGTGAGGCGCGAGTTCACGGCATCCACACCGAGCCAGGCCGGGGCACCGACGAGGGAAACGGTCGGGATCGTGCCGTCCGGGTCGCTGACTGCGTAGGTGCACGTATAGACCGCATCCTCGTAGACCGCATCCGGGCACCCCGAGAAGCTGAGGACCGGGGCGTCGTTCACCGGGTGGAGGGTAAGAGTGCGTTGGTTATCCACGGTGAATTGCCCGTCGTCGAGGCTCACCGTAAAGAAGAGAGTCGTTTCTTCCGGGACTTCGGGCACGGTGCCGAAGAGACGGCTGCCGCCCTGGTCGACCCGTAGCCAGGTTGGGGCACCGACGAGGGTCACGGTCATGGCGTCGCCGTCGAGGTCGGCGAGTTGATACGTGCAGCTCAAGGCCTCGTCCTCGTTCGCCGAGGTCGGGCAGGAGAGGAAGTCGATGCTCGGCGGATCGTTCTGCGGGAGGGCCGTGAAGGTCGCCGCGGCGCGCACCAGGGCGGTACCGTCGCCGACCTCGAGCTGGTAACTGTAGTCGGTCGGCTCGAGGGTGTTGGGTACCAGGAAGGTCACCCGGCGGTTGACCTGATCCAGGTCCATGCCGGTGGGTCCTCCGATCAGGGCCACGGTGAGGCTGTCGCCGTCGAGGTCGGTCACCGTGTAGGAGCACTCGTAGAGCGCGTCTTCCCAAACCTCGTTCTGGCAAGGGCCGAGGGTGATCGTCGGCGGGTCGTTCTGGGGCAGGAGCACGAGCGACTGCAGGACGTCTGCCTGGAGTTGGCCGTCGTCGACGGTGAGGGTGAAGGTCACGGTGGTCTGGGTCAGGGTATTGGGCACGGTGCCGGTGACCCGCCCGTTCTCTCGGTCGAGGGTCAGCCAGGTGGGAGCGCCGAGGAAGGAGACGGTCAACGCATCACCGTCCGGATCGCCGACCGTGTAGGTGCAGAGGTATGACTCGTCCTCTCGGACCGAGGCCGGACAATCGCCGAGGCTCAGGGTCGGGGCGTCGTTCCCAGGGAAGAGGGTCAGGCTGTGCGGGGTGTCCACGTCGACCTGACCGTCACCGATCCTCACGGTGAACTCAAGGGTGGTCTCGGTCAGGGTATTGGGCACGGTGCCGAAGAGCCGGTTGGTGCCGGCGTCGATCCGCAGCCAGGCCGGAGCGCCGAGGAGGCTCGCGGAGACGAGGTCGCCGTCGAGGTCGCCGAGCTGGAAGGTACAGGTATAGGCCTCGTCCTCGTCGGCCGAAGCGGGGCAGACGAGGAACTCGAGCGTCGGCGCGTCGTTCTGCGGCATGGCCGTGAAGCCTGCCTCGGCCCTGGCCGAGGTCGTTCCGTCCTCGACCTCGAGCTGGTAACGGTACTCGGTCGGCACGAGGGTGTTGGGCGCGAGGAAGCTCACGCTGTGATTGACCGGGTCGTGGATCAGCTCGGGAGGTCCGCTGAGGATGGTGACGGTGAGGTCGTCCCCGTCGAGGTCGGCCACGGTGTAGGAACAGGTATAGGTGTCGTCCTCGTTCACGGTCGCGTCGCAGGGACCCACGGTGATGGTCGGGGCGTCATTCTGCGGGGCGAGGGTCACGGAGCGGGGCCTCGAGGTCTGGGCCTGGCCGTCGCTCGCCACGAGGGTGAAGGTCAGAGTCTCGGGTTCCACGGTGTTGGGCACCGTGCCGTAGAGGCGGGCATTGGCTTCGTCGAGGGCGAGCCAGACCGGAGCGCCGAGGAGCTCCAGGGCCAGCGGGTCACCGTCGAGGTCGCTCGCGAGGTAGGTGCAGACGTAAAGTTCGTCCTCGCGGGCAGAGGTGGGGCAGTCGACGAAGCTCAGCGCCGGAGCGTCGTTTCGTGGCAGGAGGGTCAGGGTGGCCTGGGTGTCCACCGCCGCGGTGCCGTCGCTGAGGCGCACGGTGAACTCGAGGGTGGTTTCGGAGAGGGTGTTGGGCACGGTGCCGACGAGACGGTTGCCTCCCCCGTCGACTTGCAGCCAGGCCGGCGCGCCGAGCAGCGTCACGGCCACGCCGTCGCCATCGAGGTCAGTGAGTTGATAGGTGCAGGAATAGGTTTCGTCCTCGTTGGCCGAGGTCGGACAGACGAGGAAGTCGATCGTCGGCGCGTCGTTCTGCGGCAAGGCCGTGAAGCTGGTCCCGGCCCGGGTCTGGGCAGCACCGTCGCTGGCCTCGAGCTGGTAGGTATACGCGGTCGGCGCGAGGGTGTTGGGCACGGTCCAGGTGGCGCGGAGGTTCTCTGCATCATGCACGAGCCCGGCAGGTCCGCCGAGGAGAGTTACCGTCAGCGCATCGCCGTCGAGGTCGCTCACGGTGTAGGTGCAGGTGTAGGGGGCATCCTCGTTCACGGAGCTCGGGCAGTCCTGGAGGGTGATCACCGGCGGGTCGTTGACCGGCACGACGAGCACGCTCTGGGAGGCGTTGGTGGTCGTCTCGCCGTCATAGGCCCGGAGGGTGAAGCTCTCGGCGTGCGGGGTCAGGATGTTGGGTACGGACCAGGTGACCGTGCGCTGGACGCGGTCGAGGGTCATGCCCGCGGGGGCGGCGGTCAGGTCCACGCTGACGTCGCCGGGCGGGGTGTCGCTGTCGCTGAGGGTATAGGAGCAGGTGTAGACTTGGTCCTCTTCGAGCGAGGTGACGCAGTCGCCGAAGCTGATCATGGGTGCGTCGTTGACCGCGATGGCCACGAGCGGACGGGCCACGGTCACGGTGGTGGTTCCGTCGCTCACCTGGACCTGATAGTCCTGGGGCTGTTCGATCGGGGTGGGGTCCAGCTCGGGAACGGTGCCGAAAATGCGCGGGGTGTTCGGGTCGAGGGTGATCCAAGCCGGTGGGTCTACGAGTGCCACGGTAGGGATATCCCCATCGAGATCGCTCACCGTGTATGCACAGAGGTAACTCTCGTTCTCCAGCACCGTGGTGGCGCAGTTCTGGAAGGAAATGGTCGGAGCATCATTCTGCGGCAGGACCTGGAACGATCCGCCGAGCTCGGTCCCGGTCTCGCCATCGTCGGCGGTCAGGGTAAAGGAGCGGGTGATCGGTTCCAGGGTGTTCGGTGCCGGATAGGTGATCGTGCGGTTGACCGTATCCAGGACCAGACCGATCCCGGCGAGGTCCTGCAGGGTCACGGTCACGGGGTCGTTGTCGATATCCCCGACCTGGTAGCGACAGGTGTAGACCTCGTCCTCGTCCACGGTCGGGGGGCAATCGAGCAGGCTCAGGGTCGGAGCGTCGTTGAGGGGGGTGAGGGTCAGGCTGCGCGGCACTTCGACCACGGCCTGGCCGTCGCCGATCCGCACGGTGAACTCGAGAGTGGTCTCGACAAGGGTGTTGGGCACGACGCCGGTCAGGCTAGTCCCGACGACCCTCAACCACGTCGGAGCGCCGACGAGAGTCACGGTCACGCCGTCATTGTCGAGGTCCGAGAGTTGGAAGGTGCACAGATAGAGCTCGTCTTCGTCGGCCGCGGTCGGGCAGGCGAGGAAGTCGATCGTCGGCGCGTCGTTCTGCGGTAGGCCGCGCAGGGGCCGTTGGTAGGTCGCGGTACCACCCTCTCCGTCGCTCAGCTCGAGCTGGTAGTCGAAGTCCTCAAATGGTGCTGCGATATTGGGTACGGTCCAGGAGATGGTCCGGCTTCCCTGATCGAGGATCATGCCGAGCGGTTGACCCGCGAGGGTGACCGTCACCTCGTCGCCGTCGAGGTCCGCGAGCGTGTAGGTGCAGGTATAGGTCTCATCCTCGAGGACCGAGGTCGGACAGGAGGTGAAGGTCAGGGTCGGAGCGTCGTTCTGCGGGACGGCCTCGAAAGAACCCTCTGCCGTGACGGTGACGTGTCCGTCGTCGGCCTCGAGGGTGAAGGAGACCTGGGTCTCGGTTACGGTGTTGGGCACGAGGTAGGTGACCCTGCGGGCCGTCTGGTCCAGGATCATTCCCGCGGGTCCGTCGGCGAGGGTCACGGTCACTCTGTCGCCGTCGAGGTCCCCGGTCTGGTAATAACAGACGAACGAGGCGTCCTCGTTCACCCTGGTCGGGCACGAGAGCAGGGTCAGGCTCGGGGGGTCGTTCACGGGCAGGACCTGGAACGAGACCGCTCGCCTGGTCTCCACCGCGCCGTCCTGGACCACGATGTCGTAGTGTACCGTGGTCTCCGCGAGCGTATTGGGCACGGTCCAGACCACCCGCCCGTTGACGAGGTCGGGAAGCATGCCGGTGGGGGCGCCGGAGAGGGACCAGGCCAGCACATCCCCGTCGGGGTCGGCCAGGAAGACCGAGCAGGTGTACTGCTGGTCTTCTTCGATCACCGCCGGGCAGTTTTCGAGGGTGATCGTGGGAGCGTCGTTGACGGCGAGCGCGCTGAGCGGCCGTTCCAGGCTCAGGGTGAGCGTGCCGTCGCCGAACAACACCCTGTAGGACACGTCTACGCGAGACGGTTCGGCCGGCATCTCGGGCGCGATCCAGGTGATGGTGCGGTTGAGGGTGTCGAGAGTCATGCCCTCGGCTTGGCCGGAGAGTTCCACGGTCACGGAATCACCGTCGAGGTCCGCGACCGAGTACGAGCACGAGTAGACGGCGTTCTCGAGGACCGTCGTCGCGCAATTCTGGAAGGTGAGAAGAGGCGCGTCGTTCCGGGGCAGTGCATCGAAAGAAGCCCCGGCCTGGGTTTCGGTTTGACCGTCATCGGCCGTCAGGGTGAAGGAGATGGGGGTTCTCTCCAGGGTGTTCGGCACGAGATAGCTGACCTTGCGCTGCGCTTGGTCTACGGTCATACCCGGAGGAGCTGCCTCGAGGTACACGAGCAGCGGATCCCCGTCGATATCGCCGAGCTGGTAATAACAGACGAAGGTCTCGTCCTCATCGACCTCCGCGGGGCAGGCCAAGAGGGTAAGGGCCGGGGGATCGTTCGCGGGCAGGGCCTGTACCGACCTCGTGCCGCGGGTCTCGGCATTGCCGTCTTGGACCACGACCTCGAAGGTGACCGTCGTGGCGATGAGGGTGTTGGGTACGTTCCAGCTCACCCGTTCCGACAACGGTTCGGCGAGCATCCCGGCGGGGCCGCCAACCACGAACCAGGTCAGGGAGTCGCCGTCGATGTCGGCCACCTGTACGCCGCAGGTGTAGAGCTGGTCCTCAGAGATCGTCGCGGGGCAATTCTCGAAGACGAGGGTCGGTGCGTCGTTGACCGGCAGGGTGAGCACGGTGCGCGCGTAGAGTTGCTCGACCGTGCCGTCGCTCACCCGCACCCGGAAGGAAACCTCGGTCTCGGCCAAAACATTGGGCACGGTCCAGAGGATCTGGTGCTGAGCCTCGTCCACGAGCATCCCGGCCGGGCCTTCGAGCAGAGTCACCGTGACCACGTCGCCATCGGGATCAGCGGTTTCGTAAGTGCAGCGAAGGGTCTCGTCCTCGAACACCCGGTCGGCGCAAGAGACAAAACGGAAACTCGGGGCATCGTTGACCGGCAAGACCTCGAAGGTCTGCTCGAAACGCGGCTGTTCCTGGCCGTCATCGAGTCGGATCGCATAGACAACGTCATAGGGCGTGGCGGCGTTCGGCACGGTCCAGGTGAGCCTGTGGCTGAGGAGGTCGAGGCTCATGCCGAGCGGCCCGTCCTCGAGGCTGGCCGTGACCACGTCGCCGTCGAGGTCGAAGGGGAAGAAGGAACAGGAGTACACCGTGTCTTCGGCCGCCGTGACGGCGCAATCTCGGAAGCTCAGGGTCGGAGAATCGTTCACGGGTAGCAGGGTGAGGCTGCGTGATACTTCCACCTGGTCCTGGCCATCGTCGAGGAGCAGGGTGAAGGTCTGGGTTTCTTCCTCCAGCACGTTGGGGACAAGCCAGGTCAGGGTCCCGTCCTCGAGAACCATCCCTGCCGGGCCGTCGAGCAGGGTGGTGACCACCTCGTCGTTATCGAGGTCCAGGGTCAGGAAGGTACAGGAGTATAAGGAATCTTCTTCCGCGCTCTGGGCGCAGTCCTCGAACCGCACCCCGGGAAGGTCGTTGACCGGTAGCACGGTCACGGCCTTGGGATAGCGCTGGGCGAGGCGGCCGTCGCTGACCGTCAACTCGTAGGGTTCCTCGGTCGCTTGGAGTGTGTTGCCGGGCCGCCAACTCACAAGGCCCGCGGCCTCATCCAGAGTCATCCCGGCCGGGAAGGCGTCCAGGCTGAGGAACACTTCGCCGCCGTCGGGATCGACGGTTTCGAAACGGCAGACGTACAGCTCGTCCTCGAAGACCTCGGCGCCGCAATCGAGGAAACGGAGGGAGGGAGGATCGTTCATGGGCAAGGCGAGGAAGAAGTTGCGCTCGCGATGCTCTACGCCCAGCACGTCCATGACCACGGTGTATTCGATCTTGGTGGCGGCTTCGACGTTCTGCACCAACAAACTCACGGTCTGGGCCTCGCGGTCGAAGAGCATGCCCTCGGGGAAGTCCTCGAGCCACAAGGACATTTCGTCGGGGATGGAGTCATCGATGAGGACGAAGCCGCACTCGTACCAGGTGTCTTCTTCCGCGGTCAGGGCGCAATCGACGAACTCGAAGATCGGTGGATTGTTCGGATCGTAGGCATGCACGAGCTGTTGGAACGAATCCTGGGCGGTGCCGTCCTCGACCTGGACGACGAAGTTGTTCCAACCGGAGTCGTCGGGTTCCGCGGTCCAGGAGATGAGGCCGTGCTCGTCGATGGTCATACCGTCGGGCGCAACCTCGAGGGTAAAGGTCAAGGCGTCACCATCCGGGTCGTCGGCCGTGACCTGACATTCCCACGGCAGACCGATGGCTACCTCGGTCTCGCAGTCCAGGCCGGTGAAGGTCGGGGGCGTGTTCTCGAAGACCACGAGGGTGAGCTGAGTGACGGTGTTGTGCTGGCCTTGCATGGTGACCACGTCCAGTACGTGTCGGCCGAGCTGATCCTCGGTCGGGGTCCAATGAAGTTGCCCGGTGACCGGGTCGATGGTCAGCCCCTCGGGCGGGTTGGCGATGGCGAAGGTGATGTCCTCGTCCCCCGAGACCGTGGTCAGATCGCACTCGTAGGGAACTCCAACTTTGATCCGCGTGAGACAGTCCTCGGCGATAGCCCGTAGCCCCTCGCGGATTGCGGCCTCGTCGATGACGTCGACGACGATGGGATCGGTCTGTTGCTTGGGCGGTTTCCCCGGCTCGGTCGGCTCCGGAGGTTCCGGTTGCTCCTGCCCGGGCTGTACCGCCGGTTTTTCGACCACCGTGCCCCCGGAGTCGGGCGCGGGCTGGTAGGGGGTATCCGGAACGAGATCGGTGCTCACGTCCAGGACCGAGGAACCGGGATCCTGGGCCACGAACTTCTTGTCGTCCTCGCAGGCAAGGAGTCCGGCGAGGAACAGGAGGATGATGAGGTTGCTGGTCGTCTTCATTGTATTCCCCCCCTAGGGACGCGCACCGAGTGCAGCGAGGTTCGAACGAGGGCTGGTACTATCCCTGCTTGGGACACGAGAGTTCTTGTGTCAACGAGTTGTGCCTCGTTGGCCCACAACCTCAGGCCGTACCGCCTCATGCCAAGCTGCCTGGTCGAGGCCGCATCCTAGCAGCGGTTGCGGGCGAGTGCAAGGCCGAGTTCTTCGGTAGGCGGGGCTTCCGGAAGGGACCTAGGGATGAGAAGGTGTACCAGGGGAGAGGAGCGGGTCCGGCTAGTCCTGTTGGCCTTGTTCCAAGGTGTTGGCCTTGGCGATCAGCTCGAGGAACTCCTGTTCGCGCTCGTCCTGTTCGTCGGCGTTGGCCCGAGCCAGGGTGAGGATCTCGTCCAGGTCGTGCTCGGAGTAGAGGTGGTGCCGGAGGTGCTCGGCAAACTCGGCCACGGAGAGGAGGAAGCGGAACTTCGTGCTCGCGGCCGAGAGGTCGGTTTTGACCTGGTCGCGCTGGAAGGGGAAGGACTTCTCGACGACGGTCTCCTTGTTGGCGAGGTCTTTGTAGCGGAGTCTGGCCGTGGCCAGGGCGCCGCTGCCGCCGTCGACCAGTTCGACTTCGTAGAGGGCGGTCACACTGTGCCCTGCTCCTATCTCTCCCGCGTCGACTCGGTCGTTGCGGAAGTCGTCGTCGGCGATGTCGCGGTTCTCGTAGCCCAGCAGTCGGTAGCGTTTGACCACGCCGGGATCGAACTCGACCTGGAGCTTGGCGTCCTTGGCCACGGCCTGGAGAGTCGAGAAGAGGCGTTCGCCGAACAGGCGACGGGCTTCGGCCTCACCGTCGAGGTAGAAGTAGTTCCCGTTACCCTTGTTGGAGAGCTGCTCCATCATGGTGTCGTTATAGTTGCCCATGCCGAAGCCGAGGGTGGTCATGGTAATGCCCTGGTCGACCTTGGCTTCGATGGTCGAGAGGATGTCTTCGGAGCTGGTTGCACCGATGTTGGCGTCGCCATCCGAGCACACGAGCACGCGGTTGATCCCGCCGGTGATGAACCCCTTTTCTGCTTCTTCGTAGGCCAAGGCCATGCCGGACCCCATGGAGGTGCCGCCGCCCGAGCTGAGTTGGTCGATGGCTGCCTTGATCTCGGTCTTCTTGTCCCCGCTGGTCGAGGGTAACACGACAGAGGTATGACCGGCATAGGTGACCAGGGCAATGCGGTCGTCCTCGGCCATCACCTCGGTGAGGAGCTTCAGGCTACTCTGGACCAGGGGCAATTTATTCGCCGCACTCATCGAGCCGGAAACATCCACCAGGAAGACCAGGTTGGCCCGTTTGCGCTCCGAGGGCTTGACCCCTCTCGCCTGCAACCCGACCCTGAGCATGTGCAGCCCCTGGCCGAAGGGCGAGGGTGCGGCCTCGAAGGTGACCTTGAAGGCCTCTTCGAAGTCGTCGGGATAGTTCGCATTGAAATAATTGAGGTATTCCTCGGTCCTGACGCCGGCCTTGTCGGGAAGTCGGTTGTCGTTCAACCAGGCCCGCATCACGGTGTAGGAGCCGGTGTCCACGTCGAGGCCGAAGGTCGAGAGCCGGTCGGCCGAGACATCGGTGACAAACTCGTTGAAACCGTAGTCCTCGAAGGTGCTGTTGTCGGTGGGAGCCTCCTCTTGGTCCCCTTTGGGCATCGGCGCGGAAGGGGCTATGTCACCGCTCAGGTAGGCATCTTCCATGACGAGGGGAGCACCGTCAACGGTCTGGTTGGAGGGGATGACCGAGGATGGCAGAGCCCCGGGAATAGTGCCCCCCGGAACAATGGGACTGATCGGCGTGAGGTCGGCGCTTGATGAGTCCGGCTTGGTGGCGGAGTCTTCGGTGTCGCTGCAGGCGCCGAACACCAACACGACGCTGAGTAGCACGCTGATCGGGAGTGCTGAAGCATGACGGTCCATGGTTCCCCCTCCGGGTGATGTCGACCTGTTCGAACGTACCTCAGGAAAGAGACCTGTGCAAGAGTGGGGCGAATATTTTGGTAACAAATGTCATGAATGGGAAAAAATTAGTTACAAAAAAGACCATCGCTCGGGTTCAGGGTTTTGCATCCTTTCGGGGAGGATCGGGCATGAGCCGGTCTTTGGCGGTCAGGTTGTCGAGGACCTCTTTTGCGTGGAGCAAGGCCCGGCGCAGCTCTCTCGAGCGCTCCCGCCGCAGCGCGGCCTCGACCGCGTGCTTGACCCGGGGGGTCGGCGTGCGCAGGAGGGTCTTGACCACGGCGATCTTGAAGAAGTCGTCCGCCTCGGTCTCGAGCAGCGGCACGAGGTGCTCCACGGTGCGTCGGTCCCGCAACCAGCCGAGCTGGACCACCGCCTGTTTGCGTATCAGTGGGTTGTCATGGTGCAGGGCCTTGGTCCAGACGGCGAAGCGTTGATCGGCGGCGATCGTCGCGAGGGAGAACAGGAGGGCGGATACGAGGAAGAGCTTCATGCTGCCTCCCCGGGTTCGCGGCGTCGCAGCAAGGCCATGGTGATGAGGGTGCTGCCGAAGTAGAGTATCAGGAGGGGAATGGCCATGAGGATCATGGTCAGCACGTCGGCCGGGGTCAAGACCGCGGAGATGATGCTGATGCCGACGACCACGTACCGCCAGCTCTGCAGGAGCTTCCGCGGGGTGACGATGCCGAGCCCGCACAGTGTGAAGATGATGACCGGGGTTTCGAAGACCAAGCCGAAAACGAGGATGAGCTTGGTCGAGAGCGAGAGGTATTCGCCCATGGTCAGCACGGGTACCAGGCTCTCGGTGGTGAAGGAGAGGAAGAACCTGAACCCGGCAGGGAAGACGACCAGGTAACCGAACAGGGCCCCGCCGACGAAGCAGAGCGACGAGACGAGGACGAACGGCACGACGTAGCGGCGTTCATGATGATAGAGGCCGGGAGCGACAAAGCCCCAGACCTGATGGAAGATGTAAGGACTGGCGACGAAGAGCCCACCGAGCACCCCGACGTGGAGATGGACCATGAAGGGTTCGAGCAGACCGGTGAAGTGGAGCTGTTGGCCTGCCGGGGGCAAGACAGCCAGGACCGGACGCATCAGCAACTCGAACAGCTCCTCGGCGAAACCGAAGCAGCAGAGAAATCCAACGGTTACAGCAATGAGGGAGCGGACCAAGCGCCACCGAAGCTCCTCGAGGTGGTCGAGAAAGGTCTGAGGGGTTTTCGCGGACATGCTCAGCCCTTGGTGGGAGGAGCAACGACCTCCTCCTTCGCTTCTGTGTTCGGGGGGAGGTCGGGCGGGGAGCCCTGCGGGCCGGATTCGCCGGTGGGCGGGGGTGGCGGGGTTGGTTGAGATTCGTGCACCTCGCGGGTCGCGGCCTCGGAGAGGCGGTGCACCTCTTCCATGGCCCGCTCGGAGATCCCACCGAGCTGGGAACGCATCTCTCCTCCGGCGCGGCGGAATTCCGCCAAGGCCCTGCCAATGCCGCGCGCGAGCCCGGGGAGTTTCTTCGGGCCGAGAAAGATCAGGGCGAGGATCAAGATGAGGACGAGTTCCGAGCTGCCGATACCGAACATGGTCGCCGCCTGGGTGCAACGTCGAGGTCATCATAGATGATCCGCGCGGGGATGCAAACCGGGAATCGGATTGGGACGAGAGGGTCTGTCTTGCGTACGGGCCGCTTCCAAGAGTATTGGTCGGAGGTTACGCTATACTGGAACCGAACTGCCCATGACCGAGCTCCCCGCGCCGACCACGACCTTGACCCGCATGGTGACGGGCTCGTTGCTCCTGATGCTGGCGCTACCCTTGGTGCCGCTGGTGGCGGTGACGGTCTACCTGCACCGCCGCGAGAGCGTGCTCTTCGAACAGCAAGCGGAAGAGACGAATCGCCAGGTCGCGTTGTTGGCCGAGCGACTCCTCGACGAAACCCTGCGCCATGCGGCCACGGTGCTGAGCAGCGCGTCGAACCCTTTGCAAGCCCTGGACTTCCCGGCCTTCTCCCTGGCAGAATTCCTGGACGAGCAGGGCATGGTGACGGCTTCTTCCTTGGGGGAGGCCCGTTCCGGTGCGCGCTACCCCGAGGCTCTCCCGTTCAGCGCGGTCGAGAGTCCTCCCTCGTTCCTCTTCGAGGTCACCCCGGTCCTCGAACTCGCCCCGTTGCCGCGGCCGTGCGTCTTGCTGCGCACCGGGGGGCGCAGCGGCCCACCGACACGCCCCCGCCTGGCCTGCCTCGATGCGGAGTACCTGCGCCTGCACCTGACCGCGAACGTCGGTACCCTGCTCCACCGACATGTCTATGTGCTCGATCGAGCCGGGAGGCCGATCTTCTATAGTCTCGAGGACTCCAACCCCGATGCGCACGTCCTGGCGAGCAATCCGCCCGTACGGGCCTTCCTGGGGGGGCAGCGCGGGCCCCTGCATTTCGTGAGCACCATCTCGGGCAAGGAACGCTCGGGTTTCGTCCACGTCATGCCCTCCACGGGCTGGGGGGTGATCGTCAGCTATGACGTTGCCGAGAAGCTGCTCGACCTGCGCCAACGCCTCGGCTGGTTGATCCTCGCGCTCGGGGTTGCCTGCCTCTTGGCCGTGGCCGTCTTCTACCGCTTCCTCAGGATGCAGGTCCGCCCCATGCTCGAGATCACCGCTCAGCTCGTCAACCATGAGCGCGACCCCCTCCAACCGGTCGAGGTCTCCTACCAGGTGCTGCGTATCGGCGAGTTCAATCGCCTGGTGGCCGATCTCAACCTGCACATCGAGCGTGCGAGGGCCGCGGAGGCACGTTCGCTGCGCGCCGAGCGTTTTGCCACCATGGGGGAGATTGCCGCTGGTCTGGCCCATGAACTGGGAACCCCCCTGAACGTGGTACGCGGCAATGCTCAAGTCTTGTTGCGCCGGCACGCCGGGGACGAGTCCACGACCTCGCGGCTGCAGAAGATCGTCGAACAGACCAAACGCATCGCGACCTTGATGCGCAACCTGCTCGATCTGACCCGGCAAGAACCCTCCCTGCCCAGCATCTTCGAACTCGCCCCGATGCTCACCGAGGCCGCGGAGGCCATGGCAGACCTGTACCCCGGGGTCGAGACCCGGCTCGCCCTCACCCCCGACCTTCTGGTGCAGGCTCCGCGGCGGGATCTGGAGTTGGCTCTGCTCAATCTGTGTGTCAATGCCTGCCAGGCGATGGCCGGGAGGGGAGAACTCCATCTGCGTTGTCGCCGAGGGCCTCTGGGCACCATCCTCCTCGAGGTCGAGGACCATGGATGTGGCATTTCACCTCAGGACCTGCCGAAAATCTTCCAACCCTTCTTCACCACCAAGGGCTCGGGAAGGGGTACGGGATTGGGTCTAGCCCTGGTGGACAGAGTGGTTCGCGACCTCGACGGCCATCTCGAGGTCCACAGCGTTGTCGGCGTGGGTACGCTTTTTGCCTTAACCTTGGCCGAGGTGGAACCGAGTGAGGGGGAGGAGGATGGCACCAAGCGAGAACCCGCATGACCCGATCACGGTCCTGGTTGCCGAGGATGACCAGGAGATGCTTGAACTCATCGAGAACGTCTTGACCGAGGAGGGCTATCAGGTCCTCACCGCGAACAATGGGACCGATGCTCTCGCCGCGCTGGAGCGGCGAGATTACGACGTGGTCGTCACCGACCTGAAGATGCCCGGCGCCTCGGGGCTGGAGGTGCTCCGGCGCGCAAGGGCCTCGTACCTGCGTCAACCCGTGGTGGTCATGACCGCCTTCGGGAGCATCGAGACCGCGGTTCAGGCCATGAAGGAAGGAGCGTATTCCTACATCACCAAACCCTTCGACCTCGAGGAGTTGCTCGCGGTCATGGCCGAGATCGCCGAACAGGTCCGGGCCCACCGCCAGCTCCGCGACAAGGGAGAGAGCGGAGAGGCCCCGGCCTTCCCGATCGTCTTCCGCAGCAAGGTCTTCAGGCGGGTACTGGCCATCGTCCACGAGGTTGCGGAGAGCAATGCCTCGGTGCTCCTCGGCGGCGAGACCGGCACCGGCAAGGAATTGATCGCCCGAGAACTGCACCTGCGCAGCTCCAGGGCCAAGGGACCCTTCATCCCGGTCGATGTCAATACCATCCCGGATGCCTTGTTCGAGAGCGAGTTGTTCGGGCACAAGCGCGGGGCCTTCACCGGCGCGGTGCAGGACAAACCGGGTTTGCTCGAACAGGCCGATCACGGCACCTTGTTCCTGGACGAGATCGGCGAAATGGGTCCCGCTGCCCAGGCCAAGCTCTTGCGCTTCCTCCAAGAACGCCGTTGCCGTCGGGTCGGGGATACCAAGGAGCACTGCGTGGACGTGCGCCTGGTCTCCGCCACCCACCGCGATCTCAGCGCAATGATCGGCACAGGGCAGTTCCGCGAGGACCTGTTCTACCGGCTCGCGGTGATACCGATCAACCTCCCGGCCCTCCGCGAACGGCCCGAAGACATCACCCCGCTGGCCTATCACTTCCTGCGCATGTTCAACAAGGGCTTCTCGGTCGAGGGTTTCCGTCAGGATGCCCTCGAACTCCTCGCCAGTTTCCCGTGGCCGGGAAACGTGCGCCAGCTCGAAAACGCGGTCGAACATGCCGTGATCATGCGCAAGACAGGCCTGATCAAGCGGGACGACTTTCCGGCCTGGATCACCACGTCGGGAAACGCCCAGCACACCGATCTACGGACGCTCGAAGAGGTCGAGCGCGGTTATATCCTCGAACTGCTGGATCGCTGCCAGGGCAACCGGAGCAAGACCGCCAAGATCCTCGGGATCAATCGCAGGACCCTTTTACGAAAACTCGCCGTCTATAATATCCCCCCTCGCCAATAACCGCGGGCGGAGTGTGGGCACCGAGGCAGAATGCCCCACCTGGCAAGGAGCAGGGCAGGCCCGGTGGGAAGGCTGTCCGGGGCATTGCCGCCCACCCTGCACCCGGGTGTGATTCGTTCTGCCCCAGGCGTACGGTGCAAGAGGAGGTGCTTTTCTGGCAACAATTTGATCGTGCGATGGAATTATTCGCGGCACGAATCCTGCCCAGGGCCCTCGCGGCCGAACTCAGTATGTGGCACGGCCTCGAGGTGTACCCCCATGTCGACGAAGCCGGGACCGAATTATCGCGACCAGAGACGTCGCTTGCTCGCCCGCTTGCTCCTGACCTATCTCACCCCGTTGTTGGTCGCCGAAGGGTATTTCTTGGTCCAGTACCGCGGTCTGGTCCTCGAAGGCCGTCGCAATCATCTCGTGTCGCTCTCCGAGAACCTCGCCACCACGCTGGACCTGTTCCTCTCCGAACGGGTGCGGAACCTCTCCCACATCATCGACGATCCCGGGTTCCCGGAGCGACCGGACGAGACGGACTTGCAGGACCACCTCAGCAACCTCCGACGCCAGAGCGATACGTACATCGATCTCGGCGTCTTCGATGAGCGGGGGCAGATGGTGGCCTATGCCGGACCCTATCCCGATCTGACCCGGCAGGACTACAGCGAGGAATCGTGGTTCAAGGAGTTGCGGGCCGGCAAGGTCGGGCAGGTGGTCACCGACATCTACCTCGGCTTCCGGCAAGAACCCCACTTCACCCTCGCCGTCTCCCGGCGCAGGGGGCAGCAGCTCTCGGTGCTCCGTGCGACCTTGGCTCCGAGTCAGGTCCATGAGTACATCGAGAGTCTGGAAGAGGCCAAGGTGGTGCGGGTGGCCTTGATCAATGGCCATGGGATCTATCAGTCCGCCAATCCCGATCTCGGCAACCCGCTCGAGACCTCGGTGATTCTGCCGCCCCGCGAGCCCCGCGCGGATTCCGGTGAAGATCGTTCGGGTAAGGTCTATGGCTATGCTTGGCTGCACACCACGGCCTGGGCCGTGCTGGTGGATGAACGGCGCTCGCCCGGAGAACCCTGGTTGACGCCCCAAGAGCAGCGGGTCCTGTTGTTCGCCCTGCTCTTGACCCTGGTCATCATCGGCATCATCGCCGTCCGCGCCCGGCAGGTGATGGCCGTACGCATCGAGACCGATGCCACGACCTCGGAGCTGTCCGGACAGCTCCTGCAAGCCTCGAAATTGGCCTCGATCGGGGAACTGGCGGCCGGGATCGCCCACGAGATCAACAACCCCCTGGCCAGTATCGCCGAGGAGGCAGGCCTCATCCGGGATATGCTCGATCCGCGTTTCGGAGACGGCCTGGTTCCCGCCGAACTGGACACCCGACTCGCCTCCATCCAGGCCGAGGTCTTCCGCTGTCGGGACATCACCCACAAGCTCTTGCGCTTCGTCCGCCGCAGCGACGCCGAGTTGGCGTCGACTGACCTGCACGCCCTGATCGACGACCTGCTCGAGACCCTCTTCCTGCGCGAACTGAGCGTGGAGAACATCAGTATCGAGCGGCGATTCGCTCCGGAGCTACCCACGATCACGACCGATGCCAACCAGCTTCGCCAGGTGTTGCTCAACATGCTCAACAACGCCATCGACGCGATCGAAGGCCAAGGTTCCATCGTCCTCACTACCTCGCTCGTGCCCGAGGGCAGGGTGGCGCTATCTCTGGCCGACACGGGGAAAGGCATACCCAAGGAACTGCTCGAGAAGATCTTCATGCCCTTCTTCACGACCAAGGAGGTCGGCAAGGGCACCGGCCTCGGTCTGCACGTGTCCTACGGCATCGTCCGCAATCTTGGGGGAACCATCGCGGTGCAGAGCGTCGTGGGCAAGGGGACCACCTTCATCATCACATTGCCGGTAGGGGAGGCATCCTCTCCGGGAGACCGTCAAGGAGGAACGCCATGCAGTTGAACACGGTCGGGGACCTGATGATCCCCCTGTCCGAGTGTCCCAAGGTCAGCACCGACGCCACGTTGGAAGAGGTGTTCTTGGTGCTCGACGAGGCGCAACGCAGCTCGCCGATAGGGCGACCCCACCTGCGGGTGGTACTGGTCGTGGACCAGCAAGGTCTCGTGGTCGGCAAGCTCGGCTACCTTGCGCTGCTCAGAGGCCTGGAACCGCGCTACGATCTCTTCGGCGACCTCGAACTCCTGGCTCGGGCAGGGGTCAGCCAAGAGCTCGTCGGTTCCATGCTGGAACAATTCCGCTTCTGGCGCGGCTCGCTCGAGGACATCGCGGGGCGGGCGGCGAGCATCAAGGTTTCCTCGGTGATGCACCCGATCGAGGACTATCTCGAGCACAATGCCTCGATCGCCCATGGACTCCACCGCCTGATCATGAGCCAGACTCTCTCGTTGCTCGTGAAAGACGGTTCCACCGTGGTCGGTTTGTTCCGCCTGGCAGAGCTCTTCACCGAGCTGACCGCGCAGGTGCGGCATACCAAGAGTGCGAAGCTCGAGGAGGAGCGGCGGCCATGAAATCCAACAAGATCCTCCTCGTCGACGACGAGAACACCTTTCGCTTGGCCCTGGCCGATCGCCTGCGGCGTCGCGGCTATACGGTCGTCGAACTCGAGAGGGGGGCGGAGGCGCTGAAGACCGCGCGCACCGACTCGGACATCGACGTGGTCGTCCTCGATCGCAAGATGCCCGATGCCGACGGCGAGCAGGTCCTGAAGGAACTCAAGCAATACCGGCCCGAGCTGCAGGTGATCATGCTCACCGCGCACGGCAGTTTGAGTTCCGCCATGACCTCGGGAAAGCTGGAAGCCTACGCCTACCTGCAGAAACCTTGTGATTTCGAGCAGTTGATCGCGACGCTCGAGATGGCGCGCCAGGACAAACCTCGTCTGCACCACCGCCTCGAGGTCCCGCTCCAACCGCGAGGATCGTGGTGGTCCAAGCTCAAGGGCGTGGAAAATTCCCGCCCCTTGGTGATCGGTCTCGGGGTTGTGGCCTTCGTGCTGCTCGCCTATGGGGCCATACCCGAGCGTATGCTCGAACTCAGCGGGAGCGTGAAACAAGGGGAGACCGGCGACCCGATCATGGGGTACGCGGCGTACAAGAAGATGAAGGTCGGCGAGACCATCGCATCTTACTACAGTGCGAAGTACGAGCTCGGCATCACTCTGGGAGAGGGGCAGAAGAAGCAACCGCTCTCGCCGGAGCAGGTCGCCAGACGGGGGATGATCATGCTCGGCATCCTGGTCCTGTGCGCCCTGTTCTGGGCCACGGGAGCCATGCCGGTCGGCGTGACCGCGCTCGTGGTCGGCGGCTTGATGTACCTGTTCGAGATCTTCAAGCCCGACACCATCGCCGCGGCGTATGCCAAGGACGCGGTCATCTTCATCTTCTGCGTCCTGGCGCTGACCAAGGCGATCTCGAAGACCGGACTGGACCGCCGCATCGGCATCCTCCTGCTCGGGACCTCGACCTCGCTGCCGCGGGTGATGTTCCTCTTCCTCCCCATGGTCGGCATGGCCTGTTCCTTCCTCTCCGAGCACGCCATCGTGGCCTTCCTGATGCCGATCCTCATCTTGGTCTATGTCGCTGGGACCCGCGGTACGGGAGGGAACCGCAATCTTGCGGTGATGCTGGTCCTGGCCCTGACCTTCACCGCGAACCTCGGGGGACCGGGCTCTCCCGCGGCTGGTGGCCGCAACGCTATCATGCAGGGTATTCTGGCCGACTATTGCACCGCGCCATCCTTCGGGCAGTGGGTGAAGTACGGTCTGCCCTTCGTGCCGGTCGCGGCGCTCAGCATCGGGGCCTACTTCTACCTGGTGTTCTGGCGGCGGCTGCGCGGGTTGAAGGTGAATGCTGCCGATTACGTCCGCGAGGCCTCGCGTCGCATCGGTCCGATGACCCGGGACGAGGTGATCACGGCCGTGATCCTGGTGTTACTGGTCTCGATGTGGATCGCCATTTCGGACGACAACGGTATGGGCGGCCCGGCCATCGTCGCCGTGGTCCTCCTTAACCTCTTCCGCATCCTGACCTGGCGCGACATTGCCTCGATCCACTGGGAGGTGGTGGCTCTGTACGCCAGCGCCTGTGCCCTGGGCAAGGGCCTGGCCGAGACCGGCGGAGCGCTCTACCTGGCAGACCAGTTCGTGGCGATCCTGCCCGAAGCGATGAAGAGCGGCCCTGGGCTCGCCATTGCGGCGAGCCTCTTTACGGGGATCAGCACCAATTTCATGAGCGACGGCGCGACCGTGTCCATGCTCGGGCCCATTACCGTACCCATGGCCATCATCGCCGACACCCATCCCTGGATGGTCGGGTTGGCCACGGCCTTCGCCTCCTCCTTCGCTCACATGTTCCTGGTCGGGACCCCGAACAACGCCATCGCCTATGCCATGGCCAAGGACCCGATCACGGGAGAGCAACTGGTGACCATCAAGGATTTCCTCATCCACGGCTTTGCCGCGTTGCTCATTTCCTTCACCCTGCTCTGGGGCTGGGTCATCCTGGGCTACTGGAGTTGGCTGGGCTTTCCCTCATGAATGAACCCATGACCGGAGGACGATCATGACCGACAAGAAGATCAAGCTGCTCATCGTCGACGACGAGGTAAAGTTCCTCGAGTCCATCGCCAAGCGCCTCGAGCTGCGCGGGTTCGAGGTCCTGACCGCGCATGACGGGGTACGTGCGCTCGAGCTGGCCCACGAGGAGCGCTTCGACCTCGCCCTCTTGGACCTGAAGATGCCTGGCCTGAACGGGAAGCAGGTGCTGGAGCACCTCAAGCAGGAACATCGTTTCTTGGAGGTGATTATCCTCACCGGTCACGGATCGCTCGAATCCGCGGTGGATTGCACCAAGCTCGGCGCCTTCTGCTATTTGCCCAAACCCTACGAGATGGACAAGCTGATCGAGGTCCTCGGCAAGGCCTACCAGGTGCGGCTCGAGCGGAAGTTCAAGGAAGATCAGGCCCGTTTGGATGAGCTGGGGAGGATCGCGCTGAGTTCCAGCCCTCTCGGGATCCTGCGCCGCATGCGCGAGCTCGACGACGAACAGCGCTGAACCCGGGAACGTTCGTATGGGACACGAAGTGCCGAAGTCCAACGTGAGATTCTAACGAGATTCTAACCTGAAGTTCTTTGCCTAAATAACCAGCAAAATACA
>MGSU01000309.1:44785-46460 GCA_001799195.1 Deltaproteobacteria bacterium RIFOXYA12_FULL_61_11 | reverse complement strand
CGTCCTCGCGCCCGCGAAAGAGCGATCGGAACAGCGCCACCTTCTCCTCGGGGGTGGCCCGGCCGGTTGGCTCCAGGGTTGATGGGACCGCGGCGGCCGTCGCTAACGGTGCCGCCGCCAGTTCCGCGCGAAGGGCCCCTGCTTGCGCTCGCGCCATGGCGAGCTGGCTCTCGAGGAGCGCGATCTCGCGCTCCTTCTCGGCCAGAAGGGCCCTTCGGTCATCGCGGTTGGACGGCACCGCGGAATACTACCTCGTAGCGTCGTGCAGGCCAGGCCCGCTCGTTGAAGACCCGCGCCTTGCCCGCTGCTACTCTGGACGGGCAGGCAGGCGCGGGGGTGCGAACATGACGGCGACCGACGACAGCCTCTTTTCCAGCTACCGTGAGGCGCTTCTCGAGCACCTCTTCGTGGCGGATGTCCTCCGAGAACTTTGGCGGAACGGAGTCCGTCGGGTGAAACCCCAGGTCGATGACGGCTATGACCTCCTCCTCGAGGTCGGAGACGTCGTACGTATCCAGTTGAAGTCCTCCGCCGAGGGCGCCAAGACGGCGAAGCAGACAATCAGCCTCAATCTTGCCGCCAAGCCGAGCGGCTGCGTGGTTTGGATGAAGTTCGATCCCGTGACCCTCAAGCTGGGGCCCTATTGGTGGTTCGGTGGCGCGCCCGGCCGCCCCCTCCCTGACATACAAGGATTCGAGGTTGCCCGTCACGCCAAGGGCAACGCACAAGGAGTCAAGCTCGAGCGCCCGAATCAGCGAGTCGTGCCCCGGTCGAAGTTCGAGGTGCTCAACACGATGGAGCAGCTCGTGGGGCGGTTGTTCGGCACGGCGCTGCCGTCCGAGCGGCAGGCGCGGACGGCTATGAGGATCGCTCGGTGAAGCCCAGACGTGGCTCGATGGCGATGACGTGGTCGGGTAGCACGAGGGCGCAGTCCGGGAACTCCCGGGGCAGCTCGAGCAGCGGTCACGCGATGCACCTGCCGCCAGCTGACCGCGGCAATGCTTGACGTTACGGGAAGCAGTAGCCGACCCTTTCTGACATGCAGACCGCTCGATCGAGGAAGGACAAGGCGCCATCCCGGATCGCGCTCGTCCGAGTTGGCATTGATCAGGCCTTTGGCGGGTGGAACGCACCCGTCGACCCGGTGACGGGTGATTTCGTCTACGTCCCGATCCCCGAGAGCGAGCCCTTCGGTCTGGGGCTCGCAACGCCGTACTCGCATGTGCTTCCGGCGCTGGCGTACTTTGCTGCGGCGCACCCGGATGCCAACCGGAAACACGTCACGCTACCCGAGGCACTCGCGGACAGCGGAATGCACCTGGACCCCGACTTCGGGAATCTCTCGTACGGCGACAACGGGATACGTCGAGGGAGTGGGATCGCCGAGTTCGAGCGCGGGGATGTTCTCGTCTTCTACGCTGGGCTGCGCCCGGTCTCCCCCTGCGATCACCGCCTGATCTACGCGATCATCGGCTTCTACAGGGTCGCCGCGGTTGAGCGAGCCGGCGATGTCGGGAATACGCGGTGGAGAGAGAACGCCCACACGCGCCGCCTGAGGCCAACGCCGACGGACATCGTCGTGCGCGCAGAGCCAGTAGAGAGCGGCCGGCTGCGCCGCTGCATTCCAGTCGGCGAGCTACGGGACAAGTCGTACCGCGTGCGACGCGACCTCCTC
>MGSU01000309.1:19031-44730 GCA_001799195.1 Deltaproteobacteria bacterium RIFOXYA12_FULL_61_11 | reverse complement strand
CGCCGACGGTCATGGTATAGGAGAGAGTCGCGCTGCCACCGCCGGCGACGCTGGTCGGATTGCCCGGGACCGGGGTCAGGACATACTGCGAGGTGACTCCCAATCCCTGTGCGTCGACAAAACCGACCTGTACGGCGAGACCGTCGAGCACGGCCTGACCGTTGTTCCGCACCGCCACCGAGAGGGGTACCCCGCTCTGGCCTTGGCTGACCGTACCGGGGACGACGCTCACCGAGACTACCTCGATCGCGGCAGGGACCTCGACCAACCATTGATCCGGAGTGGCAGCGGAGCTATCCTGGAGTACCGCGCCGGAATTCTCGTCACTGCCGGTGACCGCCGCATCGAGGGCGATGGCCTCCCCAACCGCGGCCGTGGTCCTCACCGCCACGGTGTAGGCGAGGGTGACCTGACCTCCTCCGTTGATGCTGGTCGGGTTGGCCGGGGCGGGTGTAACCACGTAATCGCCACCGCGATCGATGCTGCCGGTGAAAGCGAGCTGCGCCGTGGAGAGCAGGGCCCGGGCCTGACCGGGGTTGGCAATCACGGCGTTGACCGTGATCCCGCCTTGGCCCTGGCTGACCCGTTGCGGCGAAGCGGTCACGCTGAGGATCCCGAGCCCCGCGGGCTCCTGGATCATGACCGTTGGGCTGGAGGCCGTCGTGGAGACCACGGCCGTGCCGAGCACATCGTTGACCCCCTCGACTTTGCCCGAGAAGACCAGGTTGCCAGCGCTGGTACCATCGGTCGAGTACGCATACACGAAGGCAGCGCTCCCGCCGGCCGGGATGGTCACTCCGGTATTGCCGGGAGGTCCGCCGAGCGTGGCACTGCCGCTGCCGGTCAAGGTCAGGGTCGGGTCGGGGTTCACCAGGAGGGCATCCGTCTGCCCGGTGTTGTTCACGGTCACAGTAACGGACAAGGTCTGGCCTTCCGAGAGCACTAACCGGTCTACTCCAGCGGTGGCGACCAGGATGGCGGGACTCCGCACGGTCCAGGTATCGGTGGTCTCGGCGGCAGGGTCGCTCAGGGCTGCGCCCGAATTGGCGTCGGTACCGACGATGGCGGCATCGAGCGCCACGTTGCCCAGGGTTGCGGCGGAAGCGACATCGACGGTGAAGACCAGGGTCGCGGCCTGACCCGATCCGAGCGTGCCGGGATTGGCGCCGGAAGGAGTGACCGTGTACTCGGTGCCGAGGTCGTTGCCGCTCTGGGAGAAGCGCAGCGAGGACGCGCCGAGGTTGGCGGTCGCACCGCCCTCGTTGGTGATGCCGACGTTGACCACCAGCCCTTGTTCAGCACGGACGACCGCGCTCTTCAGCGCGTTCACCGTCCCGAGACGCAAGAGCGCCGGCCGGACCACGGTCCAAGCATCGGTCGTCGAAGCCCCGTCATCATCACGCACCTGGGTTCCCGAGTTCGCATCCGTACCGACGAAGGTCCCGTCGAGGACGATCACCTCGGCCGCGGCCGCGGCTTTGACGGTCACGGTGAACGCGAAGTTCGCCGTCTGACCACTGACGATGGAAGCGGGGTTGGCCGGGGACGGCGTGACGAGGTAATCCGCGGTGCGATCGATGCTCCCCTGGAAGGTCAGGGCGACGGTGCCGACATTGACCGTGGCTCCACCTAGGTTGGCGGCGGTCACGGCCACGGCTAGTCCCTGTTGGCCCTGGCTGACCTGAGTTTGGACCGTGCTCACCGTCTGGAGTTCGACCTGGGGAGGTGTCTGGACCTCGAGCAGGTCGGGCGTGTCCGCGCCGTCATCGGCAAGCGCCCGGCTGCTCCAGTTGGCATCGGTCCCGGTCGCGGTGGCATCGACCGTGATGTTCCCGAGGGTAGCCGCCGAACCAACCTCGACCCGGAAATCGAAGCTCGCGCTGCTCCCACCGGGGATACTCGAGGCGTGGCCGATCTTGGTGAGCTCGTACTCCGAGGTCACGTCCACCAGCGCCGAGGAGGTGAAATCGAGCTCGACCGACCCGATCGTCGCCGTGGCCTGCCCGCTGTTCTGGACCACGGCGCGCAGCAAGACCTCCTGTTGCCCTCGGCTCACCTTGGTGATCGTCGATGGAACGGCGGAGACGGAGAGCAGACGGAGGTTGGCCGGGGTCTGGACCGTGACCGGTCCAGAGGTCAAGGGGGTCGAGGTGACTGTCGTTGCGAGGACTTGGTCTGTACCGGTGGCAGTACCCGAGAAATCCAGATTGCCCGCCGAACCGGGTCCGGTCAGGAACTGGTAGACGAACGCGACCTCGGCGCCCGCGACGATGGTGGCACTTGCGGGGATGGGTCCGGAGACCGGGGTTGCGACACCGTTGAGGGTCAAGGACGCGGGTGTGACCGCGAGCGCGTCGATATCGCCGTTATTCCGCACGCTGAAGGTGACGCTCAGGTCCTGGCCCTCGGAGATCCTCGTACGGGATAGGGCGAAGGAACCCTCGAGGACGGCCGGACGCACCACGGTCCAGAGATCTTTTGCCGTCGCACCGTCGGTATCGGACTTCGCAAGCCCGCTGTTGACATCGCTGCCGGAGAGAGTGGCATCCAGAGTCATGGGGCCGAGGGTCGCGTTCGCGCTCACCTCGAGGGAATAGGAGAAGACTGCCGAGACGCCCCCGGCAAGACCGGTGGGATTGCCCGGAGCGGCCGTGACCGTGTATTCGGCGAGGCGGTTCTGCCCCCCGAGAGCACCTATGAACAGGGTCACCGCTCCGAGCGTGGCTCCGGCCTCCCCGGTATTGCGCGCGGTCACCAGCAGATCGAGCCCCCGTTGCCTCCGGACAGCCTGGTCGTAGTTCGAGGCAACACTCACCACCTCTAGGACCGCAGGACTCTGAACCGTCCAACTGTCGGGATTCAGGGCGCCGCTGGCGGTAAGCGGGCTGCCGGAATTGCCGTCGGCGCCGCTCACGGAACCATCGAACACCACACCGCCGCGGGTAGCCGTGGCACCGCAACTCACGCTGAAGATGAAGGTCGAAGTCTGGAGACCGGCGATAGTCGTCGGGTTGGAAGGAGCGGGCACGACCGTGTAGTCCGTTCCGACCGAACCGCCGTCCTTGGTGAAGGAGAGGCTCAGTGCATTGAGCGTCGCGCCGGCCTGGCCTCCGTTGACCACGGTCATCTGGACCTGGACGTTCTGTTGGCCTTGGCTGATGGTCTCCACCGCGGTCGAGACTGCCTGTACTGTCAAAGCAGCCGGAGTCTGGACCGTGACCGTGAGCGGACTGTCTGCGGCGAGATCCTGCACTCCGAGGCCGCTGTTCTGATCCTGGCCCCTGATGCCGAAATCCAGGATGACGTCGCCAAGCGTGGCCGCTGCATCGACGGTGAGGGTATAGTCGTAGGTCGTCGAGAGACCACCGGCAAGGCTCGTCGGAGCCTGCACCGTCGTGAGCTGGTACTCGGCTGCGACATCGTTGCCGTTGCGATCGCGCAGGGTCAACCCCGCGCTGGTGATCGCGACCGAGGCCTGGCCGGGGTTCCGGACCGATACCGTCACCGGGACATTGCGTTGCCCCAAGGACAGTTTTGCCTTGGTCGAAAGAACCGCGAGCACCTCCAACTTCGCGGGGCTCTGGATGGTCACCACCCCGGACGAGGCCGTTTGACTGCTCACCGCCGTTGCCACGTTGGCATCGGTGCCGTTGGCCACGGCCGAGAAGGTCAGAGTGCCAGCGCTACCGCTCGTGGTCGCATAGGTGTACGAGAAGACTTGGGCCTGCCCTCCGGCGAGATCGGCTGAAGCCGGAAGAGGTCCGCTGACCAGGGTCGCATGTCCCTGGCCGGAGAGGATCGGGGTTCCGGGCAACACCGTCCTAGCCGTGGCCTCACCAAGATTAGTGACGAGATGTTGTACGGTGAGGGTCTGGCCCTCGGAGAGAGGGGTCGGCGTTGCCGTCAAGGTCGACTGCAACCGGGCCGGGGTCTGGACCAGGATGGTATCTTTGGTCGTGGCTCCGTTCGCTGTCATGGTGTTACCCGAGAGCTGGTCTTTCCCTGTCACGACCGCATCGAGCGTCACCAAGCCCGAAGAGGCCGTGGAGGAAACGCCGAGGGTGAAGCTCAGGGTCACACTCCCCGCGCCGGGAATGAGTTCCGGGTTGTTGAATGAGGGTGCGACCGTGAACTGGCTGGAAACATCGGAGTTGCTCGCATCGCGCAACACGAGTCCTGCCGCGGAGAGCTCGAGGGGAGCACCGCCCGGGTTGCTCACGTTCAAGGCCACGGGAAGGCCAGTCTGACCCTGATTGACCGACTGAGGACCGACCTGGAGGCTGTCGAGGACGATCCGGGCCGGGGTTTTCACCTCCCACGCGGCCTTGACCGTGGCAGTGCTATCGCTCGTGACTGCATCGTTGTTGAGGTCTTTCCCACCGGCCCTGCCATCCACGGTGATGACCGTGTCCACGGTCGCGGTACTCACGACGCTCACGGTGAAGGGAAGGTCAACGCTCCCGAGCCCTGGGAGGAGCAGGGCTTCCGACGAAAAGGCTGGTTGGACCTGATAATCGGCAGCTCGGTCGTTCTGGGCCGGATCGGTGAAGCTGAGGCCGAGCATGGACTCGTCCAACCGCAGGGCAGCCGTTCCGAGATTCCTGACCCTCAGCGTGACCGCGGTATTCTGACCTCTGCTGACAAGGGTTTGGGCTGCGTTGACCGCGAGAACCTCGACCCGGGCTTGGGTCTGGAGTTCGAGAGCTGCAGTGGCGCTCTCCGAGGCCACGGCGAGCTGGGAATATTGATCGATCGCCTCGGCCCGCACCGCGAAATTCAGGGAGCCCGTCGACCCCTGGCCCGTGGAATACACATAGGCAAAATCCTTCGAGGTACCGCCCGGTATTGCGGCCGAGAGCGGCAACGGCCCGGAGAGGTACGTTACCCGGCCGGTGCCGGTGGGCACGAGTTGCAGGGGGTCGAGCTCGGCGGCGAGCGCCGAAGCCTCGCCGGAGTTCGTGACCCGGACGGTCAGGGCTACATCCTGGCCCTCGGTCAGCGGGCTGCGAGCGAAGAGCAGGTTACACGAGAGGGTGGCTCGTTGCTTGACGCTGAGCACGAGCGCTGTCGGGGGCGTGTCGGCGATCTGCTGTCCGGAAATGGCCCCTGCTCCGAGCAGCCGGGGAAACACCTGGACCTGCCCCGGAGTGGCGTCTTCGAGGACTCCCAGGGTCGCTTTGAACTGGGCGCTCTCCCCGGCCTCGAGGAGCACCGGATTGGTGGGATCGGGGAACAGCAGGTAGTCATAGGAATGGTCGACAGTACCGAGGGCGAACGACGCCTCGACCGGAGAGAGGAGAATATCCTCGGAACCGAGGTTGGTCCCGGTGAAAGACAGGATCAGGCCGCTCTGGCCCTGACTGACCACCACGGTACTGAGCGTGGCGTCCGTCACCTCGAGTTCGGCAGGGCGAATCACGGAAAAGGTCCCACTCACCTCGTCGAGAGCCGAATCGTGTTCGCTAAGAGACCCGTCGTTCACGTCCCGGCAGCGAGCGCGAGCCGTCACCTGGTAGGTACCGGCCGGCGCCGTCGCGGCGACATCTACCTCCAACAGGAAGACCGACTGCTGCTTGCCGGCGACCGACGTCGGACTGTTCTCGGCGATCCTGCCGAGAAAGGCCTGGCCGGCGTCAGTGCCGCTCTGATTGACCATGGTCGGGACCAGTTCGACGAGCAACGCGGCAGCATCGCCCAGATTCTCGACCTCGACCTCAATGGCGAAGTTCTTCCTGCCCTGCGAGATCGTGCTCGTCGAGGGTCTGACCGCCCTGACCGCGATACGGGCCGGGGCCAGGATACGGAAGGGAGTGGCAGCATCGGTCACCTCACTGCTGATGCCGACGTTCGAGTGGCTGTCCGTGCCTGCGACCTGTGGGGCGAGGAGGTAGGCTCCCGGTTGGGCCTGAGCCTTCAAACCCAGGGTACCCCGGAGCTGCACGCTGCCCCCTCCTATCAGACTCTTGGCATTGGCCCCCGCGGCTAAGAAGCGGACGGGAGCATCGGGGATGAAATTGTGTTCTTGATCAAAGAGGTGCAGGGTCAGCCCGGTGAGCGAGGCAGCGGATTCGCCGAAGTTGGAGACGCTCAGGACGACCTCGCCGCCGCTCTGGCCCACGTTCAGGGCAGCAGGCATCTGCGCCTCGGTGACCACGAGACGGGCAGGAGTCAAGACCTGCAGCTCTCCGCTGGTCCGGTCGGGCAGAGCAAGCTCTTCCCCTGCCGAAGTCCTGCCCGAGAGGTTCGAACTGAAGGTGTAACTTCCTCGCCCCCCTGGTCCGGCCTGGAAGATGAACGTGAAAGCGTGCTTGGACTTGCCCGGGAGATCGAGGATCTCGGGATCCGGCCTTTCCAACACCCCGAGCTTCCCGAACTCCCCGCTCCCGCTGAGCACCAGTTCCTCGAAGGTCAGGTCTCGGAACGGGGCGAACCCTTTGTTCTGGGCCTCGAGCACCACGGCGAAAGGTTGCCCCTCCACCACCACCAAACCCTCTCCGGCGACACTCGGGGAGAGCACGTACCCGTCCTCGCGAACCTCGACGCCGGCCAGGAAGAGCTCGTAGTCGAGCTCGGAGAGCTCGGTCAACGTGAAGGTCGCCGGCGAGAGTACCTCGTCGAGTACCATGCGATTGCCCTGGTCGAGGAGCAGGGTCCTCGCTCCTACCCCGACCTCGACGCTGCCGGTCTCCTGCAGGCTTACTCCGCCTGCTTCGGGTGAAATATTAAAAAGGAACGAATACAACGCCTTATTTCCAGGCAACACCGTCAGAGGATTGACTTCGATATTCGGGACGGCCTCGCTGTAGGGAGGTACCAGGCAATTCGAGGCTCCCACCCCGCGTTCGAGACGCACCGAATAGTCTTGGTTCACTCCGGCTTCCCCCTGGGTGAACACCGGGCGGAAATCCACGGCATGGAGGTCCGGCTCGCCATTCCCATCCCAATCGTAGACCCGCACCGGCGTCTCGGCACTGTTCTCGACCACAAGACACAGCCGAACCCCCTGTTGTCCTAGGGAAAGTATCGGTGCGGTTGCCACCTTGCCGCCTTCGACCAGGAAGAGGGCCGGCAACTTCCCGGGGATGAAATACCGGAAGGCTCCTCGGAGCACCGCCAAGGGTTCGCTCGCGCGACTCAGGACAACATCGACCGTCCCCGCCTCGCCTTGCGGCACCGTGACCGTGCACCGTCCCGCTTCTACAGCCGTGATCGTGGCCCTCTTCGTGCCGAAACGAACGCTCAGATCGGCCGGGAAGTTCTCACCTCGCACCTCGACGCTGATCCCCCCGGTAACGAACCCACGGCTCGGCGAGAGGGAATACACGGCGAATTTCCCCTCGTTGGCGGCCAAATCCTTTGCATCGGGAATCCCATCACCATCGGTGTCGGGGTTGGAAGGATCCAGGCTCTCCCGGGCTTCGACGAAATCGGGCACCCCGTCGCCATCATCATCGAGATCGGCAGCATCTCCTACGCCGTCCCGGTCGAGATCGCGCCATTCCGAGGGATTGTCGGGGAAAACATCGCGGTCGTCATTACGGCCGTCTCCGTCCCTGTCCGTACTCGAGCGGTTGGTCAGCCGGGAAACCAGGAACGATCCCCCGCGTATGGCCATGATCCGATAGAGATAGACGAGGTTCTCCTCGGTCTTCGCATCGAGATAGGTCGTAGCACTACCGGAAATCCTGGCTATTTCTTCATAGGTATGGCGCTCTTCGGAATAGTCTTGGGCACTGTACTTGAACGCCCGTACCCCGGTGACGGATGTTCCACCTGGGATACCGCTCGAGGGCAGCGCTGCAGCAGGGAGAGCAGCAGCAGGCAGCGCAGCAGCAGGCAGCGCCGCGGCCGAAGGTTCTGCAGCCGCATCGTCCAGGGCTTCGAATTCTGCGCGGAATACCGCTATCTTACTGTAACGGAAGGCGAGGTTCTTGGGCAACGTCCACGAGAGGCGGGGTTTCCCCTGCTCGTAGACCACGTTCAGGTCCAGTTCGCCGGTGGAGTTGGGGACGCGGTCGATGTCGATGGGCGTGTAGTCCGAGTCGTCCCGGGAACATCCCAGAACCAGCGCCACAAGAAGCATTCCTCCGAGTAGCCAAGTCCTGCGCGTCATCGTGTCCCCCTTGTCCACTCGAACTCCTCGCATCGGCCGCACACTATATAGGAAAACGTTCGGGATGTGGACCGAAAGCCTCGCTCGATCGACCACCGAACTCAGGCCACCCCACCGAGCAGCCGCACCAAGTGCTCCACGGAGCGGTTGATGTCCCACGCAAGGTCACGGAAGAGTTGCAGGTAGAACGGCAGACTGAACAACAGGATCAACATACCGAGGACGATGTTCCCGAACATGCCGACTGCGAAGTAGATGTTCATCTGCGGCGCGGTGCGCACGATGATACCGAGCACCAAGTTGGACAGGGTTACGGTCACCAGGATCGGAGCGCTGATCTTCAGGGCGACCACGAACATTTTGGTTCCCTGGGCTACGACGAAGTTAAAGGTCTCCTCGCTCAGGCTCATCGGACCTATCGGCATAGTATCGAAGGAGACGGCCAGGATGCGCAACACATCGTGGTGGATATCGAGTTGGAGGAAGATGACGACGTAGAACAGCACATACAATCGTTGCACAACCGAGACCTGTTGTTGCGACACGGGATCGAACATGTTGGCCATGGCCAGACCCATGTTCTGCCCGAAGAGCTGTGTCGCGAGGTTGATCGCGGACATGATGAAACGCCCGAGGAGACCGAGCAACAAGCCTTTTACCACTTCGAGGCCAGCAAAATAGGCCAGAACTCCGAGATCCTGAGACACCCCGACCCAGCCTGCCCGGCGCAATTGGAACAACACCAGGGTAAAGGCCAGCGCAAGGAGGATCCGTATGCGGTTCGGAATCTCCGGGCTGCCGAGCACCGGGAAGAGCATCAAGAAGGAGCTGACCCTGGCCGCGATCAGCAGGAACAACTGCACATCCTGATAACTGAAGGGCAACGTGAACATCGCCCGTCCTTACTGCACGACGGTAGGGATCGAGATGATCATCTGCCGGGTGAAATCGATCATCGAGGCAAGGATCCTCGGCCCGAACCAGAGCAGGGTCAGGAAGATGGCCACGATCTTGGGAATGAAGGTCAACGTGGCCTCATGGATCTGGGTCACCGCCTGGAACAGGGAGATGATCATGCCGACCACGAAACCGGCGAGCAGGCACGGAGCCCCGACGAACAGTGCCGTGCGCAACGCTCCGGCCATCAGGCCCATGATATATTCTTCGGTCATGGCGGCTACCTCAGTTGAAGCTCTTCATTACCGAGTGCATCATGAGACTCCAGCCATCCACCATCACGAACAGCATCAACTTGAACGGTAACGAGATCAGGATCGGAGGCAAAACCATCATGCCCATGGCCATCAGGATGGTGGCTACCACCATGTCGATGACCAGGAAGGGAATGTAGATCATGAATCCCATCTGGAAGGCCGATTTGAGTTCGCTGATGATGAAAGCCGGGACCAGGCTCACCAGGGAAATATCGTCCGGGGTCTGAGGCCTCGGGGCCTTGGACAGGGACAGGAACATGGCCAGGTCCTTCTTTCGGGTCTGCTTGAGCATGAAGGTGCGCAAGGGTTTTACCGCCCCATCGAGGGCCTGGTCTTGGCTGATCTTCTCGGCCAGGTAGGGCTGCAGTGCCTTCTCGTTGATCTCGTTGAGGTAGGGCTGCATGATGAAGAAGGTGAGGAAGATAGCCAAGCCGACCACCACCTGATTGGGCGGGGCTTGGTGGACTCCGATAGCTTGACGTAGCAGCGAGAGGACGATGACCAACCTGGTGAAGGACGTCATGGCCAACAGGAGGGACGGAGCCAGGGCGAGCAGCGTCATGGCAATGACGATCTTGATCGCCGAAACGATTTCCTTTGGTTTATCGCTCTGCTCGAAATCCAGGCTGAGCCTGGGAATGGTGATGGTCTGGGCTTCCACCACAGGTCCAACCAGTATGAACGCCAGGAACAGATAGACAAACCAGCGCGAGCTTCTCATGAGTGTGCCTTCGCGTGAGGGACCATGAACTCGAGAAGTGGGTGCCTTAGCGCACCTCGGTGCCGAGAGGTGGTCGAGCGAACCGTCAGCGCTGCACACCGAGCATGCTGACCTTGTCCCGGATCAATTCGGACAACTTCGCCATCTCCATCAGCCGTTCGCGCCCGGCCTTGCTCTCGGTCGGTGCACCGGTCTTGCGCTGTTGGAACAGGCTGCGTTTGAGTTGTTCATTGAACGTGGTCTTGTCGTCGGGACTGCTCGGCAAGGCAGTCGTTGCAGCGTTCCGCTCCTCTCCGGCTTCGGTTTGACCGACCTCGGAGATCAACGAAATGCCATCGGCGGCAACTCCGAGCAGGAAGTACTGCGTGCCGATGTGGACGAGGGCGAGGCTCTTCTTCGGCGCGATGAATTGGTTGGCCACAACCTTGATGCCCAGCCCCCCTGCCTGCTTGAAGGGCAACCCGAGCCGGGCGGAGATCTTACGGTAGGCGAAACCCAGCCCGAGGATCAAGGCCACGACCAGGAACAGAGAGGTCAGCACGCGTCCGCCGAACAAGGCTTTGACTCCGTCCAGGTCCTTCCCCGCGAGAAAGCTCCCTTGCTCCCCAGCGGTGATGAATTCGTCCTCGGGTTCGACCACCGGTTTGGGGTCGGATTGAGCAGCATGGGCGACCTCTTGGGCTTGCCCTTCGACCCGCGGCTGGGTCAAGCTCTCGAGGACGAATTCGTCCCCCTCCTCGGGAGTGAGCACCGGCAACAACGCAGGTTCGACCGTCTTCGTAGTTGGAGCGTCGATCGCCGCGGCTTGCGTTTCGGCGGGCGGCCGATCCACGACCAACCGGGCTACTCCGCCTTCGATGACCAGGGAGCTGTGCTCGAGCAAGGCCGCTGCATCCTGTTTGAGGACTAACCGCAGGCGCATCAAACTGGGAGAGAACTGGACCAGCAGGATTTCCTCGACCAGGGAGTCGTCCTGCACCGGGAAGGAACGGGTGCCGCCCTTGACCCGAGTTTCGGGAAACTCCACATGAAGGTAGTTGCGATAGCTCGAGAACGGCCGGGCATCATACCCAAGAGCCTTGGAAAACTGTAATTCGACTGAGAAGCGCTGCTCCTCGGTCTTGACCGAGAGTTCTTGGAAAGAGGTCGTTTGCCCTGCATGACAAAGGGTTGCAAGGGCCAACGAGAGGGCGCAACTCACCTTAGCGATCGTCTTCATGCTCGTGCTCCGGGTTGTCGGAACTGTGGTTACTTCAGACTCTCGATACGTTCCTTGGGCGTGATGATGTCGGTGATCTTGATGGCCAGTTTGTCGTTCATCACCACCACCTCGCCACGCGCCACGAGCTTGCCATTGACCAGCAGTTCGAGAGGCTCATCAACCGTCTTGTCCAACTCGATGATCGAACCGATGCCGAGTTGGAGCAACTCGTTGATGAGCATCTTCGTCCTGCCGAACTCGATGGTCATCTTCAACGGGATGTCGAGGATGAAATCGAGGTTGGCGTTCTGCTTCGAATCGCCGCCGATCAAGGCATTCTCTAGGTCGTTGTGGCTCATCGTTCACTCCCGAGGACCGTGGGGGTGGTTAGCACGTTGCGCGCCAATCCTCATCGGTCCACAACCATTTGAATTACTGCACAAGAAATCGCTCCTACGACCGTCCTAGTCAGTACTTCTCCACCGCTCCGTCAAAATCGTGACAATCCTCGAGTACGGGCCTCCCGGTCATCGCTGTTCGTGTTCTGCGGTGAAGATTTTAATCGGATTGTGGATTTTTACCGCTTTCTTCCCCTTGAAGGCGCCGGGATTGACCAAGAACTTGGGGTTACCCTCGATGTTGAGCAGGAGCTTCTCGTCTTTGTCGGTCTCGATAGGAATGACATCCCCGACCTGCAGCCCGAGGAGCTCCCGCACACTGAAGGCTGCCTGACCAAGATCGACGGTGACCTCCAGGTCGAGCGCCTTGAGATGCTTATGCATCCGCTCCTGGATGATCGCATCGCGGCTTGGCTTGCGCTTGAGGGAAATGTTGGTGTCTTCGAGCGTCTCGATTGCCTTGAGCGAGAGGACGAGGTTGAGATTGCCGCGCACCACGTTGAAATCGAGTTCCCAGGTCGAGAGCAGGATCAATTCGTCGCTGGGGAAGACAGAGATGTAATTCGGGTCGGTCTCGACCTTGATGATCTTCATCTCGATACTGGTGAAGCGGTTCCAGATCTCCTCGAGCTTGGTGATGTTGCCCTGGACGATCTTCTGGGTGAACTGCAACTCTATCTCGGTGAGGTTCTTGTCCTCGACCACGTTGAGATTGGCCCGCCCTCCGAAGAAGATGTTCAGGAGGTGATAGATGACCTGGGTCTCGACGGACATGATGCCCTTGCACAGGGCCGAGGGTATGTCGATGAGGTACATCCCGATCGGGACCGGCAATCGATTGACATACTCGTTGTAGTTGATGATCTCGTTGCTGACGAAGTTGACCGTGACCGGTTGCTGGGCCTGATTGGTGAGGAAGTTCTCGAGCTCTTTCGCGTAGAGCATGAAAATCAAGTCGGCGGTGGGCATGTCACCCTTAACGAAGCGCCGCTTGCGGGTGAAGTCGAACTTGATGTAGTCGAGGTTAATGACCTCCTCGGTCTCGGGTTTCGCCGCATCGGTGGTCTCCAACCTGCCGTCGGTGACCGCGGCGAGCAGGGCATCGACCTCGTTCTGGGACAGGATCTGGCTCATGACACCTTCCTCACGACAGGCCGGATAGAACGTTCACTGTACCACGAACTCGGTGAAGTAGATGCGGCGGATACGTCCGGTGGTCAGCACCCGGTTGAGCGCGGTGACCAACTCTTCCTTGAGCAGCTCTTTACCGCGGGCGTCCTTGATCTCATCGTAGGACTTGCTGCTGATGATGGAAACCAGGATGTCCTGGAGCACGGGTTTCTTCTTCTCGACTTCCGCGGTCAGCCCCTCGGTCAATTCGAAGTGGATCCCTATTTTTAGATAACGGGAATCCCCGGGGGTGTTGAGGTTGAGGATGAAGTCGTCGAACTTGAGCATCTCGCCGACCTCGGCGAAGGCGGCATCTTTCTCTGTCGCCTGCTCGGCCTCCTTGAGCTTGTCGGTAGCCTCGGTCTCGGATTGCTTCATCTGGTACTGGAGATAGGCGAGCACTCCCCCGACCCCGGCCAGCACCACAACCGCGAGGATGGCGATGATGATGATTTTCTTCTTCTTGTTGCCCGCCGGCGGCGGCGCGGTTTTCTCTTCGGCCATCAGGTACTCCTCAAGCAACGGTCAAGCGGCTCATGCTACCGAAAGGCCGCGACAATGACAAGCAGGGTCGAACCCTTTTAGCGCCCTCGGCGGCATCACTTCCCGGACTCGGGCGCCTCTTCGGCCTCTTCTTCCTCCTCCTGCTCGAGCAGCTTGCGCTCCAGCTCGGCACGTTCTTCCTTGGCCTCGACGAAATCCTTGAAGAGGATGATCACCTCGACCCTGCGGTTGAGCTTGCGCCACGCCGCGGTATCGTTCGGAGCAATCGGGCGCTGGTCCCCAAAACCCATGGCCGATACCCGTTCCGGGTTTATCCTCCCTTGGAATATCATATATTTGAGCACATTGACCGCGCGCAGAGTAGAGAGCTTCCAGTTGAAGTCCTCCTCTCCCTTGGCATGCGGGGTCGCGTCGGAGTGTCCCTCGATGCGGATCGCATTCGGCAGGTCTTCGACGATCGAGATGATCTTGTCCAATTCAAGATAACCACTTGTTTTCAGATTCGATAAACCCGGATCAAAGAGCACGGCGTCCTCGACCCTGAACACGATCCCCCTCTCGTCGGTGTGCATTTTCAGCTTCTCGACGTACTCGACCTTCTTCTTCTTCGAGCGGACCTTCTTGACCACCTTTTCGATGGTCACGTCCACGGCCCTGACGAAATCGAAGGTCATGACGATGTCCTTCTTCATCACCGAACACCGGTCGCCGGCCTTGAGCATGCCCAGGGAGCCCTTGAGCGAACCGAGGGTGTACTTGAGCTTCTGGGCGTCGAGGGAGGACATGGCAGAGAGCATGATGAAAAAGCAGAGCAGGAGACTCATCATGTCGCCGTAGGTGCAGATCCAGCCCGGTGCTTCGGGTGCTCCGACGTCCTCGGATGTCTTGCGTTCTTTGGCCACCTCGTACCCTCAGTCGATGGTCAGGATGCCCTCGGCCGTGGCCAGGACAATATCGACGCGGCGATTCTTGGCCCGGTTCTCCGGGGTGTCGTTCGGGGCGATCGGCCTGGCTTCGCCATACCCCGCTACCGCGATCTTTTCCTTGGGCATGTTACTGCGTTCGAGGATGTAGCGGGCTACGGTAATGGCCCTGGCCACCGAGAGATCCCAGTTGGAATCGAAGCGGGCGGAGCGTAGTGGTGTGTCGTCGGTGTGCCCTTCGATGCGGATGTCGAAGGGAAAGGCCTCGAAGAAGTTGATCAGGGCATCGAGGATCTTGAAGGATTCCGATCGCAATTCGTCACCGCCCGGTTTGAACACCAGGTTGGCGTCCATACGCAGGACGAACCCGGCACGCTTCTTGATAATTTGGACGTTCTGGGTTTCTTTCTTCAACTCCTTCTTCATCGCGTAGTAGATCTCGATCGAGGTGTAGTTGGTCTTCACCGGGACCATGTCACGCGGAGAGAGGATTTCTTCCTTGCCTTCGACCAATTTCAAACCCGACTGCATGATGCCCATCGCTCCCTTGAGCGAGCCCAGGGCGACCTTGATCTTCTGCATGTCCAGACTCGACATGGAGACGAGCATGATGAAGAAGGTCAAGAGGAGACTCATCATGTCGCCATAGGTGGCCATCCAGGCCGGAGCGCCGGGGGTCTTGTCCTCGGTCTTGGGTTTTCGCTTGCTCATCGCTTGTCGAACACCGAGATCCGGTCCTTGGGCGCGATGAAGGAATGCAGCTTCTGCTCGACGATGCGCGGGTTGTCACCCGCCTGGATCGACAAGACCGCCTCGGCGATGAGCCCCTTGACCAGGAGTTCGTTCTTCGATCGCGTCTTGAGCTTGCCCGCGATCGGCAGACAGAGGCAGTTGGCGATGAGGGAACCATAGAAGGTGGTGATCAAGGCGACCGCCATGGCCGGACCGATGGTTGAGGGATCGTTCATGGACTGGAGCATCTGCACGAGACCGATCAGGGTCCCGATCATGCCATAAGCCGGAGCCAAGGTACCGAGCGTGACGAAAAGCTCTGCGCCGAGTTTATGGCGTTCGTCGATATTCTCGATCTCGATATTGAGCACGTTCTCGGTGACCTCGGGTTCCTGCCCATCAATGACGAGTTGGAAGCCGTTCTGCATGAACTTGTCGTTGGCCTTCTTGATCGGCCCCTCGAGGGCCAACACGCCCTCGCGACGGGCTTTATTGGACAGCTCGACCAGGAACTTGATCAACTCCTCGGGCTTGGTCTCGCGCTGGAGGAAGGCTTGTTTGACCACCTTGAGCACGCTCATAACTACGTTCAACGGGTAGTTGATCAAGGTCGAGCCGATGGTGCCGCCGACCACGATCATCATCGAAGGGATATCGACGAAGACCTCTCCACCCGGGGCGGAGGCAATGGCGATGACCGTTAGGCCCCAGGCCGCGACGATGCCGATCAGGGTTGCGATGTCCATGTCTCAGTCTCCCTGACCTTGGTCTCGAGCGCTCGCCGGCTCGGCCGCGGTCTCGGCGGCGAGACGCTCGACCTCCTCGGCGGCGAGTTCCGTCAATTCCTCGAGCCGCTCGCGGATAGCTCTGTCCAGGCGCTCCACGAGCAAGGGTTCCAACCGACGGTCGAGATACTCCCCGACCCTGCGCTCGACCTCTCCGAGAATCTCGGCTTCGAGCCGCGCTTCGAAGTCAGGGCGAGCGGTGGGGTCGTCCGGCTCGGCAGAGAGAGGCGCCAGCTCATCCAGACCCCTGAGCAAGGTCAAACCCCTCCTCGGTTTCGCCAAGAGGGCCGCGAGCCCCTCGAAGGTCACGTCCTGTTTAAGCTCCGTGCTTTCCACCCTACTACCTCTCTTCAGTTGAAAGCCGCCTCGAGTTGCGCCGTGAGCAATCCGGGGAAGCCCTGCAGCACGAGCACATATCTTCCCTTGCGCTTGAGCTTGACCTCGGTGTCGGCCAAGCTCAAATGGAGGAGTTCCGTGCTGTTGTGTAACACCTGGTATTTGGTACCGCGATAGAAACCGAGGAAGGATTTCTGGAATCCGGCATAGGCTTCCGAGGCATCCTCGATGCTGTCCCAGACCGAGAACAAGACCAGACCCCGCTCGGTCTCACTACGGGCGTAGATAGCCATGAGATCCCCATCCCACCCCGATGCAGCATTGAGCGCGTCCTTCTGGCCTATTGCATCCATGAGCAGCAACTGGAAGAAGAATTCTCCCAACACCGTCCTCTCGACCAACCTCCATTTACGCTCGGCCAGAGCATTCTCGACCTCGGCCGAGAAGATCAGGCGGGTGGGATTGTCCTTGTGGCGTTTATTGAAGTGCTTCTCGGGGTGAATCACCTTTTCCATGGAATTGGGCAACCGACTGTAGACCGAGAAGAGTCGTTCCTGCGGGTAGTAACGACGGCCGTATTCGAAGAAGCGCACTCCATAGAGTTTCGGATAGAAATAGTGGGCCAGGACACTCATCGGAATGGCATATTGCTGATGGTAGAGCCGCATCCGTTCTTCGAGTTCGGCAGCAATCTGCTCAGCGACCTCGAAATTGGTGACCTCGACCTTGCGATTGACGAAGCCATATTCGACCTGGGAGAAAATCCCGTCCCCCTGGAGGAGCGCATCGAGGGCGTACCGGGCATCATTGTTGCCCCGCCATTGCTCGGCCAAGTCCTTGAGTTGGTAATGCTGGTCGACCAAAACGGTGGCAAGTACCCTCGGCAGGTGGACGAAGAGCGCCGAGACCGTCTTCCATTCGAGGAAAAGCATGTCCTTGGTATGGAAATCATACAGCACGGTCAGGTCGTCCTCGAGTACCGGACGCAGCCCTTCGACGAGGTTGTAGGTCGACGGAATCAACCGGAAGTATTTGAACTTATCCTGCAAATCAGCGCTGCGTTCGACCCAGGTCAGGGCGATGAGCCCATTGTCAAGGTACTTGGCGAATTCCTCCTTCGTGACGATCCGGTTGGAGAGAGCGTGCTTGAAACGCCGCCCCTTCAAGGTCTCCATACCTTTCTGGTAGATCGGCATGGAATTGAGGACTTCCTCGGAGGATAATCCCCCCCCACCCTTCGGGGCGAAGTAGTGGGCCTTGAGGGCGTCGTAGTCGACCACCTTGACTGCAGCACTTTCAATCTGGTGCATCAGAGTGGTCAGAGCTTTTTTTACCTGAACATTGTATTCGCTCGGTGAGGGGGGTGGCGCAGGAGGCTTTTGCGGGGGAGAAGGAGGCTGTCCCGCCTCATCCTTGCTCGTCTGAGCCGAGGAGTCGATCACCACACCCAAGCCCAGTAGAACCCCAACGAGGAACAGCCAGGGCGTCCAACGCCTCGTCATGCCCTTCACGCTCCGCTCGTCAACAACCGGAGGATTGTAGGGAGAGCCGGACCTTTTATCAACCGCGCAATCTCCCCAGTACTTCGAGTTCAGGGGAAGCCCCTGGTTCTCTTCACTTCCCAACACAGAAACGAGAAAAAATACGTTCGAGGACCTCCTCGGCGGGGACCTTTCTGGCGATATCGGCCAAACGGTCGAGAGTCCAGCGCAGGTCCATGGCTACCATATCGAGGCTAGCCCCATGCTCAAGACCAAAGATCACGGAACCGAGGGCTTCGGCCGCAGCGTCCAGCGCCACGGCCTGCCGCTCGCCGATATACAGAACGTCTTCGGGAGCGCTCGACGTCGAGGTCAAGACCTCGGCAAGACGCCGACGTAGCTCGGGTATTCCCTCGCCGTCGCGGGCCGAGATCGGCAAGGCCCTCGGCAGAAGAGAGGTATACCGCTCGAAACGGTACTCAGGTGCATCGCACTTATTGATCACTACCACCAGCGCCTTCTCAACTGCCAGTCTCGGGAGTTCCGCGTCGACAAGGTCAGGCTCCCGGGTGCCGTCGAACACGGCCAGAACCAGGCTTGCCCGGTTGACCACCTCGCGGGTCGCTTCGATCCCCCGAGCCTCGAGACCCTCAGGCTGGGACCTGAGTCCGGCGGTGTCGCACAGGGTCACGGGCAGCCCGGCGATATAGAGCTGTTCCTCGAGGTAATCCCTGGTGGTTCCGGGAAGCGAGTCGACGAGCGCGCGCTCGTACCCGAGCAAGGCATTCAACAGAGTCGATTTCCCCACGTTCGCCGCGCCGAGGAGCACGATGGTACGTTCGCCCCGTAGGTAGACCTGCGCATCTCGACAGGCACGTAAGGTTCGGACCTCCTCGAGCAGCGAGGAGAGTTCGGTTCCCAAGGTGCGAGGATCCCAGGACAACTCGGTCTCGAGGACGTCGAGTTCATGCTCGACCCGGACCAGGAGGTCACTCACGGCAGCGATAACCTTGTCGATGCGCCGACCGAGTTCGCCGTCGAGTCCTCTCTTGATCGCACCGGCCTCCTCGAGGCTCAGGGCCCCGATCAAGGCGGCGACGCATTCGGCTTGAGCGAGGTCCATGGCGCCATTCTGCAAGGCCCTGCGGGTGAACTCGCCGGGGAGGGCATGGCGGGCCCCCAGCCCAACCAGACGCTCGACCAGGGCGTCGAGCAGCACCGGATTACCGTGTAGGGAGAATTCTATCAGTTCCTCTCCGGTAGGACTTGCCGGAGCGGGGAAATAGGTCATCAGCGCGGTATCGACCACTCCTCGAGCCAGGAGCACATCGCCGAGCGAGGGACGACGCGGGCGAAGTTTTTTTTTCCCCTGAAGACCTGCCCGGCAAGTTGTAGGGACTCAGCGCCGCTCAACCGGACTATCCCCAGAGCGCCTTGCCCTCGAGGAGTCGCCAGCGCGACGATGGTATCGGTCAACATACCTCGTCCTTCCCCTGCTGTTCCTCGGAGTCCTCCCCTGATGAGTCGGGTTGTGCTCCACCCTCACCCGGATGCTTGGGATAAATGACCAACCGGCGTTCGTTGCCTTCTCCTTCGCTGCGCGTACCAACCTCGGCATCGTTGAGGAGATAATTGTGGATGATCCAGCGTTCGTAGGAATTCGTCACGTCGAGGAAGCACTCCCTGCCCGCTCGTACGACCTTGCGCTTGGTTTTCAGCGCGAGACCGATCAGGCTGTTCCGCCGACGCTCCCTATACCCCTGCGTATCGATGAGAACCTTTTTCTGCAGTTCCCCCCCGGCGGCTTGCATCAAGATCTTATTGATGACGAATTGCAGAGCGGCCAGCGTCTCGCCGTTCTTCCCTATGAACAAGCCGCCCCGGTCGGTGATGATTTCCAATTCCGTGGTTTCCTCGGCTTCACGCCAACGAATCTGGGCCTGAGGATCAATATTGCGGGCGATGGTCTGGAGCACCTCGACAGCCTTGCCGGGGGGTGTAGCGGGTACCCAGGGGCCCGCCTCGGCTTCGACCGGTAAAGGCCTGTGGGGACGCTCTTCCTGGGGATCCCGGTACGGACGACGCTCTGAACGCCTTGGCAGATCATCCTCGGGAAAACGATAGGCCTGAGAGTGCAGATCCTGAGAAGGTCCCAACTCTTCGGGCTCGTCCTCCTCCGGTAGGTTCCGAAGGTCCTCTGGTTCGGCCTCCTCGATCCGCCCACCGGTTCCGGAAGCCGGGGTCGCTGACTGCTGGGACTGGCCTTTGAGCCGAACCTTGATCTTAACCTTGGAGCCGCCCATGATGTTGAAGATGCGTCGGGTGTTCTCGAGTACCGTGACCTCGAGTCGATCCTTGTCCACCCCATAGTGGGCGGAGGCCTTGCGAACCGCGTCCTCGAGAGTCTTGGCCTCGAATTCCATGCTGGGTTCTCCAGCGTCGTCGTAGGGATTCATGCTATGCCTCCTGGTCTGCTAGGTCGTTCTGTCAGACGGTCACTCGTTTGTTGATCCACCACTGTTGGAGGATGGACACCATGGTGTTGGTCAAGATGTAGATGACCAACCCGGACGGCAACGCGAGCATGAAGAGGGTGAAGATCACCGGCATGAACTGCAGCATCTTTGCCTGGGTCGGATCCATGGTGGTGGTCGGGGTCATGCGTTGCTGGATGAACATCATGACGCCCATGAGCAACGGCGAGATGAAGTACTGGTCGGGAGAGCTGAGGTCCACGATCCAGAAGGCGAAGGGTTCGTGGCGGAGCTCGATCGAGTTGAACAACACCCGGTAGAGGGCGAAGAAGATGGGCATCTGCAAGAGGAGCGGCAGACACCCGCCCATGGGGTTGACCTTGTGCCGCTTGAACAGGTCCATCATCTCGGCATTGAGCTTTTCCTTGCTGTCTTGAAAACGCTCACGCAACAGTTTGATTTCAGGCTGCAACTTCTGCATCGCCTTCATCGATTTGTATTGTTTCACATTGAGCGGGAAGAGCAGCAATTTGACCAGGATGGTCAGGAGGATGATGGCCAGACCATAATTGGGGACGATGCTGTGGATCCAGCGGAGCAGCTTGAGAATGGGTCGTGCGAGGGGACCGAGCCAGTCCCCGAGGTCGATCGTCGCCTCGAGGTTATCGCCGAGGGTCTGCAATCTCTCGATCTCTTTCGGACCGGCCCACATCGAGGTCTCGAACTGGACCTGCTGTCCGGGCAACAGGTCGCGCTGACCGTAGCGCAACAACCCGCTCACCCGGTTTCCCTCTTTGGTGAACTCCAGACTCTGGGCCAAAGGCAGGGTAGGGCGAATGACCGAGAGGAAATACTTGCTGTCCACTCCCATCCAACCGACCCGCCCCTCGAAGTGCCGCGTCGCCTCCAACGAGGCGAGTTCGGCGCGCTCGATGGTCTCGTTGACCCGCACCACCAGGTTCGGTATGTCGGGGACTTGACCCATCATGCGCATGCAACCACCGCTGGATTGCGGAGTGGCCGGTAATTCGTAATGCAGGGGACACTCGGCCACAATCCTCACGTCTCCCGAGGTGTGGTTCGCAATGTCGATGGTCTCGCGGACCCCGTAATCCCCGACCAGGGCCAAGCGTTTGGTGAAGGTCAATAGGCCTTCGAAATCGTACTCGAGGACGGCGTGGTCAGGTTCCTCGGTCCTCACGACATAACCGAGGTTGCGCAAGCGCACGATCCTATCGCCCTGATCCAATTTGAAGACCCAGTTCAAGGGGCGTTGCACCTCGCTTCCGCTACCATAGTCCAGAACAACGCGAGTTTCTTTGCCGAGTTCGGTTGCGAAATCCTTGAGCCGTACTCTCAGGATGCGCCCACCGATGCTGCCTACCTCCACTTCTTGCCGATCGTTCCTCAGGGTGAATACCCGGTCCTCGATAGTACTCGGAGCCGGCTGGACCTCGGTCGGATGAGGAGCGAGCACTGCCTCGGCTTCTGGAGACGCGGCTGCGGGGGCAGAGGTATTCGCGGGTTGCGGCGGACGAGGTGAAGGAGAGGGCATGAAGACGATCCAGATGATCACGCAGAGCACTATCGCCAACAAGGTCTTCTGATCCATCGCCTTCCTTTTGTCAGGTCACCGGGTCATGGCCGCCGGGATGGAACGGATGGCATCGGAGGAGTCGATGCAGTGTCTTGCCCAGCGCGGTGAAAAAGCCGAAACGTTCGAAACACTCGAGTGCATACCGGGAACAGGTCGGGTGGAACCGACAGGAGCGCGGCAGGAGCGGAGAGAGCAAGAGGCGGTACGCCCGGATCAGGGCAATGGCCACGTGCGCTCCCATATCAGTCGTCGGTGCTCCTGTGCTCTGGCATCGGCTTCCGGACAACGTCGCCAGCCCGCTGCGTGGTTTCTCTCAGGTCCTCGGCCAGGAGGGCCTCATCGACGGGACGCCTAGCCTTGACCTGGAAGACGAGATCCAGGCCGGGGAAGAGGGTTCTGCAGCGTCGGTAGAACTCTCGGGTCACCCTCTTGATCCTGTTGCGTTCATGAGCCTTGCCCGATTTCTTGCCCACGACGACGGCACAGCGACCGTCGCCCTCTCGGGGTACCATCAGTACCGTGAGTACCCTACCTCTATAAAGGGATCTCCCGCGGGCGAAGACGAGACGGATGTCTTTGCGACTGCGTATTCTACGCTCTCGGCCGAGACGCTCGTCCACCTACTTCTTGTACGTTGTCGGCACCAGAACCTTACGTCCTTTGCGGCGACGGCGGCTCAACACCTTACGCCCGCCCTGGCTGCTCATGCGGGCAAGGAACCCATGGGTCCGGCGCTTCTTGATCCGGCTCGGCTGATAGGTCCGTTTCATCGTTCCACCTCATGACGACTCGGGGCTCTATACTTGGCACCCCGAAAGATGTCAAGTAGATTGGGACCTGGATGGAACGCGTTCCCTGGGTGCAGAACTTTCCCCTGGACACCGCGTTGCACCGCACATCTCGCAGTCGCCGGGACGAACCATGCTGAGTGACCAGACATCCTATACCGATGAAGAGTTGATGGAACTCTATATAGCGGGTGAAGTCGAGGCCTTCGCCGAATTGATGCGCCGCTACCGGCGCAGGATCTATTCGTTCCTGCGCACCATGGTCGGCAACGATCGAGAGACGGCCGAAGAACTCTTCCAGGAAACCTTTCTCCGCCTCGTGCGGGTCAAGCGCTTCGGATCCTACCTGCGTTCGGCCAAGTTCTCCACCTACCTCTATACCATCGCCCGTAACGTCTGTATCGACCACTTCCGTCGGAGGCGAGGCGTGTTCGAACGCTCTCTCGACGATGAGACGGTCGTCCCCTTGCCCGCCCGTGGGTCACTCGGAGACGATCCCGAACGTCTCCTCCTGGAGCAGGAACAACGCGACCTCGTCTCGTCCCTGGTCACCGGACTGCCGGCCGAGCAGCGCGAGGTCGTGTACCTGCGGTTGCGCTCCGACATGCCGTTCAAAGAGATCGCACGTGTCACCGGCACCGGTGAGAATACGGCCAAGAGCCGCTACCGTTATGCCATCGAAAGTCTCTCCCGCCAACTGACGGCCAAAGACGTCCCGTGCAAAGGGGACCTCTCCACTGCTGATCCCGGAGGACAACCATGAACTGCGAACAGAGCAAGGCACTGATGTTGCAGGAACGGAGCGAAGAACTCCGTCCCACAGCTCGGTTCTCCCTGCACCAGCACCTCGACGAATGCGCTGCCTGTAGGGCCCATTATGCGACCCTGCTCAGCATCGAGCAGCACCTGAGCGCCGAACCCGACCTTTCTCCTTCTCCTTTCTCCGAGCGCGCCATACTCAACGCCGCGATCCTCGAAACCCGTCGGCGCGCGAAAGCGACCCCGGCGTTACGCTCCTTCCGCCTCGCCGGTCTGGCCAGCGCGGCCATGGTCCTCCTGGGCCTCGGTTTTGTGCTCGGCCACTTCCAAGAAGAAAAACCTCTCCTATCCGCAGGATCTGCGACGACGAGCGAGGACCCACTGAGGCTCCTTGCCTTCGGACGCGACGCCTACCAGCACCAACGGTATGACCGCGCCATCCACCGCCTCACCCAGTACCTCTCTACTGGGGTTCCCGACGACCCGGCCCTCGATTATCTCGCGACTCTCACCCTAGCGAGGAGTTATCGGCGTCTCGGACGCCACAAAGAGGCCCTTGCCACCTATGACCGATTGCGCCGACATCCCGGATCCTGGCAAGATCAAGAGCTTTTGGCCCAGGAAGTGGCGGATTGCCAACGCCACTTCGAGGATCGCCTCGTAGACTCCGACCAGAACGCCCTCCCCCCCGACAGCCGATCTTACGAGCAGCTTCCCGCGAGGATCTATCGCACCGGATATCGCGCCAACCACTAACAATGGTCGGTTCCGAGCACTCCAACGTCCCAGAGTTCGTTCTCCAATGGTCTAAGGGTTGTCCCGTGCGTTCCCCCGCGGTAGTATTGGAGTATGCGTGGTCTTTCCATCGTCGACATGGTCCAGCAGGACCTCGAAGCCCTCTATCGTATCAATACCGGTGTTCCGGTCAGTGCGTACGTCATCGACGCTCATCTCTTGTCCCTCCTCACCAAGGGGGCTCTCGGACCCGAACGAGACCGGCTGCTGATCGGCGAGGAAATCCCCGGCCACCTCGACCTCGCCGTTTATCTGCACACCTCCCGGCTCGAACTCCTCCAGGACCTGGATCCGCGAAAACGCCTAGGAACAGGTACTCTCAGCGCCCTACTCAACGTCATCGAAGAAGTCAGCCACTTCGTCCTCGTACTCTGGTCGAACGCCGAAGACCGCCAACTCTCACACTTCGACTTGGAACTCCAAGCAGAGATCGACAAATACCTCCTCTGCTGTCAGTACCTGCTGACTCAAGGTCTGGCCTTCGAGAACATCCTAACGGCACTCGAACTCGTGCTCTTCGAGCGTTTTTCCCTGCAACTCGACTTGGAAGAGGAAGAATTGGAACGCTACCAGCGCTCCAACCAGCTCGCTCATGCGTATATCCGACATCTGCGACGCACGTTCGTCCTGGGAAAGCTCTGGCATCTGATGTTTGAGGAAGCGCGGGGGTTCTATCGACTCTCCCGCATGCAGAAGCTCGCTCACATCCAGCGAACTACCCGTCGCAGGTTCTGAGCTCGTGCCCCAGATCCAGAACTAGTGCCGTACGCGCACTTCCGGCTGAGCACCGTCGACCGCACCATCCAAGACCCCGAAATGCCGTTCGTAGCGTTCGACCGCAGCGGTGAGCATGTGGGCTAAACGCTTGGCCTGACGAGGGGCGAGGATGACACGGCTGGCCACCGAGGCCTTGGGGGTTTGCGGTTGGACGAAGGCAAAGTCGAGGACGAACTCGTTCTCCGAGGAATTGATGAGCGCGAGGTTGACATAGGTCCCCCGTGCCACCTGAGGATCGAGTTGGATCTGTACCGCTACTTGCTTGGTCTTGGCCGCTGAGGGGGTGTCTTCCTTCTCGGAGCGTTCTTCCCCGTCATGGTGCTCGCTCATGCTCTCACCTCTGTCGAGTCCGTGTTAGCAGGGGTTTGGTGTAACACCCTCTTCGAGCCGAGGCAAGCCCACGGCCTCAAACCCACCGCAGGGGGGAATCCACCCGTGCCTTCAAAACACCTGGAAGGTCATGTCGCAGAAATTGGGGCAACGATGGGTCAACCTAGCTATCACAGTGAGGGAAATTCTCGAAGACGGGGTGAGAGCGGAGCGGAATTCAGGAGGACACCCCGCAGCGGAGTTCGTCCATAAAACCATCGACGCTCGACCTGACCTCGGCTTGATATTCACGCAAGGCCTCAGCGATATTCAACTTATAGGCATCAAGCAGGTCTTGGATGCGGTCCCCGCGTCCCCGATTGCTCCGCACCTCCTGGAGGTTGATGAGCTTTCCGGTCTGCCGTGGTGCTTGGATCGCCTTCATGGTTGCCTCGTCATGCGTACATCGCGGCGGATCAAAGCAAGCCCTGTGCCACAAATATTACAAGTTATTTCAAGCTGCTGTATTCTTCCAGGGGCCCTGAGTGCCCCATAGGAACCCCAGGGAGCAACCACTTGGGGACGACCTGTCCCCCCTTCAAGGCAACCGGGGTACATCGAG
>MGSU01000309.1:0-18926 GCA_001799195.1 Deltaproteobacteria bacterium RIFOXYA12_FULL_61_11 | reverse complement strand
TAATTCCGACCGACCTCGACGGGGGTTCCAAAAGCTGCCTCGAGCGCGCGACCGAGACACCTCTCGGCATCCCAGGAATAGGTCCAGACTGTGCAAAAGGGCCGAGAACCTCCGCTACACTCCGAGGATCCTTGCGCGAGCTCCCCCAGTGCCCCCACCACGGGAGCGTACTCGACACAGCGGGTGTGACCTCCCGAGGTATCGGCGCCGTGGTAGGTACCGAGGACCTTACGGCAACGTCCGGCCTCGACCGTCACCCCCTCGCTCACCCCACCGCAGGGTCGGCTACGGCACACGACGGCATGGTCCAGTCGCTCCCAACGGAGGTACTGCCGTTCACCGGGCAGGAGCAGCAGGCGAGCGGCGAAGAGGTCCCTCCGCTCATAAACGATGAACTCGGGGTCGGCCGGGGCGTTTTCGAGACCGTCGACGCAACTACAACGCGAGCCATGAAAATCGAACCACACCACGGCCTCGGCCAAGAGCGGATGTGAAAGCGATGTCAAGCATGCCAGCAGTACGAGACAGGAATGACGAAGCGACCGACGTCCACAGCCCTGCATGGGAACCCCTCGGGAATTGCCCCTCCTCGAATACCTCACCGTTTAGTAGCAGCTCTCCTACGACCCTGTCGAGCCTTCCTCACAAACTCCGACGCCCGGCAACCTCGCTCGAGAGGACCTTCTTCCCGTCAGCAGAGAGGCGGCAGCCCCTGTCATTTCTTTGACAACGCCACCTCCGCCCAAGTCCTCCAACCCGGGAGGTCCCTGCAGTAGGATACAATAAATAATATATATCCAATTAGTTATATACTCTCCCCCGAATATGCGCCCTCTGCTGCGGACCCTGCTCAACCGGGAATGGATCTTGCGAAAGGGCCCACCACCATGCGTACCTCGACCACTCTCAGCCTGAGCTTGATGCTCACCCTCCTCACGCTCGACGCGAGTTCTCCGCTCCAGGCCGCGCGCCCCTTGGTCAATGAAGAAAATGACCTCAGCGAAATCGATCAACTCGCTCGTACCTATCTGAACATCCAGGCAGATGCGCTCCGCCAACAACTCGGTCTCGACTCGAGCCAGAACCCTTTTCAGGCCGATTGGGTCCGCAACCGCCCGACCATCAGCCTCGATAAACTCCCGCTCGAGCTCATGCCGAACACTTTCCCCGTCGAAATCCTGCGCAAACACCATGGCTTGAGTTCCGCCAACCTTCGTTCTGTCCCCTCAGAGGAATTGAGCAAGCTCCGAGCGACCATTGAACCCACGTTGCCCTCGGTGACCAAAGATTTCACCGATGAACACGAGCTTCCTTCCTTCCTGCTGTGCGATCTGCTCAATCAACTCGAGCTGCGCAGCCCGAACCAGGAGTATCTCGGTTCCATCGAGTGCTACGATCGCCTCCCGAAGCTGTACCTCAATTCCGAATATCTCTCAGTGGCCTACTACAACAAGGGGATAGCCCAGGTCCGCATCGATGCCCTGAATCTCGCCCTGACCTCTCTCAACCGCGCCAGGGAGGGGGCGACCGACAAGCGCCTGCTCGAGAATATCGACTTCGTCCGCGGTGAGATCCTGTACCTGCAGAAAGGCTTTTCCAAGGCCAAGGCGCAGTTTGGCGAGACCTTCGAGAAGACCACCGTCGAAGGGTTGAAGGTCCTGGTCATGATCCGGCTGGGCGACATCGCCTTCCACCTCGAACGGTATGCCGAGTGCATCGGCATCCTCGAGGGTATCCGGACGAGCTACCCGACCTACTTCGCCGGCCGCCCCCTCTCCCTCTATTATCTGGCAGAGAGTCATTACCAACGCCGGACCTATGAGAATTCGCTCGCTCTCTACGAAAAAGTGCTCCAAGTCTGGCGCACCACCCAGCCCGAGCACTACCCCTTCGCCCTCATGCGCAAGGCCGACATCCTGACGAACCTGAAACGCTATCGCGAAGCGAAGAACCTGTATTTCCACGTTTTCCGCACGTATCCGGGTACCTACGGCAGCAACGTCTCGGCCATCAAGATCGCCGATCTCAAGCAGAAACTGGACCTCTCGATCTCCCCGCAGGAATACACCGTGCTGCGGGCCATGATCAACGAAGTCTCCCGCCAGAGTCTGCCGACCTATCTCCGGCACGAGGTCCTCTACCGCCAAGGGATGCTCTACATCCGTACCGGGAACATCGACGAGGGGATCATTATCCTGAAAGCCTTCTGCAAGAAGTTCGCGAACAGTTACCGTTACGGGCCGGCCATGTACCTGATCGAAACCACGCTCAAACAGAAACTCGAGCGGCTCTACAATGCCGGGGAATATCACAAATTGCTGGCTTCCTTCGCGCTCGACACGGCCTTCATCCCGGTCCGTTCTTTCAACGAACCCTTCTTGGTCTTCCTGTGCAAGGCCTTCGATAACTTCCAGTTGTATCGGCAGATCGTCGCCCTCTACGAACAGATCCCTCCGGCGATCAAACGCAAAGAGAGCGGCAACGGCATTTTCCACCTGTGGGTGGCCCAGGCCTATACGCATCTCCAACGCAACGAGGACGCTCTGGTGATCCTCGAGAACATCCCCTACAAGACGAGTGACCGCACCATCCTGAGACAGGTCTATCTCTATCAGGCCGAGATCCTGCGCAGGCTCAAGCGCTACCAGGACGCCCTGGTCAGCCTCGACCGGCTGGCAGAGTATGCCGACAACCAGATCCCGGCGTCCCAACTCCACTTCTGGCGCGCCGAACTCAACGACCTGCTCGACCGCGAGCAGCGCGCCCTCCAGGAATACAAGCTGGTCCTCTCCACCTACGAGGCCTCGAAGCAACCCGCCAAAGCGGATCCCGACTACGTGCGCACGACTCGCTTCGTGATCGCCGACCTGCAATACCAGTTCGACCGTTGCCCCGAAGCCCTGTCGGGGTATGCCGATTTCCTCCGCCGCTATCCCGAGGACTACCGCCGTAAGCTGGCCCTGTTCCGTACCAGCCTGTGCCGGGGTCGCCAACAGCAGCTCGGGAAGGCGAAAGAACTGTTGGCCTTACTGCCTAAGGGCGAAGAGGGCAATCTGGCCAAAGCACTCGACACCTTGGCGGCCGAGGGAACGCGACACTACGAATGGCTCGAGGCCAACAAGCGCAACCTCAACAACGTCAATTTCAACGATTGAGCGGGAGTACCATGCAGCAAACAACCACCCATGGACCCAACACCGACTTCCGCGCCATCGGACAGGCCATTACCCTGTTCAACGAGCACAGCTCGAGGCTCGAGCAGTCCTATCAGGCCATGGAGCAGCAAGTCCGCGAACTGACTGCCGAACTCAATCGCAAGAACGAACAACTACGGCTCAACCTCAAGGAAAAGACCCTGCTCAATCTGTACCTCACCAACATCCTCGAGCACGTCGGCGTGGGCATCGTGGTCCTCGACGAACGCGGCAAGGTAGAACTGATCAACGGCCAGGCAAAACAGTGGCTCGCCGTCGACCAGCACGACAACACGGTCGCGGTCCTGCTCTCCGAGGTGACCGGGGAAGCCGAGCAGTGCTGTGATCGGCACTTCGAACTGACCCTGCGCGGCCCCGAGGACGAGGTCCATCATCTGTCGGTCACCGTCAACGCCCTCCTCGACATCGGCTCTCGCCGTATCGGCCTGGTCGTCCTGCTCCAAGACGTCACCGAGGCCCGCAAGCTCAAGGATCAAGCCGAGCGGAACACCCGACTGACGGCCCTGGGCCAAATGATCTCCCATATCGCCCATGAGATCCGCAACCCACTCGGCAGCATCGAACTGTTCGCCAGCCTGCTCCGCCGCGACCTCCAGGACGCCGGGCAGCTCGAACTCCTCGACCATGTGATCGGCGGCATCAATAACCTCAACCACGTCGTCGACAGTCATCTGCAATTCTCCCGCACCGTGAAGCTCAACCAGCAACCCTCGAGCGTCCACGCCCAGCTCGACGAGGCCTTGACCTATGTCTCCCACCTCTGCGCCGCCGGTTCGGTGACCGTCGAACGCCGGTACACCGCCGCTCCCGACACCTTGATGATGGATCCTCGCTCGATCCAGCAAGTCTTCCTCAACCTCGCCAAGAACGCAGTCGAGGCCATGCCGAGAGGAGGCCGGCTCCTCGTCCGGACCCGTCTCGACTCCCGGCACGCGCTCTTCCTGATCGACTTCGAGGACCAGGGCAAGGGGATCCCAGCCGCCTCCTCGAACCGGATCTTCGATCCCTTCTACACGACGAAAGATCAGGGTACCGGTCTCGGTCTGGCCATCTGCAACAACATCGTCCGCGCGCACGGCGGATCCCTCTCGGTCGAGAGCGTCATCGACGCCGGCACGACCATGACGGTCGCCTTGCCGGCTCTGAACAACTGAGGAGGCACGAGATGAACGGCTACTCCATCCTCATCGTCGACGATGAACGCGAGATGCGGCTGGCCCTGCGCTTGGGGCTCTCCCGTCTCGGGCATCGGGTCGAGGAGGCTTCGGATGGCGAAGAGGCGTTGCTCAAGCTGACGACGACCTCCCCGGACCTGGTGATCTCGGACATCAGGATGCCGCGCATGGACGGTCTGACCTTCCTGCGCAACCTCCGGGTCACGCATCCCTCGCTGCCGGTGATCGTGATGAGCGCCCACGGCTCCATCGATACCGCCGTCGAGGCCATGAAGCTCGGTGCCGACGACTTCGTGATCAAACCCTTTTCCCTGGACGTGATCGAGGGCCTGCTGCGGAAATTGCTCGGCAGGGCCGACCGCCCCATTGCGGACAACTCCACGGTGATCACCCAGGACCCAGGGATGCAGCATATCGTCCAACTCCTCGACAGCATTGCCCAGAGCAAGGCGACCGTGTTGCTCGAAGGCGAGAGCGGGACCGGCAAGGAAGTCCTCGCTAGGTACCTGCACGCTCATAGCGACAGGGCCACGGGCCCCTTCGTGGCCATCAATTGCGCCGCCCTCCCCGAGAACCTGCTCGAGAGCGAACTCTTTGGTCACGAGAAGGGAGCCTTCACCGGGGCCCTGGAGCGCAAACTGGGGAAATTCGAACAGGCCGAGGGCGGCACCATCCTGCTCGACGAGATCAGCGAGATGAACCTCTTCCTGCAGGCCAAGTTACTGCGCGTGCTGCAAGAACACACCGTGGACCGTATCGGCGGAAAGGGTCCGATCAAGGTCAACATGCGCGTGGTAGCCACCACCAACCGCGACCTGTTGCAGTACGTCCGCGAAGGGAAGTTCCGCGAAGACCTGTACTATCGCCTCAACGTCATCCCGGTCAAAGTACCGCCCCTGCGTTCCCGCAAGCAGGACGTCCCGCTCCTGGCCCGGCACTTCCTCGCCCAGGTCAACAGCGAGAACGGCCTCCACGTCGAAGGCATCGGAGCTGCGGCCATGAACCGGCTCCTCGCGCACTCCTGGACCGGCAACGTGCGCGAGCTGCGCAACGCAATCGAACGCGCCGTGCTCGTCTCCAAACGAGGCCAGCTCGAGTACGAACACTTCAACCTGCCGGACTCCCGCCCCGCCCCGATGGCAGAACCCGCCGCCAACTCCGGCCTTACCGTCCAGACCTTCCAAGTCGGTATGACGATGAAGGATGTCGAACGGGAGATGATCATCAAGACCTTGCACCATCTCGAGGGTAATCGCACCCATGCCGCGGAAATGCTCGGCATCAGCATCAGGACCCTGCGTAACAAACTGCGCGAGTATCGGCAGGCCAATCTGCCCCTGGATTGCAGCGCCATCTGAGGGAGGAACACGGGATGAACATCTTCGACCGGACCATGAACGTACTGGAGGTCAGCCTGGACCTCCGTACTATCAATCAGAACGTGATCAGTTCGAACATCACCAACGCCGACACTCCCAACTACAAGGGCAAGGTGATGGAGTTCGAAGAGGAATTCCAGAATTACGTCAAGAACCTGCGCGAGGGCTCGCACGCTTCCCTCGATCCGAAGTACGGGGAGGATCCCCTGGCCCTGGCTAACAACGACGGCAATAGCGTCAAGTTGGACCGGGAAATGTCCAGACTGGCGAAGAACTCGATCATGTACAACGCCTCGGCCCAGATCCTCAGCAAGAAGCTCAACCTGCTCCAATTCGCCATCAGCGGCGGGAGGTGATTATGCTCGACCTGTTCAGCGCCATCGACATTTCTTCGGCTGCCCTCGATGCGCAGCGCACCCGTATCAACATCCTCTCCGGCAACCTTGCCAACATCAACTCGACCAGGACCGAAGAAGGTGGGCCATACCAGAAGCGCAACGCGATCTTCTCGGCAGAACCGGTCAGCGACGAGTTCGACACCCAACTCCATCACAAGCTCCGCGAAGGAGTCCGCACGGTCGAAGTCACTGACATCGTTACCGAGAACCGCGAACCGCGCAAGGTCTATGATCCGCACCACCCCGATGCCGACAAACACGGCTACGTGGCTTTCCCCAACATCAACATGATGGAAGAGCTGGTCAACATCATGACCGCTTCTCGTTCCTACGAGGCCAACATCACGGCCATGAACTCGACCAAGTCGATGCTGCTGCAAGCCCTGCAGATCGGCAAAGCCTGAACCGGGAGGTGACCTATGAACGATATGCTCATCAGAGGATTGACCGACCTACCCGGCACACGGGAAACGCTCAAACCGGCGACCGAGGCCCCCGCACAAGGCCAAGGCTTCTCCGACTACCTGAAGGACTCGCTCCAGAAGGTCAACGATACGCAGGTCGATGCAGACCAAGCAGTGGAAAACCTGGTCAGCGGGAAATCGGAGTCCATGCACGAGGCGATGATCGCCCTGGAGAAGGCCGATATATCCTTCAAACTGATGATGCAGGTACGCAACAAGATCATCGAAGCGTACCAAGAGGTCATGCGGATGCAGGTGTGAGAGCTCAGACCGAGAAATAGATGGTGCCGGTCAAGATGATGATCAAGGCCAAGAGCACCACCCCGACCTTGCTCAGCTTGAAGATGGCTTCCTCGCCGAGTTCCTTGAAGAAGAGCTGGTACAGCAGACCGAGCAGAACCGCCAACATGAGGAAATTGACGACGCCGAGGAACTTCAGCATGCGGGACTCCGGCACCTAGGGCTCGATCACAACAGCGGCTTCATGTACTCCAGCCTGCTCCTGCTTGTCAAGACAAACGGTTGGTCCCCAGGTACCCCTACAATCCCGATCCCGGGCTGAACTTCGGAGCATCAACAGGGACACCTACCTGCGCAAGCTCAACCACCTTTACAGCAACTGGGTCGAGCGCTACGATCCTGTGCCGAAAATCACCATTGTAACCGACAAACTCAACTACCTGACCGATCTCTGCGACCCGATATACCTGTTGAAGCGCATCGAGAAGCACATCCCTATTTGACCCGTGTAGCTGCGGGTAAAGCCACCTTTCCTGGTTGCGGCCACGCGGTGGGAAACCGCCCCAAACCTGTCGCGTTAAGTGCGCAATACTTCGATCTTTGTTTTCAGCTTATCTATTTTAGTAAAATATATTCATTGTGTTATATTTGGCAAGGACATTGCTAATCTTTTCATCGTTGATTTTTTTGTTTTCATGGTGGACCGCATGAAAATCACTCAACACCTCGCCTGGGCCAGCCTCTTCGTGGTGCTTTCCTCGAACCCGGCTTTGGCCGAAAATCGTTTCCAAGAGGCATGCAAGAGCCTGATCACCAGCCAGTCAAGCGACCTCACCGCTCTCGAAATCAAAAAAGCCTGCCGCGACTATCACCGGCTCGAGAGCTTGCAGTGTCTCAACCTGGCCGTCGAGGCCGGTCACGTTGTCAATGAAGATCTGATCGCCTCCTGTCTGGAGGCACCGAGTTACTTCGGCGACATGGTCTTCCAGCATGAACTCGAACAAGCTCTCGATCGCGGCGCATTGCGCGATTTTCTGCAACGCAAAGCTGAGAACTTGAAAAAATTCAAAGACCGAGTGGCAGAGGTCATCGGCGCGGGCCTGGTCAGTTCGATGGCAGGTGGAGTCATGGGCATCCTCATCGGCATCCTGAGTGTCGCTGTTCTGAAGCTTCCCGGCGAATTCTTCGTTCCCGCCATATTGACCTGCACTACCGGCGGCGTGATTTGGGCCTTCTGGGAAGCCGCCCAAGCGCGTAAGGAGCAATACGGCAAACTCAAGCGGCTCTACGAGCGCAACGAAGAAGACCGCAAAGCCAGGGCCCTTATCCTCGGGATGAGCGAACCTGAAACCCCGAAGTATCACGAGCGGGACGTACGCAACGGCACGGACTGGAACCTGTCCAAGGACCTACGCACCTTGCGCGAGATCGATCAGCGTTTGCACGTCGAACTGCTCGACCAACTCAACCAGGGGCTCACCACCTCCTTCCCCGAGGTGCTCGAGCGTCTCGGTCAAGCTGTGGAAGTCGACCTGTCCATGAGTCAACATGGTTTTCCAGTACTTCGCAGCATCTCCTTCGCTAAAGAGTACACCCTCCAACCGCGTCTCGACGACGATTTCGGCTATGTGATGTCCCTCTATCGTAAAGGGAAATTCGTCGAGGACCTCGTCACCGAAGCCTGAAGAATCCCACTGAAGAATTCCACGACGGCGCTTGCATCCTGCACGCCGCTGGAGGTCGGCATCCCTGCCGCCACCCCGACGCGTTGAAAAAAGACGGAGTCCTCCTTCGGGACAGCTTTTCGGTGATGCGCGAGGAAGGTCTTGGTGCGTCTGGATTCCGGATACGTACTGCTTTGCTTGCCGTCGAATCGACCCGATGCTACCCTTGCCAACACGATGAAGGTAGTCAGGAGAGCGGTGTGCGTAAACCAAGTCCGGCTTTTGAGTTTGGGCTTGTTACGTGCATAGCAACAGAAGGACGAGATTCTGATGGCAAACCATAACAGTAACGTAAAATCCCTCGAATCCTGGATCTGGGACGCAGCTTGCTCCATTCGCGGGGCCAAGGATGCGCCGAAATACAAGGACTACATCCTCCCGCTCATCTTCACCAAGCGCCTCTGTGACGTCTTCGACGACGAGCTCAACCGTATTGCCGTCGAGGTCGGCACGCGGAAGAAAGCCTTCCAGCTCGTCAAGGCGGACAAGAAGCTCGTCCGATTCTCTTTGCCTCTTATGCCCGATGATCCCGAGCAGCCGGTCTGGTCCGTCATTCGCAAGCTTTCCGACAGAATCGGCGAGGGCGTCACCACACACATGCGAGCCATCGCCCGGGATAACCCACTCCTGCAGGGTATTATCGACCGCGTCGACTTCAACGCTACGACCCACGGCCAGCGTGACCTCGATGACGACCGCCTGTCCAACCTCATCGAGGCTATCAGCACCAAGCGTCTTGGTTTGGACGACGTCGAGGCCGACATCATCGGCAAGAGTTACGAATACCTCATCCGCAAGTTCGCCGAGGGCGGCGGCCAGAGCGCCGGTGAGTTTTACACGCCCGGCGAAGTCGGCGAGATCATGGCCCGCGTGCTGGCGCCCGAACCTGGGATGGATATCTACGACCCGACCTGTGGGTCCGGCGGCTTGCTCATAAAGTGCGAGCTGGCCATGGAGGCGAGCATGAAGAACGCCCCTCAGGCCAATCATGCTCCGCTCAAGCTTTTTGGCCAGGAATACGTCCCCGAGACCTGGGCCATGGCCAACATGAACATGATCATCCACGACATGGAGGGTCAGATCGAGATCGGCGACACCTTCAAGAACCCGAAATTCCGCAACACGCAGGGCAAACTGCGCACCTTCGACCGGGTCGTCGCCAATCCCATGTGGAACCAGGACTGGTTTACCGAGGCCGACTACGATAACGACGAACTCGACCGCTTCCCGGCCGGGGCCGGCTTTCCCGGCAAATCCTCCGCCGACTGGGGCTGGATTCAGCACATGCACGCCAGCCTCAAGGCCACCGGTCGCGCTGCTGTTGTTCTCGACACCGGCGCTGCCTCGCGTGGCTCGGGTAATGCCGGCACCAACAAGGAAAAGACCGTCCGCCAGTGGTTCGTCGATCACGACCTTCTCGAGAGCGTGCTCTACCTGCCCGAAAACCTCTTTTACAACACCACCGCCCCGGGCATCGTCCTCTTTCTCAACCGGGCCAAGACCAAGGCCCGGCAGGGCAAGGTCTTTCTGGTCAACGCCAGCCAGGTCTTCGAAAAGGGCGACCCCAAGAACTTCATCCCGGACGAGGGCATCCAGCGTCTCGCCAGCACCCTGATCGGCTGGAAGGAAGAAGAGAAGCTCAGCCGCATCGTTGAGCACGCCGAGCTGAAAAAAAACGACTACAACATCTCCCCCAGCCGCTACATCCATACCTCGGATGCCGAAACCTACAGGCCGATCGCGGAGATCGTCGAGGAACTGAACGCGATTGAACTGGAGGCCAGAGAGACCGACAAAGCCCTGCGGAACATCCTCGTGCAGCTTGGAGTGGCGACGTGAACGAAAAGCCGGCGGGCGATCTGCTCATCTACCAGACCGAGGACGGCCGGGCCCAAATTGAGTGCCGTCTCGTTGACGAAACCATCTGGTTGTCCCAGGCGCTCATGGGTGAGTTGTTCGAGCGGTCCAAGCAAACGATCAGCGAGCACCTCCAGAACCTCTTCGAGGAAGGCGAGCTGGATCAGCCTTCAGTTGTCCGGAATTTCCGGACAACTGCTGCCGACCGCAAATCCTACGATGTCGCCCACTACAACCTGGAGGCCATTCTTGCCGTAGGATTTCGGGTAAAATCCCCACGGGGCACACAGTTCCGCCGCTGGGCCAACACCCAGCTCCGCGAGTACATCATCAAAGGCTTCGTCATGAACGACGAGCGCCTCAAGAACCCCAGCGGCTGGGACTATTTCGACGAACTCCTGGCCCGCATCCGCGAGATCCGGGCTTCGGAGAAGCGTTTTTATCAGAAGGTTCGCGATCTGTTTGCCCTGAGCAGTGACTACGCTGCGCGCGAAAAGGAGACCCAGCTCTTCTTCGCCGAGGTCCAAAACAAGCTGCTCTACGCAGCTACGCGCCAAACCGCCGCCGAACTCATCGTCACACGCGCCAATCCAAACCAGCCGAACATGGCGCTGACCACCTGGAGCGGGTCCCGGGTCCGCAAGCACGACATCATCGTTGCCAAGAACTACCTGACCGAAGACGAGGTCGATACCCTCAACCGCCTCGTGGTCATCTTCCTCGAACAGGCCGAGCTTCGCGCCAAGCAGCGGCAGGACCTCAGCCTCGAATACTGGCGCAACAGCGTCGACCGCATGCTGGCTTCCAACGACCAGCCGCTGCTCGACGGCTCCGGCACCGTCAGCCACGAGGACATGAAAACCATCGCCGCCGAACGCTACGAAGACTTCGACGCCAAACGCCGCCAGCAGGAGGCCACCGAGGCTGATGCGGAAGACCTGAAGGCCATCGAGGACCTGGAAAAAGACCTCAAGCGCAAGGGGGCGAAGCACCTCGGAGGTGAAATCAAGAAATGAAATAATGGTGTTGTGAGGACGACCATGTAGGACTTCGGACCATCGAATCCATTTTTCCGAATATCGATCGCAACCATCAGTATATCAATCGCCGTTCTGGTCGTCTGCCGTGCCCGGCAGACCATCCTGCAACTCGATGCCTCTTTATCCAAGGTTGCTTCCCTTTGGGGAAAAGTCGGCTGCCGGGTAATTCCAGACGACAAGGGTAGCGGATCGTGGTACCAGTGCGGTCGGGAGACACCCCTACGACGCGATCACACTCCCCTGGAACGCGAACGTATAGAGGATGGACACCATGGTGAATCGTGCCAACGTCTTTCGAAGGGACTCGATCGATTCTCGCTCTCGACTTCGAACCCTGATCCATTTTTTTGCCGTGTGCTTTCTTACGAGCATTATATTGATCATTCACCTGCTCGAACCTTTCTGGAATACGCATATCATTGCGATCCTACTTTTTTCGTCGATCACGCTTGTCCTGCTGCTGTTCATCTTCCGGAGTATCCGTCTCGAGCACCGGGAACTCGGCGAACAACTTGAGGAAAGAAAACATTTCCTGGACACGGTCGTATCCAACGTCCGCGATGCCTTTATTGTGGTGAACGACGAGGGAACGATCGAATACTGGAATCCAGCCGCAGAAAAGCTTTTTGGATACTCGTACGACGAGGCCAAGGGCAAGGATCTCCATCGTCTCTTGACTGTGGAAGCCGATCGCACGGAAGCAGCAGCCGGAATGCAGAGGTTCCGTTCCAACGGCCGCGGTCAGATCTTTGGCGTCCTGCGGGAATGTCTAGCGATACGAAAGGACGGCGGTATTCTGAACGCGGAGCTCTCGGTGACCTCCTTTACCTCAAATGGACGATGGTTCGCCGTCGGAACAATTCGTGACGTAAGCGAACGTCATCGCCGCAACCAAGAATTGCAGAACGAACAGCAGCGATTTGCCAGTATGGTCGCAAATCAACCGGCAGCGATCTATCGTGCGAGAATCGAAGAAGCCGGTCGGGTCTTCGAATTCATGAGTAGCCAGTTTGAGACGATCACCGGCCGTCCGGTCGCGCTGATCCTTGGCAACGACACCACTGAGTTCACTTCCATGGTTCAAGGCGAAGATGTGCCCGAATTGCGACGGCTTTTTGCCCAATCAACCGGGGTACTCTTCCCAGAATTCCAAATCATTTACCGCATCATGCACGCCGATGGTCAGGTGCGCTGGGTGCTTGATCGAGGCAAGGGAGGGATAACACCGCAGGGCATCTCGATCGTGGACGGTGCCCTGATCGACCTTACCGCTCAAAAAGAGTCCGAGGAACGATTGCGCAACTTCAACCAGGAAATGGAACGACAAGTTGAGCAACGCACGGCGGAGCTGCACGCAAGCGAAAGCAGGTTCCAAGGCATCTTCGACCAAACCTCCCAGTTCATGGGCATTCTCGATACCTTGGGCAGATTGTCGGACGTGAATAAAACCGTGCTGGATTTTTGCGGTTATCCCAAGGCTGAAATTGTCGGTCGCCCCTTCTGGGACTTGCCCGGCTGGCCCATGCCAATACATGTGGTCGAAGCGATCAAAGAAGGTTTCGGCTCTGCACTTCGAGGCCTGGAATATACCTTCGAGGCACAAGCCCCGGACCGGAACGGGGGGTTGCACGACCTGTCCATGATACTTGCGGGTATTAAGAACAAGGCTGGGGCGATCGAGTTCCTCACTGCCACCGGTACGGACATCACCGGCATCAAGGAATTCCAACGTCGTCTGCTGCTGAACGAGCGCCGTTTGGAAACGACTCAGGGCATCGCCAAGATCGGGACCTGGGAAATGAATTGGCGCACCAAGGAAGCCTTCTGGTCCAAGGAAATCTACCAGCTCTTGGAATACGACCCGACCGAGGTGCCAGGTTCCCTGGAGGCCTATGTCGCGCGTATCCATCCGGATGATAAACCCCGATTCGAGCAGAGTTTTCAGACCATGTTGGTCGATGCGCAGGCCATGCGTTTTGAGCTGCGCTTCCTGTTTCCCGACGGCAGAGTCAAGTATCTGCTCTCCCACGTTGAACCGGTAGTCCAGGACGACCTCTTGCTCCGGCTGTTCGGTTATTTGCAAGACATCAGCGAATTGTCTCTGGCAGAACGCAAAGTCCGCCGGCTCGACCGAGCCATAGAGCAGAGCCCTGTCTCGGTAGTCATCACCGATCGTCGCGGCGATATCGAGTACGTCAATCCCATGTTCGAACGCATCACGGGATATTCAAGCGAAGAGGTCCTGGGCAAGAACCCCCGCGTGCTCAAGTCAGGCACGCAAGCCAAAGAAGTGTACCAAGGTATGTGGAACACCATTTCTTCGGGGGGCACTTGGCGCGGCGAATTATGCAACAAGAAAAAAGATGGTAGCTTGTACTGGGAACATGCCTCAATATCGCCGGTCCGCGACGAGGTTGGCGAAATCACGCACTATGTGGCCGTCAAAGAAGATATTACGGAACGCAGGACCCTGATCGAGGCCCTCAAATTGGCGCGGGTCGAGGCCGAACGGGCTAATCAGGCCAAAAGCGACTTTCTTGCCAACATGAGTCATGAGATCAGGACCCCGCTGAACGCGGTCATTGGTTTCGGCAACCTGCTCGCGCAATCCACCCTCGATAAACCCCAGACCGGACAGGTCTTGCGCTTGCTCAAAGCGGCAAAATACTTGCTACAACTCCTCGACGATGTTCTGGACCTGTCGAAAATCGAGGCCGACAAGATGAGCTTGGAGGCACTTCCTTTTGATCTTTTCGAACTACTCGACCAAGTTACGGAAACGATGGCCTATAAAATGGGTTCGTCCGAGGTTGTGCGGTTTGTTTCCTCGCTTCCCGAGCAGCTACCGCGTCTGCTGATCGGTGATTCCTTGCGCGTGCGCCAAGTTTTGCTCAATCTGCTGAGTAACGCGATCAAATTCACCCCCTCAGGGCAGATCAAGCTCGAGCTCCAAGTAGAGCGACGCACGGAAGTGGGTGTGGTACTGCGCTTCATCGTCGCCGATACCGGCATCGGCATGGACGAGCCAACGCTCGCGCGATTGTTTTCCCCTTTCACCCAGGGTGAACCGTCGACCTCCCGGCGGTATGGGGGTACGGGTCTCGGGTTGAGTATCAGCTCGAGACTTATCGCCTTGATGGGTGGTCGGATGTGGGCCGAAAGCCGCAAGAACCAGGGCAGCATCTTCTTCTTTGAAGCACCCTTTACGGTGAGGCTCGAAGAAAGCGACCGGGCTCTGCTGCCGCCGACTTCCTCTCGCAACTTCTCCGGCCTCTTGGAGGGTTGTCGGATCCTGCTGGTCGAGGACAACGAGGTCAATCAAGAGGTTGCGAGTCAGTTGCTGCGCAAGGTCGGAGCCGTCGTGGAGTTGGCGGAGAACGGCGACCGAGCCTTGAGCGTGTTGCGCGACCTTGGATCCGGTACGGTGGTCGACCTGGTACTCATGGACCTTCATATGCCCGTCAGGGACGGCTATACCACGACCGAAGCGATCAGGAACGAACTTGGTTTGAAGGAGTTACCGATCATTGGGTTGACTGCGGACATCATTGCCGGCACCCGGGAACGTTGCTTGGCTGCAGGGATGAATGAGGTGATGAGCAAACCGTTCGAGCCCGAACGCCTGTACGCTATCGTGAAAACCTGGTGCGGAAAAGGTGAAATCGTTACCAAAGAAGCCGGCAAACAACCGGTACCGACCGCGCAGCCAGAACTCCCCGATTTCACTGGCATCGACAGTGCCGCTGGGTTGCGCCGCGCCAGCGGAGACGTCCCATTCTATCTGTCTTTGCTGCAGCGTTTTTCTCGGAATTACGAGAACTTTGCTGTCACGGCCGAAGCTGCGTTTTCCGAACGGCGCTTCAATGACTTGTTTCACCTGGCGCACAGCTTGAAAGGTCTCGCTGCGACCATCGGCGCCGGCCGGTTGGCCGCCGCCGCCGCGGTATTGGAAGCCGAAGCACGGGCAAAGGTACCTGACCCGCAACGCCTCGGACCGAGCCTGCTTGACTTGGTGACACGTCTTCACGAGGTGCTGGAGGCCCTTCGGGCGCTACCTCGTGAGGTTGTCGAAGTCCCCCAAATCGAAGAAGACTCGACCGAGCTTCCGTCTAGGTTGGTGAAGGTTCGGGAATTGCTCCAGGAATTCGACACCCGAGCGCTCGGAGAATTTGCGACCTGTGTTCCGCTTCTATCGGCTCATGGTTTCTCCCTACAAGCTAAGCGGATAGAAGCGGTCTTGCAGGAATACGATTTTGACGCCGCGGTAAAGCTCCTCGAGGACCTGACGGCGCTCTTGAACGGCCTAGGACAAGGAAAGCTGCATGGATGACACCGCACCGATCCTTTTACTCGTGGACGATCAGCCGGAAAATCTTCGGTTCCTCGAGCAACTACTCGGCGAACGCTATATGGTCAAGGTGGCCAGAAATGGCGAGACTGCCTTGCGTATCGTGGAACGGACACCGGAGCTCGCTCTCGTGCTTCTCGACATCGTCATGCCTGGGCTCGATGGTTATGAAGTCTGCCGGCTGATAAAGAGCCGAGCCGCGAGCAAGGATCTGCCGATCATCTTTGTCACCGCGTTGGATGAGGTCGAGGACGAACGCAAGGGTTTTTCGCTCGGCGCCGTCGACTACATCACCAAGCCTTTCAATCCCGAAATCGTCAAAGCTAGAGTCGCCACGCACCTCGCTCTCAAAGAATCGAGGGAACATGTGCAGGTGCTGTTGAAGAAAACACTGACCGGAAGCATCAAGGTTCTGACCGAGGTCCTGGCCATGGCTCATCCTCGGGTCTTCAGTCGGTCGTCGCGAAGGAGCAGGTACGTCAAAGAAGTAGCGCACCGGCTCAACTTGGAGAACACGTGGCAGTTCGAACTGGCCGCCTTGCTCTCACAGATTGGGTACGTCACCTTCTCCGGTGACGGTTCTCAGGGGTGGTGGGGTTCGCTCGGCGAGGAAGAACGTCACCGGTTCGAGGAACAGGTTCCCAGGATTGGCCACGATCTCCTACGCCACATTCCCAATCTCCACCATGTTGCTGTCATGATTCTGCATCAGCGGACGACGGAGCGTGAGCTGCAACAAGTGAGCGGAGATGCCTCCATCAAGACCGGCGCCGCCATGCTCCGGGTGGTGCTCGATTTCGATGAGCTCATCGTCGTCGGTATGCACCCGAGCAAGGCTTGCAGCAGCTTGCGCGGTAACGACAAAGATTACCGACAGGAGGTTCTGCGCGCGTTGGAGGCCTTTCTTGACGAATCAGAATTCCACCTCGAGACCAAGGAACTCTTGCTCAAAGATTTACAACCGCACATGGTGCTCGACCAAAACGTTTGGACTGAAAACCAAGTATTGCTTGCCTCTCAGGGCTCAGAATTAAACGAGACCAGCATCAACCAGTTGCGATTTTGGGCAAAACGAGCTGCAGTCCGCGAACCAATCCGGGTACGCGTGCCGCTAATCCGGCCAATCCGTTGAATTGTAATGACACTGGGTGGAGAAAAGGAGGAATCCCATGACGGAAGTCCGAGCGCACAGAGTCATTCTCGCGGTAGACGATGATGCCGCGAATCTCGCCATCTTGGACCGCAGCCTGTCGTCGGAGTACACGCTTAAGCTGGCGACTAACGGCCTCCTGGCGCTGCAACTGGCCGAGAAGTTCAAACCCGATTTGATCCTCCTCGACGTGACCATGCCCGGCCTCGACGGCTATGAGGTATGTCGGCGGTTGAAGAACGACGAACGTACCCGGCCGATACCGGTGATTTTCGTCACAGCCCATGACGAAGAGAGCGAAGAAACTCAAGGCTTGGAACTGGGCGCGGTCGATTACCTGACGAAACCGATCAATCCGGCCATCGTCCGGGCGCGGGTACGCACCCATCTTGCCCTGTACGATCAGAATCGTGAACTCGATACCTTGGTGCGAGAGAGAACCCACGAACTCGAGGACACGCGCCTGCAGATCATCCGTTGTCTCGGGCATGCGGCCGAGTACAGAGACAACGAAACGGGGTTGCACGTCCTCAGGATGAGTGCGTATAGCCAGTGCATCGCGAAGGCGTACGGAGTAGGCACCACCTACGCGGAGCTCGTGCTCAGTGCCGCGCCGATGCACGACATCGGCAAAATCGGAATTCCGGATCATATCCTGCTGAAACCCGGCAAACTCGACGAGGAAGAATGGAACATCATGCGCCGGCATCCCGGGATCGGAGCCCTGATCATCGGCGAGCAACGTTCCGAATTGCTCCAACTTGCTAAAACAGCGGCTCTTACCCATCACGAGAAGTGGGACGGCACTGGTTACCCGAATACCTTGGCCGGCGATGCGATCCCCTTGATCGGACGCATTGTGGCGGTGGCCGATGTCTTCGACGCGCTCACCACGAAACGTCCCTACAAGGAGGCTTGGCCTCTTCCCCGGGCGTTGGCGCTGATCAGCGAGGAACGCGGTCGGCACTTCGAACCCGCCATGGTTGATGCCTTCGACGCAGGACTCGAGGACATCTTGCGGATCAAGGAACGGTACCGTGAAGGGTGAACGTGAGCTGTCGGCTCAGTCTTTTTTCGAAGCAGCAGCGTCGGCGTGGCGGCAGGGATGCCGAAGTCCAACATGGGATTACTACGATAACCTCGTAGGGGTGGCGCCGATGGGGGACCCCCGCCATGCTGGCTGACCTCCCACATTGGACTTCGGGTATTCGAATTACCACGCTGAGCGGTTCGGCCAACGATCACCTTGCTACCCAATGAGTAAACGTGCGACAGGTCCAACACTCGTTCCAAACCGCGGGCGCACCTCGGCCCTCTTCGCGCTGCGCTCGCAAGACGGCCGAGAGATCAGCTCAGTCTTTTTTCGAAGCGGCAGCGTCGGAAGTGGAGAGGCGTAGTTTCCGGGCCTGGCGTAACGCCCGGTGGTGCTCGCGAACCGCGGTCAGCAAGTGTTCGGTGCGGGAGAGGCTGAACTCCGCGGAACCGAAATACAGCCTCGAGGGTTCGAGGAGATCTTCATCGTTGCCCCTCCCCTCCAGGCGCTTGGCCTCAACCAAATCGCGATAGGCCGTGGCGCGGGCCTCGTCCGATTCGCCCAGGCTCAGCCAGGCTTCCGAGCTGTCGAAGCGGGAATCCTGTTCAAGCCCGGCATAGTGCCGGTACCCGCTGAAGCGGAAGTGCTCCGGCCGTGTCCTTTTCGCGCAATGCCAGCGGTTGAGGGCCAGATATGCCTGCAACCCCAGCACGGCCTCGTCCGTCTCTTCCACCACCTGGGTCTTGACGCGCAGCTCCACCACAGAGCCGGTCCGGCCGATGGCGTGGTTGAGCAGCTTGGCGAACGAGGTGTTCACGCTCTGTAGGAAGGTGGAGAACTCCTTTATCGTGCGGATGCGAATGAAAAAATGGAAGTGGTTATCCATGAGTGCAACATCGATCA
>MGSU01000308.1 GCA_001799195.1 Deltaproteobacteria bacterium RIFOXYA12_FULL_61_11 | reverse complement strand
TGGCAAAAGGGATAGGACCCGGCGACGCGGTGATCACCACCCCCTTCACCTTCGTGGCCACGGCCGAGGTTGTGGCCCTGCTCGGGGCCACCCCGGTCTTCGCGGATATCGATCCGGCTACCCTGCTGCTCGATCCGGACGCCCTGGCAGAACTGCTCGAACACCGAGTTACCGCGAGAGGCCGCGTCCGTCTGCCCAAGGAATTGCGCCTACGCGCCGTCCTGCCGGTCGATCTTTTCGGTCTCCCCTGCGACTACGACCGCATCCTTCCCCTTGCTCGCCGTCACGGTTTGTTCGTCCTCGGCGACGCAGCACAGAGCTTCGGAGCCCGCTACCACGGTAAACCGGTCGGCTCCTTGTGCGAAGTCACCGCGACCAGCTTCTTCCCGGCAAAACCGCTCGGGTGCTATGGAGATGGCGGAGCCGTGTTGACCGACGACGGCGAACTGCTCGACATCCTGCAATCCCTGCGCGTCCACGGGCGAGGAAGTCATAAGTACGAAAACGTCCGCGTGGGCCTCAACGGCCGTCTGGACACCTTGCAAGCCGCGGTGCTCCTGGCAAAACTCCCGATCTTCGAGGAGGAGGTCGAAGCCCGCTCTCAGGTTGCCTCCCGCTATCGGGAACTGCTCGCGGAGCGCGTGCAACTCCAGTGCGAACCCGAGGGGCTCCGCTCGGTCTGGGCGCAATACTCCATCCTCACCGACAACCGAGACGCTTGCATGGCCCAGCTCCACGCGGCCGGCGTCCCGACCAATATCTATTATCCGCACCCGCTCCACCTGCAGCGCGCCTTCACCACCCTGGGCTATCGCGAGGGCGACTTCCCCCACGCCGAAGCTGCGGCGAAGCGAATCTTCAGCCTTCCCATGCACCCCTACCTCGACCCCTCCACGCAACGACGAATCGTTGACATCCTCGTGGCGAACCTGTAGACCGCCAGCGTCCTCATACACCGGGAGCGGAACGGTATGGATCTCCGAGGCAAGCGTATTCTCGTCGTCGGCGGAGCAGGATTGATCGGCAGCCACATCGTCGACGAACTCGTCAAGACCGACGTCGGCGAGATCGTGGTCTTCGACAACTTCTCGCGCGGGACCATGGACAACCTCGCCGGAGCGCTGAAGGATCCCCGGGTGACCATTTTCCCCCAGGGGGGCGACGTCCTGCACGAAGACATCCTGGACCGGGCCATGGCCGGCATCGACGGTGTGTTCCACCTTGCCGCCCTGTGGCTCCTCCACTGCCACGAGTACCCGGCCTCGGCCTTCGAGGTCAACGTACGCGGCACCTTCGCCGTCATTCAGGCCTGCATCCGGCACAAGGTCAAGCGCGTGGTCTACTCCTCCTCGGCCTCGGTCTACGGCAATGCCGTGGCCATCCCTATGACCGAAGACCATCCCTACAATAACTTCACCTTCTACGGCGCGACCAAGATCGCCGGGGAGCACATGTTCAAATCGTTGGGCAGTCAACACGGCCTGTCCTGGGTTGGGTTGCGCTACATGAACGTCTACGGTCCCCGCCAGGATTACAAGGGCGCCTACATCGCCGTGATGATGAAGATCCTGGACAACCTCGATCTCGGGAAGCAGCCGGTTGTTTACGGCGATGGCTCCCAACAATACGATTTCATTTATGTCGGTGACGTGGCCAGGGCCAATGTCTGTGCCATGACCTCCGAAGCCACGGGCCATTGCTACAACGTCGGCCGCGGCATCGGCACCTCGATCAGAGAATTGTCCGAGCTGCTCCTCCACCTCACCGGTTCCGAACTTCCCCTCCGTTACGAACCTGCCGGCCAGACCTTCGTCACCAATCGCATAGGTTGCCCCGAGGCCGCCGCTCGGGACCTCGGCTTCCGTTGGACCGTGGACCTCGAGGAGGGGATGCGCCGGCTGATCGACTGGCGCAAAAACGACCAGGAGGCCGTGAACCGCAAGCGCCGCGCCGCCTCCCTACCGGTCTGAGCATTTCTTCCCCCTCAACCCACAGGAGTAAGGCCATGACCCCACGTACCCTCCCCATCACCAAACCCTGTTTCGACGAAGAAGACTTTGACCTGGTCACCCGGCCCCTCAAGAGCGGTTGGGTCGTGCAAGGACCCTTCGTCGCGCAATTCGAACAGCTCTTCGCCCGTTTCGCGGGAGTCCGCCATGCCGTGGCCTCCAGCAACTGCACGACCGCCCTACATCTCGCCCTCCTCGCCTCGGGGCTCTGCGAGGGAGATGAGGCGCTGGTACCCTCGTTCACCTACGTGGCCACCGCCAATGCCGTGGAATATTGCGGGGCCAAGGTCCGGTTCTGCGACATCGACCTCCGCACCTTCACCCTCGAGGTAACTTCACTCCCCTCCAGCCTGACCGAGCGCACCCGAGCCATACTCCCCGTCTCCCTGTTCGGCCTGCCGGCCGATTTGCCCGGCGTCCAGGCCATTTGCGAACATCACGGGTTGTTCCTGCTCGAAGACGCAGCCTGCGCCACCGGTGCCACCATCAACGGGGTACATTGCGGCAATTGGGGAAACGGCGGAGCCTTTTCCTTCCATCCGCGCAAAGCCATCACCACCGGTGAAGGCGGCATGTTCGTCACTGCCGACGACGCGCTCGCAGCCAAGGTGCGCTCCTTGCGCGACCACGGCGCCGGCAAGAGCGACCTCCAGCGTCACGCGGAGAAGGGAGGCTCCTTGTTGCCCACCTTCGAGATGCGCGGCTACAACTATCGTCTGACGGATATCCAGGGTGCGCTCGGAGTCGGCCAGATGCACAAGCTCGAGCGCATCCTGGCAGGCAGACGACGCGGGGCCGGGTTCTACCTCGAGGCCCTCTCCGAACTGCCCTTCCTGCTCCTACCGCACGTCCCCACGGGCTACGGCCATGGCTATCAGTCCTTTGTCTGCCTCCTGACCGCCAGACCCGGTGAGTTGCCGACCCTCTCCGACCTTCCAGCCCTGAACATCCGGCGCAACAAGATGATGGCACTGCTCGAGGAGGCTGGGGTCTCGGTTCGTCAAGGAACCCACGCGGTACACACCCTCGATTACTACCGCCGCCGCTACAACCTCTCGGACGAGGACTTTCCCAACTCGTTGTTGGCCGACCGCCTCTCCATAACCTTGCCGCTGTTCCACGATTTCACCGCAGAAGACGCCACCTACGTCGCAGAAAACTTGCTCGCCGCCTGGCGGGCGACAGCCTGAGAACCGACCCATGTGCGGCATCGCAGGCATCTTCAACCTCAACGGCGAACCCGTCAGCGCCGTCCTGCTGCGACAGATGACCGACGCCATCGCCCACCGCGGACCCGACGGAGAGGGTTTTTACACCGACAGCTTCGTCGGACTCGGCCACCGACGTCTGGCCATCATCGACCTCTCCCCGGCCGCGCACCAGCCCATGATCAACGGCCGAGGCTCCCTGGCCCTGACCTATAACGGCGAAATCTACAATTTCCAGGAACTACGCCTCGAACTGGAGGCCCTCGGACACCACTTCCGGTCGCGTTCGGACTCCGAGGTCGTGCTCGAGGCCTATGCCGAATGGGGCGCGGCCTGTCTCTCGCGCTTCAACGGCATGTTCGCCTTCGCCATCTGGGACCGCGACCGACAAGAACTGTTCCTCGCCCGCGATCGTTACGGCATCAAACCGCTCTATTACACCCTCCAGGGCACAACCCTGCTCTTCGCCTCCGAGGTCAAGGCCATCCTGGCGCATCCGACCTACCGGTGTGGCCTGGATAAAGAAGGCCTGCTCGAGTACTTCACCTTCCAGAACTTCTTCACCCCGCGCACCCTCTACAAAGACGTCAACCTGTTGCCAGCGGGCAATCACCTGACCGTGCCGCTGGGATCGACCGCTCTCAACAAACCCTACTCCTGGTGGTGGTACGACTTCCGCGAACCGGAAACCGTCTTGGATGAAGCCGAGTACGTCGAAGAACTCGACCGCCTGTTCCGCCAAGCCGTCAACCGTCAACTCGTCTCCGACGTCGAGTTGGGGTCCTACCTCTCCGGCGGCATGGATTCCGGCTCCATCACCGCGGTAGCGGCCTCGGTCCTGCCCTACATAAAAACCTTCACCTGCGGCTTCGACCTGCACTCGGCCTCGGGCCTGGAACTCGACTTCGACGAGCGAACCCTGGCCGAACTGATGTCGTACCATTTCAAGACCGAGCACTACGAAATGGTGCTCAAGGCCGGCGACATGGAACGGGCCCTGCCCAAGGTGGTCGAGCACCTCGAAGAACCCCGGGTCGGCCAGAGCTATCCCAACTACTACGTCGCCCAGCTCGCCTCCAAGTTCGTCAAGGTCGTCCTCTCGGGCGGCGGTGGGGACGAGCTGTTCGGCGGCTATCCCTGGCGCTACTACCGGGCCGTGGTCAACCACGACTTCGACGAATACATCGACAAGTACTATGTCTTCTGGCAGCGCCTCATACCGAACACCGAGATCAAAAAAGTCTTCCAACCGATCTGGGGCGAGGTCGGGCACGTCTGGACCCGAGACATCATGGCCGATGTCTTCCGTTACAAGGCGGCGAGCTTGACCAGACCCGAGGATTACATCAACCACTCACTCTACTTCGAGGCCAAGACCTTCCTGCACGGCCTGCTGGTGGTAGAGGACAAGCTGTCCATGGCCCATTCGTTGGAGACGCGAGTTCCTTTTCTCGACAACGACTTGGTCGATTTCGCCATGCGTGTTCCGGTGCGTTGCAAATTGGCGAACCTGGCCGAGGTGGTCAAGCTCAACGAGAACGAACCCGGGAACAAGGCGGCAAAGTATTTCCAGAAGACCCGAGATGGAAAACTCCTGCTCCGCAAGGTCATGGAACGGCACATCCCGCGGCAGATCACCGAACAGACCAAGCAGGGCTTCTCGGCTCCCGATGCCTCTTGGTTCAAGGGAGAGAGCATCGAGTACGTCAAACGTCGCCTCTTCTCCCCACGGGCTCGACTCTACGAGTATCTCGATCGTCAGGCCGTGCACGGCATCATCGACGACCATCTCTCAGGCCGCAGGAACCGGCGCTTGGCGATATGGTCCTTGCTCTATGTCGAAGAGTGGCTGCAGCGTTTCTTGAGCTGACCTCTCACACCACTTCTCTATTCGAGATCATCATACACGGTAGGAATAGTCGAGCCTGGATCGGGTTTACGCAGATCAGCGCGGCATGGGTAAGGGCATGGGGGAAGGCATCGGTGCTGGAGGCATCGGTGCCGGCATCGGCGGCGGAGGCGTCGGCATGGGTGCCGGCATCGGCGGCGGAGGCGTCGGCATGGGTGCCGGCATCGGCGGCGGAGGTGTCGGCATGGGTGCCGGCATCGGCGGCGGAGGTGTCGGCATGGGTGCCGGCATCGGCGGCGGAGGTGTCGGCATCGGCGGCGGAGGCGTCGGCATCGGCG
>MGSU01000307.1:3368-5431 GCA_001799195.1 Deltaproteobacteria bacterium RIFOXYA12_FULL_61_11 | reverse complement strand
CCGCTGGGCAGGTTTCCATCTTATTCGGGTTCACGGGGCCGAACCATGCCACGGTCTCGGCCTGCGCCACCGGAGCCCAAGCCCTGGCCGATGCCTTTCTCCTGGTCCGCCACGGCTATGCCGAGGCGATGCTCGCCGGCGGCTGCGAGGCCGCGGTCACACCCATGGCCATGGCCGGTTTCTCCGCGATGCGGGCCCTCTCCGAACGCAATGATGAACCGCACCGGGCCAGCCGCCCCTTCGACCGCGAGCGCGACGGGTTCGTCCTCAGCGAAGGAGCCGGCGTCCTGGTGTTGGAAGAACTGACCCGGGCACACCAACGCGGGGCGACCATCTATGCAGAACTGGCAGGGATTGGCCTCAGCGCCGACGCCTACCACCTGACCCAACCCGAACCCTCTGGCAGAGGCGCAGCCCGGGCCATGACCATGGCGCTCCGGACCGCCGGCCTGGATCCCGAGCTCATCGGCCACATCAACGCCCACGGCACCTCCACGCCTTACAATGACCGGTTCGAGACCTCGGCTATCAAGCAGGTCTTCGGTGAACGGGCCTATCGCCTTGCCATCTGCTCCAACAAGTCCATGATCGGGCACATGCTCGGCGCGGCCGGCGCGGTGGAATGCGCAGTGACCGCCCTGACCCTCTTCCACGGGATAGTCCCCCCGACCATCAACCTCGACCATCCCGACCCCGACTGCGACCTCGACTACACCCCCCACACGGCAAGGGAACTCCGGCTCGAGGCCGCGCTGTGCAACTCGTTCGGTTTCGGCGGACACAACGTCTCGCTGGCCTTGCGGAGACCCTGACGATGTCAACCCCAACCCTTAGGAGGATTTCATGGCAGGACTGAACAAAGTGATGCTCATCGGCAACCTCGGCCGCGACCCGGAACGCCGCTCCACCGGCAGCGGGCTGACCGTGACTAACCTCAACCTGGCCACTACCGAGACGGTGACCAAGGATGGTGCCTCCGAAGAACGCACCGAGTGGCACCGGGTGGTCGTTTTCGGCAAGACCGCGGAAAACGTGGCCAATTACTTGACCAAGGGCAGCAAGGTCTACATCGAAGGTAGGATCCAGACCCGCGAATGGCAGGATAAAGACGGCCAGCGCCGCTTCAGCACCGAGATCATCGCCAACACGGTACTCTTCCTCGATCGCAAGGGTGGAGAACGGGAGAGCGGCTACTCACGAGAACCAGCCCCCGGGAAAACCCAGGAACCGAGCATCGGCAGCGGCTCCGGCGACGTCTTTGGAGGCCAGGGCGAACCGTTCCGGCCCAGCCTCGTCGCGCCACCGCCACCTCCGAACCAGGAGGACGATGACCTCCCGTTCTGACCGCAGCCGTTACCTGCGAGGCCGCATCCTCGCAACCCTGAGGTTGCTCCTTGCCGGCGGCAGACCCGCCGATCTCCTCGGCTACCTCGCGCTGTTCCTCGGCCTCGACCGGACAAAACGCTGGAAGAACCCCTATCTCTATCGGAGCCGGGACCATGAACCGGACGATCCGCACGGTGGCCCTGGTCGAACCGGCGGTTGAGGCCGAGTTCTACCTGACCGCCCTGTTCGCCCAGATGCGCTGCCAGTTCCCCTTGCTGCAAGCTGAACTGCGTGCCCACGGTTACCGCCCGCGCATCTTCGCGGAAACCCTCGGGGCCTTCGACGAGCACACCCTGGGGGAAATCGCCGGCCACGACGTGATCGCGGTCTCGGACACGGTCACCACCCATCGGCGCACTGCCGAGCTCCTCGCCGAATTGCGCCGCCGCAATCCCGAGGCCGTGGTGGTTCTGGGAGGTATCCTGGTCAAATTCTTCGCCGATCTCGCCCTCGAACACGCCGACTACCTCGTCAACGGCGACGGCGAGGGGGTCTTCGTCGGTCTCCTACAAGCCCTCGGCCGAGGGCAAGACCAGCCCGACCTGCCCGGGGTCGGCTATCGCGGCGGTCCAATACCGGGCTACCACTGCGCCGAGCGGACCTTCGCTTCGGATTTCGACGACATCCCCGGGTACGGTCAGGTCTCGGCCCGGCGCAGTGTCTTCGGTTTCCGCAAG
>MGSU01000307.1:0-3300 GCA_001799195.1 Deltaproteobacteria bacterium RIFOXYA12_FULL_61_11 | reverse complement strand
ACCGTTCCGCAAGCGCCCGGTCGAATACGTCCTGCAAGACCTTCGGGCGCTGCTGCGGCGTTTCCCGGATACGGTGGTGCCGCTCCAGATCATGCTCGTCGACGACTGCCCGTACGGTGATCCGGACTACCTCTCGGACCTGCTCGAACGCATCGCCTTCGCCGTGCGCGATCGCAACGTCCTCCTCGAGGCCCAGGTCCGCTCCACGGTGTTGGCCGACCCTGCCGTGGCACGCCGCTTCGCCCGAGCCAAGTTCAATGTCCTGGCCATCGGCTTCGAAACCGTCAACGAACGTTCTCTCCTCGCACAGCGCAAGGGCGCCGGGGTCACCGACGGTCTGGCTGCGATCGAGGCCTGCCGCGGTGCCGGGATCACACCCTACGGCTATTTCATCGCCGGCTTCCCCACCGACGACCTCGGGACCGTGGAGCAAATCGCCGACTTCGTCTTGCGCCACCGCCTGATCGGCCAACTCCTGCCCTATCACGTCTTCGACCGCGACCCGGTGGCCGGAACCTTTCGCGTCGATCCCTCGACCCGGGTACTCGACCCCTTCGCCTTCGGCGGGACCGTCTTCGTCTCCAACGCCCCACCTGCCTTCAAGCCCTCGGAGTTGCAGCGGGCATTGCTCGCGGCCTACCGCAGGATCTTCTCGGCCAAGCGGTTGCCGTGGCTCTGCACGACCACGGAGCGGCTCTACGTTCTCACCTACCGCAGCATACTCAAGGTATGGGAGCCCTCCCTGCGGCGCCACCTGGAGTTCCTCGAACATTGGGAGCACGAGAACGCTCACCTCTGGACGAGGTAGAAACCGGGCAACCTCAGCAACTCGAGTTCCGCCGCTGTTTGCCAAGCGCGGACCTTGCTCGTTCCTAGCTTTCCGAAGAGGGTCCGGACCTCGGCCCTGCTCCACCGCGTCTGGAGCTCGGGTACGAGGTCGTCGTGGAAGAGGAAATGGAGGTGTCGCCGGAGTTCGGCCCCGGCAAGAGGGCGCTGCCAAGCTCCTTCGAAAGACCGTTTGACGGAACGTACCCGGCGGAAGAAGAGCGCCTCGTAGGGCCCGGCCAAGAGCCAGGCAAGCCCAGCGGTGGCCGAATACCTCACGCCGCGGGGCAGACGGTGGCCACGGCCGAGGAACACGAGGTCGCGCACCGCATAGTAGAGCTCAAAGGCCAGCCGCACGCGTGGATGTTCCAGGTCTCCCGGCACGGGATACAGCCACAGGGTCAGCCAGGACTCCGGCAGCAAGACGCGCAGCAACTCCCTCGCGGCGGTGGGCTGGTCGGCCAGGTGATGGAGCACGCCCAGGCACCACGCCGAAGCCATGGAGGAAGAGCGAAGTGGTAGCGTTCGAGCGTCACCGCGCACCACGTGGACATTCGGGAGGTCTCTGCATGTGTGCGCCACGGCCGGAAGGTCGGCGTGCCGGTCAAGACCGAGGAAGCGCAGGTCCGGCCGGGCCGAGGCCGCTGCCGCCAGCTTTCCTCCGTCTCCGCACCCGCAATCGAGGATCCACGAAGTCGGGGCCAGATCGCCCGAGACAGCCAGGATGTGCCGGACCAGGGCAGCGTCGGCTACCCCGTAGGTGAGCCCCTCGGGTTCGAAGCTGCCGCGGCGACGGGCCCTCCACTGCATCGAGAAATCGCCGCGCCTCGGGTCTTCCGATTTTGTGAAATCGGGTATCCCTCCGGCCAGCGGATATCGCGCCCCGCAGCCGGCGCAACGCAACCCGCCATGGGTCCAGCCATCCTCCGAGCCGAGTCGGCCGTGACAGACCGGACAGACCACCACTTGGAGCAGTTCGGGTCGCATCGTTCAGGCCCCGGGGCTGCTTTTTTCCACCAGGAAGGGCCCGACCGCCAGGTATCGGAGTTCGGTGCGGAGGAAGGTCTTCAGAGCGTCTTCGGGCGAGCAGACGATGGGTTCGCCGCTGGTGTTGAAGGAGGTGTTGAGCAGGACCGGCACTCCGGTGCGGCGCCCGAAGGCGGTGAGCAAGCGGTGGTAGATCGGGTTGGCTTCCTGCGAGACGGTGTGGACCCGGGCAGTGCCGTTGACATGGGTCACGGCCGGGAGGGCTCGGCTGCGCACCGGTACGGCGAAAAGCATGTAAGGCGAGTCTGCCCGGCCGTAGAGTTCGAAGTAGTCAGCCGCACGCTCCAGGGTCACTGAGGGCGCGAAAGGCCGGAAACTCTCTCGCTTCTTGATGCAGGCGTTGATGCGATCCTTCATCCCCGCAACCCGTGGATCGGCGAGAATGCTGCGGTTGCCCAACGCGCGCGGCCCGAATTCCATCGCCCCCTGGAACCATGCGACGATCTCGCCGGCGTCGAGCAGCCGGGCAGTCTCGGCACAGAGGTCCTCGGGACGGGTCCAGCGGAGTTCGGCCCTCTTCTCGCCAAGAGCCTCTTCGATCCGATCATCGCCGAAGGAGGGGCCGAGATAGACGCTGAAGGGGCGGTCGGTACGACGGGGTCTACCGAGGGTGTGGTGGTAGTGGTAGAGGGCCGCGCCCAGGGCACAGCCAGCGTCGTTGGCCGCCGGCTGAACGTGGATGCGGGGATAGGGACCATGGGCGAGCAATTTCCCGTTGGCGCTGCAGTTGAGGAATACCCCCCCGGCGAGGCAGAGCTGCTCGGAGCGCCCGGAGGCGAAGAACTCCAACGCGTGAGCGATCACCCGCTCGGTTAACTCCTGGATCGCGGCTGCGAGCTCGCGATCGCGGTCGGTCAGGCTGGCGTTCGGAAGTCGGGCAGGACCGAACAGCCGTTCGAACAGCTCCACGGTCTCGGGCGCGATGCCGTTCTTCTGCAAGGAGGCAAGGTGCCGGTGATTGTTGACCAGGGGCGAGGTGCGATACGTGCCGCCACGCCCCAACTCGACCAGGGAAGCGAGCTTGTCGCGAAAACGGGCGGGATCCCCGTAGGGGGCGAGACCCATGATCTTGTATTCGTCGCTGTGGTGGGTGAAGCCGAGGAACGTCGTCACCGCCGCATAGAGGGTCCCCAACGAGGTCGGCAGGGGGAGGGTCTTGCGCAGGGTGAGCCGGGTTCCCTCGCCGCGGAGATACGCGGCGCTGACCACCTCTCCGAACTGGTCCTTGGTCAACACGTCGGCCTGCTCGTAGGGCGAGGTGTAGAAGCTGGAAGCTGCGTGACAGAGTTGATGCTCGACGAGGTGGAGCTTGCTCTTGGGCAGGTCGAAGTCCAAGTCCCGAGCGAAGGCCCGGCGCAGGGCCTCGGGGTGATAACAGTCGCGGTAGGCGCTCCAGGCTGCGACCAGGGAGCGAAGATCCCCCGGTCT
>MGSU01000306.1 GCA_001799195.1 Deltaproteobacteria bacterium RIFOXYA12_FULL_61_11 | reverse complement strand
CTCATGGTTTGCCCGAGCTTGATGAAGGTCGGGCCGAGGTCGATGAAGGTGGTGCGCAGCCGCGAGGCCGGGTTGAGGTTCTTATCGGTGGGGTCGGTGTTCTGGTTGAGCGTGCCCAGGTTGATGATGTCGTTCAGGTTGAGACGTTCGATGATGTGGCCGAAACCATGGCGTACCAGGATGGTAATGATGGTACGTAAACGGTTGATATCTTTTATGGTGCTTAGTATGGACATCGTCTCGCCCGCTCAGAGTTCGCCGTTGAGGAAGGGGTTCTGCTCCCGCTCGAAGGCCAGGGTGGTGTCCGGGCCGTGCCCGGGCAGGACGGCCGAGATGCCCTGCAAGGGCAGCAACCGGGTCTTGATCGAGCGCAGCAGGGTGCCATGGTCACCGCCCGGCAAGTCGGTGCGGCCGATGGAAAGGTGGAAGAGGGTGTCGCCGGTAAAGAGGAGGTCCTGGTAGCGCAGACAGACTCCGCCTCGGCTGTGTCCGGGGGTGTACAGGACCTCGAGGGTGAGGGGTCCGAGGACCAGCTCACCCTCGGCGAGTTCGGTGAGCGTGCTCGGTGGTCGGACCCCGGTCAGGCCGAACATCGAAGCCATGGCAGCGACGTTCCGGGCCAGGGGGTGGTCGTGCGGATGGAGATAGGCGGGAGCGTGATAACGCTCTTGCAACTCGCGGATACCAGAGACGTGATCGATGTGGCCGTGGGTGGCGAGCAGGGTGAGGTCCTTCGGCCGGCGTTCGTCGATGAGCGCGGCGGCCAGAGGCCAGGCCCCGCCGGGATCGAGGACCACCATGGTGCCCTCGGCGAGGAGTACGAAGGTGTTGGACTGGAAGACGTCGGGGCTCTCGAAACGGTGCAACTCGGTCACGTCGCTTCCTCCCTCGGGGCGGGGATGGTGTGCTTGGCCTTTGCCTCGAGGACGAATTGGTAGGCGAACAACCCGGGCATCGGCTGGGCCAAGCAACGATGATACAGGCTGTCGGCGAGCTTGGCCAGGACGGCTTTGCCCAACAGCTCGTCGAAGGGTAGGGCTGTTACTCTCCGGCCCAGGATTTCGTATCCCGCGCCGAGAAGGAGCTCGCGGAGCGAGCGCTCGGTGTAGAGCCGGAGGTGGGTCTCGTCGAGGACCCCTTTTTCGGTGTAGTCGAAGCGGCCGAACAGGAGACCCACGCGATAGGGTAGCAGGGCCACGTTACCGCTGGAGACGATTAACGTTCCTGTGGGTTCGAGGTGCGTCCTGAGGAGACGCAACAGGTCCGTCGGTCGGCGCAGGTGTTCGAGCACGTCGGCCAGGACGATACGATCGAAACGGCCGCGAAGTCCGAGCACCTCGGGGTGGTCGAGATCGGCCCGGAGGTAGCGCAAACGTTTGTGGCGCAGGGGCGGCTCGGCCATGAGGTCGACCGCGGTGACCTTGTTGTCCTGCAGCAGGAGCGAGGCGGTGATGTGTCCCGGTCCGCAACCCAACTCCAACACCTTCTTGCCGTGACCGACCAGGGTAGGGATCAGGCCGTGACTGCTGTGCGGCAAGCGTTTGACATGGTACTCCGGAGCGCGCCAGTCGAGCCGGTATTCGGGGGCGTGGACCAGCCCGAGCTTGGCCAAGCGATAGGTCAGCACCGCGGCCGTGACGTTGGCGGCATAGTTCAACCCGTTGACATAGCAGATCTCCTCGCCGTAGTAGGTGGGGATGGGCAGCTCGAGGATGGAAAAACCCGCTTCCTTGAACTGGACAATGATCTGGGTGTCGAAGTGGAAGTCGTCGCTGTTGAGGTGGAAGGGGACCTTGGCCAGCGAATGCACGTTATAGACCCGGTACCCGGAGTGGAACTCACTCAGGTCCATGCCGAGGACCTTGTTCTGCATCGTGGAGAGGATCTTGTTGCCCAGGAACTTATAGAGCGGCATGCCTCCGGCGCGCGCGGCCCCGGGTTCGAGCATGCGCGAGCCGAAGATCGCATCACACTCGCCGTTGTCCAGCGGAGCAAGGAGATGGGGCAGCGCCTCGGGAGCGTATTGGCCATCCCCGTGCAGGAGCACCAGGTAATCGTAACCCCGGTCGATGGCGTACTGGAAGCCCAGTTTCTGGTTCCCGCCATAGCCGAGGTTGCGTTCGTTGCGGAACATGGTCAGCTTGGAGAAGCCTGAGACGGTCTTGTAGCCCTGTCCGACCAGGTAGGTATCGTCGGCGCTGCAGTCGTCGATGACGTAGATCTCTTCCACGAGGTCATAGATCCGGGAGGGGATGCGACGCAGGACCGAGGCCAGGGTGGTGACCGCGTTGTAGGCCACGATGAAGACAGCGATCTTCTTTTTATTCAGACGGTTGTTCATGGGTCACCCGAGGTGGTGGGCGATGATGCGGTGGACCTCTTCGCTCAACCGCACCTTGGTGTCGGTGTCGACGTTGTGGAAACGCAAGGCCATGGTGCCGCTCCGGTGGTCCTTCCAAAGTATGGTCGCGGGAATGCGGAGGTGCTGGCCTCCCAACACCACGTGCAATTTCAGGTTCTGTCCGAGCCGGACTTTGGGTTCCAGGAGGAGACAGAGCCCCCCGGTTCCGAGGTTGACGGCGCGGGTGTGCCGCACGCTCAGGAAGAGACGATAGCGCACCTCGAGGTCGATCGGTACGCGGATGCTGCTGCGTTTGTCCAAGAGCGAGGAATAGGGCTCGGAGAAGAGATCTGAGACCAAGAGGTTGTGGCAGGTGTGCCAGCTCGCTTCTTCCTTGCGGTCGAGAGGGGTGAAGAGGCGCTTGTGATCGAGTTCGCGGAAGCGGGCGAAGATCTGACTCACCCGTAGATAGCGGAGCTGGTCGTCATCGGTTGGTCTGGCAGGGGTCTGCCCTCGAGCCGTACTGGTTGCCCGAACAGTACCTCCCGGCCCGCTCTGGGCGAGATACCCGAGCTTCCCGAGTTCGTGGAGCAGTACGATAGTGCTCTGCCGGAGGAGGAGGGGGTCGATCCCGTGCCGATCGCAGAGCGAGGTGAGCTTGCTCTTCTCCAGCAGAAGCGGCAGGGAAGCCAGGAGTTCGGGATCGAGGGTGATGCGTTCCTTCATATCCTTAACGAGTAACGTCCGTGCGAGAACGCGCCATTATACATTCTTGTGGTGGAGAGACAACCCTTGGGTGGTGCTTGCAGGATGGATTGCAGCACGTGGTTCTGATAGGGTGAGTTGAAGACCTCGGGGAAGAGCAGATGACGACCAACCAGAGCACCATCGACTACCTGCTTGACCAGCTCTCGACCGTGCCGAACGTCCGCGCACACAAGATGTTCGGTGAATACGCGCTGTATTGCGACGAGAAGGTCGTTGCCCTGGTGTGCGACAATCAACTCTTCGTCAAGATCACACCCCAAGGCAAGGCGTTGATCGGGGAGAGGTATGTGGAGGGTGAGGCGTATCCAGGGGCGAAACCCTCGATGGTGATAGACACGGAGGAGCTCGATGACGCCGAACGCCTCTGCGAGCTCATCCGACTCACCGCCGACGCCTTGCCCGCGCCGAAGCCCAAGCGGCCGAGGGGCACCAGAAGTAGGAAGTAGCTTCCGGCAGTGTCGGTTGAGAGGACTCATATGAGCATGGCATGTTCCAGCACCATCGCGAGGGTTTGGGTGCTCATGCTCCTTTTCGGATGTTTGCCATGGGTTGAGCCCGCGGCAACAACCAGTGTGGTGCACAATCCCCCAGGTCCTACTGTGTTGCAACGACGCCTACCGCCCACAGCGGTGCGGTTGGACGAGACTCTGACCTTTCAGGTGCTTGACCTGGATCCGGATCTGCCCAATGCCCTGGTCTACGTGCACGGTGATGCCGGCACCTTCGACTACTTCGCGCCACAGGTGGCGCACTTTCGCGGTCGTTACCGTCAAGTGCTCTACGAGCGTGAAGACTGCGGTCAAACGCGGTGCCTCGGCTGCCGGATCGGTTATGCCGCCTCTGCACACAACCTCAGGAGATTGTTGCACCAACTTGGTATTGGCGCACATGTGGTGCTCGGGCATAGCCGTGGACAGGAACTGGGAGCGGTGTATTTTTCACTGCGGCCGGAAGGACTGCGCGGTTTCATCGCTTCGGGCACCGCGGTTCTGGTCGAACCAAGCACCTCGGCCAAGCGGGAAGCCGAAGAACTGCTGCGGTGTCACCGCGCGGGGGCGCTCGATCTCAACCGACAATGCCTCGACGACCTGGAGCCAAAGGTCGTGGCGCTGCACCAGGGGCTCGGGTGCAGCGTCGAGGAAGCACGGGAAATGGTGCGCTATGCCTGTTCCTCCTGGCGACCCAACGCGGGGATCCTCGGCGGCTTGGATGTTTCTATCGGTGAACAGTTGGCCTCGATCGAGGTGCCGATGTTGCAGCTCGACGGTGCGGCATACCGCCGCGAGATCGACCGTCGGGAAGCCATGACCCGGCATTACCGGCACGGACGCCTCGTCCTCTTTCCCGGCGCTGGCCATGTCCCGCACCTAGAACAACCCGTTGCCTTCAACCGCGCAGTCGAGGAGTTCCTCGACGAGATCGGGTTCGCACCGGCGGCGCGCTGGTAAAGCAACAGCTACGTTTAGAGGAATGAAGTCCAATTGCGTGGGTTTCTACTCACACCAGATCGCGAGCATTCGAAAATACGATTCGGAGAATTGAAGTCCAATTGCGCGAGTTTTCAAACGATGATTAAGGGGCGACGGGTTGGGTCACACTGTGCCTTGACCTTACCGACATGTTGAAAAAAGTTTGACCCATCCTTCGGGTTAGCTTTTCAATAACGCTGGAAGTAGGTTTTGGTGCGCCGTCTTCCGGGGAGTGACTTCTTTGCTTGCCGATGAATAGACCCGATGGTATCCTCGCCGGTATTGAGAAGTTGGTTGTGAGAGTAGCGTGTGGATATCAAGTCCGACATGCGAATTATTCTTGGCTCAGAATGTTGTTCACTACTTATGAAGCCATTATTTTTGTCTAGACCATAGACAATGGGGGACAGTTGAGGGGATTGAGGGGATGGAAGATTAAAGATGGCACGAGTTGGACTTTACTCTGCCAACGCTCTTCCTCTTGTACCATCATCACCATTGGAACTAATGTCAGGGTACGTGGGAAAGAGGGTCGTACTCAGCAACCCTCGCCTTGCGGGCGCATCTCTCCCGTCCTCGCGCGGCGCTGAAAAGACTGCCGAGATTGGGGCTCAGTCTTTTTGCGACGCGTCGGTGTGGTGGCAGGGAGTCTGACCTCCACGCGCCGGACAGGAAGCAGCGGCGTCGGAAGCAGTGAGCTTCCGGGCCGTGTAGAGCTCCCGGTTATGGGCTCGGACCTGTGACAAGAGCTGCTCGGTACGCGAGAGACAGTACTCTGCAGATCCGAAGAAATACCGTGGTCCTGCCAGGACCTCCTCGTCTTGGGCCTTGCCTTCCAAGCGCTTGGCCTTGACC
>MGSU01000305.1 GCA_001799195.1 Deltaproteobacteria bacterium RIFOXYA12_FULL_61_11 | reverse complement strand
TGATCCGGTCGATGGCGGCCGTCGCCTCCTCGATGAGCGAGGCGAGCCGGTCGTCCGTGGCCTGGGCCGCGGTCACCCCCTCGGCGCGAAGATCGTCGACGGTCGCGTACACGTCACTTCCCGCGTCCCTTGCGGTCCGGCACCTTGTTCCCGCCGGACGCGACAGCCGCGTCGGGCAGGTCCTCGGTCGTAACCGCGTTCTCGGTCCGGGCCGCCGACACCTTGATTTCGTCGGTCGCGGCCTTGCGGGTGGCGCTGGCCTCCTTGTCCTTGGCGTCGAGGCCCTTGGCCTCGTCGTCGGTGCACACGTCGAAGGCGAGCGGCGAGTGCTGGTCGGACGCCACCTGGCGCACCGCGCGCAGATAGTCGGCCACCGGCTTCTCGACGCGGTACCAGCCGCGCTCCTCGTGGAACTTGATCCCGCGGTAGGTGTAGCGCCTGAGCACATGCCCCCGCCGCGGGTCGTGGGGCTTCAGGCGAACGAGCAAAGTGTCCATCGGTCATGCCTCCTTGGATCAGAGCTGGACGTTGATCGCCTTGGCCACGCCGGGCTCCTCGGCGTACTTCACGTCGAAGCGCAGAGTGGCCACGATCTTGAGCGTGCCCTCGGAGATGTCGCGGGCCGACTCGATGCGGATCTGCCGCCAGATGCCGACGTGGATGTTCTTCGGGTTGCACAGCAGGATGACCGTCTGGTCGCTGCCGGCCCCGAGGTTCTCGGGGAAGAGCGGCACGGGCTGCACGGGCACGCCCGAGTAGAGGACCGGCGTGTCCCCCTCGAGGAACTTGTCGCCCACCGCGGTGGCCCGCTCGGCCAGGGCGTTGCGGTAGTCGAGGTCGGCGTCGACGCTCGTCAGGAACCGCATGGCCTTTTTGTCGCGAAGATGCTCGGACGGGAGCGTCTTGAGCATGTCGCGCATCAGGTCCTTGGAGATCGGGTTGGCGGCGGCGTCGACCACGTTGCTCGTGGCCTGCTTGAGCACGCCGTCCATCACCGCGAGGAAGACGTCCGCCGATGCGGTGTCTCCGCTGACGGCCACCTCCTCGATGTCGCGGGCGATGGCCTCGGCCATCATCTCCATGATGGTCTGGCGCAGCTCGCCGCGCTCGATGCTGTCCTCGAGCGTCTCGTCGGACAGACGCACCTCGGCCTTGAACAGCTTGGCGTCGAGCTCGACCATGGACAGGTCGGGCTTGACCCGGTCGCCCGCGACGAGCGCGGTGGCCTCGGCGCCGGGCCGCAGGATGCGGCTGCCGAACTTGATCTTCGAGATCTGCTGCTTGGGCGAAGCCATGGGGACCACGGTCGCCAGCTTCATCAGGACGGACTCCTTGATGAGCAGGCGCATGAACTTCTGGGCCTGCGCCGGCTTGAGGATGCCGCCCCCGGCGGTGAGGTCCGCCAGGGCGAGGTCCGCCTTCTCCAGGATGGTGCGGTTGGTCATGTAGCTCATCGGTCGATCTCCTTTTCCCCGCCCGGGGGTCACACGTCGTGGAAGGAGACCGCCTTGTCGACGTTCTCCCGGTCGAGGCCGCGATTGAGGTCCAGCGGCCAGCTCACGTCCTCATCGCCTTCGGTCGGCCGCCGTCGCTCGCCCGAGGGCGCGCTGTTGGGCAGGCCGAAGCGCTTCTCCAGCCGCGCAAGCCGCTGCTGCTGCTCGCGGACCGAGTCGGTGAGCGTGCGCAGCGCCGTGGTGAGCTCGCCGAACTGGGAGGACGTCCCAGCGGGGGGCTCGGTGCTCAGGGCGGCGTCAGTCGCGGCCGGCTGCTTCTCGGCGCCGTCGCTCGGGTCGGGCCTGGCCGCGCCGGCATCGACCAGCGCGGAGACCCGCTCCAGCGTGGCGCGCACCGTGGCGATGGCCGCAGCGAGGGGATCGCCGTCCGTGGCCTTGTCCCCCTCGCCACCAGCGCTTGCGGTGTCGCTGTCTGCGGACGCTACGCCAGCCATGCCAGCCAGACGCTCCGAGACGGTGCGCAGCTCGCCGGCCAGCTCGGCCAGCCTCGGCTGCGCCTTGTCCTTGGTGGCTGCGCCCAAGAGCTCGACCGCTTCGGTCAGCCCCTCGAGCGCCTCGAGCGCGACAGCGAGCGCAGAGCCGCCTTCGGCCTCGCTCGCAGCCTCGCCCGGGTCGCCGCCGTCCGTTCCCTTGGCCTCCACTTCGGCCGCGAGGTCCTGGACGTCCTCGGTCTCGTCCGCGGTGGCGGCCGCGGCTCCGTTGGTGTTCTCGTCCATGTCGTCACTCCTCTTCACGATGAGAAAGCGGTGCTTGTTCGCCGCCCGGTCCACGAGCGAGACCTCCTCGACCACGATGTCGAGCAGGCGGTTCACGCCGTCGTCGGCCTTGGCTCGCGTGCTCATGCGGCCCTCCGTTGCCCGTCTTCAGGCGCGGCCGACGCCTCACCCTCGGGAACTCTTCGAGCGGAGCCGCCGATCGAGAAGCCGGTGAGCTGGCCGTCCTTGACCTGCTCCCACAGCTCGTCGGAGAGGATCCGCACCGCGAGCAGCCAGGTCCCCTTGCGCACGGTGGCCCCGCCCAGGGTGAGGTCGACGGGCGCGAGGTAGCTCTCCAGCACCTTCACCTGGTCGTTGACCCGGAAGCGGTGCATGAGCCCCAGCCCGCCGAACTCCTCCATGAAGCGGTGCGCGGCCTGGCGGACCTCCTCGGCCGAGTAGATGTCGCCCTGCGCGTCCACCACCTCGGGCTCGAGCACGACGCCGAGCACGTAGCGCTCGTCGTCCGGGTCCGTGCCCTTGATGAGGGGGATCGACTTGGCGAACACGCCGGCCTTCTTCATCGCTTCGGTGAGCAGGCGCCGCGCCTCGTCTTGCAGCGCGCGCAGGTCATCCGCGGTGAGCCCCGGGATCTTCGCCTGCGGGATGCGGGCGATGGCGTTGCGCAGGTGCGGCAGATCGAGTTCACCGTCGGCGCCGCGCACCGGGAAGTGGCGCAGGCTGCGGGGTACGGTCTTGCCGCCCTCGTCCTTCTCGCCGCCGAGCTCGAGGTGCAGGAACGCGCTGTCGGGCAGGTCGTTGATGAACGCCCGGGTCCACGCGGCCTTGCCAGTCTCCTCGGGCTCGAGGAGATCGACGGGCTCGGCGAGCACCTCGAGGTCGTCGGCCTTGGCGACCTTGAAGTTGGCGCAGAACAGACGCGAGGCGGTCTTGGCGCCGCCCGTGCCCGAGGCCTCGTGGACCTTGAGCCGGAACACGCGGCCGAGCTTCTTGAAGGCGGCGACGTTCTCTGGGCTGTCGTTCAGGACCGCGATGAAGCGGCCCTTGATCTTGCCGAGCGCCTCGACGAACTCTCCCAGGTCGACGGCGGCGTCCTTGTCGTACCACTCACCCGGATAGGGCGGGTCGAGGAAGAAGAAGGTGTCCGGCCCGTCGAGCTGGTCGATGGTCTTGCGGTAGTCCTGGTGCAGGACGGTCACGTCCTTGAGCCGCTCGGCCGCGCGCAGGTACTTCTCGGGGTTGGTCGTGCTGCCCAGGTGGTTACGCGCCGGGTGCGTGCCGTCGGGCCGGCAGTCGCGGGCGTGGGTGCGGACGAAGACGAGCTTGTAGAACCGCTCGACCTCATCCTTGGGCTCCATGTCCCGGGCCTTGCGGAAGCTCTGGTCGGTGCACTTCCACTCGAAGCGCCGGGCCAGCTCCTCCACCCGCTCGGGCGACATCGCCTTGATGGAGCGGTGCAGGAACACCACGTCGGCGTCGAGGTCGGCGATGACCTCCTTCTCCGAGGGTTCCTTGACGTAGAGCACTGCGGCCGCGCCCGCGAAGGGCTCGGCGTAGGTCTTGTGCTCCGGGATGAGCGGCACGATCCGCTTGGCGTAGTGGTGCGAGCCGCCAAAGGTGCCGAAGGCCTGGGCCTTCTCGACCTCCTCCTCGTCGGCGACCGACGGCTCGCCCGGGCGGTCGTCGAGCTCGAGCTGGCCGTCCCAGTCCTCGATCAACGGCTCGCCGTCGGCGTCGGCCTTCTCGGTCAGCTCGTAGTTGGCAACCACGAGCTGGGTCAGGAGCGAGGGACCGCCCACGCCGCGCATCGAGCCGATGCTGCGCGGGGTGCGGATGCGCTTGATGTGGAAGCCGGCTTTGTCGAGAAGCGCGGGCAGCTTGCCGCGCACCCCGTAGGTCAGCAGGAACTTGCCCTCGAGCGACTTGAGCACGCCGAGGAAGCGCTCCTCGTCGAAGTCGCCCTCGCCGATGTCCACGTTGTAGCCGGCGTAGGGAGGATCCAGGAAGAAGACCGTGTCCGGCCCGTCGTACTTGCGGACGACCTTCTCGTAGTCGCCGCCGTAGATGCGGACGTTCTTCAGGCGCGGGGCGAAGGCCTCGATGCGCTCGCCGGTCCGGGCCTCGATGCCCTGGGTCGAAGGGCTGAAGCTCTTGCCCCGCATCTTCCCGTAGGAGAAGTGGGTCAGGTACAAGAAGCGGTGCAGCCAGCCGACGTCGTCGGTCGGGCTCGCGTCGATGAGCCGCTTGAACGTGGCCTCGTCGCCGGTCCAGGACATGCGTTGCAGCCGCTCAAGCTGCTTGCGCGTGAGCCGCTTGATGATCCGGTAGGCCTGAGCGATGTCCGGGTCGGCGTCGTTGATGACCTCGGTCTCGGCCGGGTCCTTGGCGAAGAGCACGGCGCCGCTCCCGGCGAAGGGCTCGACGTAGGTCTTGTGGGCCGGCAGCAGCGCGACCAGCCGCTCGGCGAGCTTCTTCTTGCCCGCGGGCGAGCCCCAGATGGTCTTCGAGACCGAGACCTGGAAGCGACGCGCCTTGTCCGGGTCGTAGTTGGTGGCGACGAGCGTGACGCCCGTGCGCAGCCCCTGGCCCTGCGAGGTGCCGACGCCCGAGGTGTGCCGCCAGCGCCGGACGTGGAACTCCTTGAACAGCTCCGCGTCCCCGCGCAGCCCGTAGGTGCACAGGAACCGGCCGCGGATCTTGCGCAGCACCTTGGCGAAGCGCGCCTCGTCCCAGTCCTTGTGCCCGGCGCCCACGCGACAGTCCGCGTCGTGGCCGGCGTAGGGCGGGTCGAGGAAGAAGAAGGTGTCCGGGCCGTCGTACTCCTCGATGACCTTCTCGTAGTCGGCACAGCGTACCCGGACGTCCTTGAGGCGCGGGGCCCAGCGCTCGAGCTTCTCGACGAAGCGCGCCTCGACGCCCACGTTCTTGTCCGGCATGGTGCCGCGACGAAGCTTGTTGAACGAGAACCGCACCAGGTAGGCGAAGCGGTAGAACCGATCGAGGTCGTCCTCGGGCGGCGCGGTCTCGTAGAGCTTGCGGAAGTGGGCCTTGTCCCCGACCCACTTCTTGCGGCGTAGCCGGTCGAGCTGCTCGGGCGTGATGGCCTTGGCGAACTTGAAGGCGAAGGCGATCTCGGGGTCGAGGTCGGAGACGACCTCCACCGCGGACGGCTCCTTGGTGAACAGCACCTG
>MGSU01000304.1 GCA_001799195.1 Deltaproteobacteria bacterium RIFOXYA12_FULL_61_11 | reverse complement strand
CGTCGCTGCCGATGAGCACGCTGGCGATCGAAAAGCGGGAAATGGGCCTCCCGGTTCGCGGGGAGGATAGTCAGGATACGGTGCAGACTGCTGTTGCAATAACCATAGACTGCCAGGTCAGGCACTCCGCCCAGCCGTTCGAAGGTGTCTTCGTAGTCCTCACTATAGCTGCGGGTCCGGCCAACGCTGAGCACATTCGAGGAGGGCACGCCGGCGAGTTTCAAGAGGGTCTGCAGGTGTCCGAGTCGGTCCCGGCCATTGACCCGGAAGATGGCCACATACTGTCCTCCCCAGGGAGCGGTAGCCGACCGGCATTGGTGAAAGCCTTTTGGATTGAGTATCGATGGATCCACGGTCCAGCCGGCCGAGCGTAAGCGATCGAGGTTCTCCCGCCCTTCACCGACGAGAATGAGCACGTGTACGCGGACGGCCTGATCAAGGACATAGGAGCCGAGATAATCCGTGAGGTAACCGCGAAGATCGGCGATGGTGTGCGGCTGACCGGGTTCCAGCCAATCGAAGGTCGGATCATAGCCGGCGCCAAGGAGTTCGAAGCCCGGAGGCTGGGGCACCACGCTCCCGGGTATGGTTCTCGGTGTGGATTGATGCAGACAAGCCACACAGCAGAGCAGGAGCAAGCACCGCGCGTCCGACAACCTCGGCCTCAGTTCCACTCTCGCGCGCACTGCTGGTTCCTCCCTCCGACCGGCTTCGCCATACCAATACTTACAATTCCTGGACCAGATCACAGAGCGGAGGCCGCCACAGACTGCGGTACAGCTCCAGGGCAACCGCGGTCAGACCGGGATCGCCGACCCTCCGCATAGAACGCAAGATATCGAAATATTTAAGGAAGAAGTGGACCAGATCACCTTCCTCGAGGTATTCCTCAGGGTTGACGAACTGATCGCGCAACCGGGTCCACGCCTGGTCTCCTTTTTCCAAGAACTTCTCCACCACAAGAGGAGCCAAGGGGTTGAACTCGCGGTAATAGGCCTTCATAGGAGGCCCCGGCCGCCCCGCCCGTCTGCGTCCGCGCTGCTCCCAGTAGTCGGGGAACAAGGCCGGGGGGTAGTAGGTCAACAACCCGCCGAGCAAGGGATTGCGGCGATACAGCTCCTCGCGGAAACCCTTGTGGTAGTCCAGGCACAGACTGGCGAACTGGATGAGGATGCGACGTTGCTCCGACGGTCCGACCTTGATCGCCTCGAGTAAACGATCCGCGATCAAGAGGGAACCATTCTGGGGAAACAGCGAGGCCAAGAGCCCCAGATCGCTGAGTTGCTGATCGGCGATCGCTCCGATCCTCCTGAGATGGGCCAGGAGCACGACCCCCTCATGCCGGATGAGCACCTCGCAGCGTCCGCGTACTTTGCAGGTCCTGGAGCGACACACTCGAGACCCATCCGAGCATTCGAGTTGCACCGGCTCGTCCTCGGAGCGCACATGGTCGCGAAGGAAGGTCTGGAATTCCCTCCTGTTGCGCGCGACGATCCACACCTCCTCGGTCTTGAACACCCGGAAGGGGCGCTTGCCCCGGAACCCCTGGTCAAGCTCAAGCGGTTCAAACTTGACGTCGAGTAACTGCAATCTGCTTTGGCGTCGTAGGCCATTGACCAGATGCTCGCGTCCGAACCTCACCGGCAGATCGCGACCACCGAGGCGAACCATACCACCGCCGCGATCGCGCTGGGGACGTTCTCGCCGCAGGTCTGAGGCCGAGTCGACAGCACGGGCCTGGAGCTCGTCCAACCTGGTCTCCAGGATGGAATTGCACTCCCGTTCGTGCATCTCGCTCTGCAGGGTGTGTTCGCCGAGCCGTTCGCGATATCCGAAACTGCGCTGGAAGAGATCAAGGACCTGGAGTTCGTTCTGATAGCGGCCGAGCAAATTGAGCAGGGAATTGACGCTGAGACTGAAGGCCGAAGCACAGGCACCTGGATGCTGGGCCCACAGGTCGAAACTATCCAACCCGTCCTGGAGCAAGAAACCACTGCGATCGATCCCCCTCCGCCCTGCCCTCCCCGCCATTTGGATGAGCTCGGCCGGGGTGTAGGTCACCCAATGCCCGCCGCTCTCCGGCCGCCGCCGGTCGGCGACGATCACGGAGCGGACCGAGAAGTTGATCCCCAGGGAGAGCCCCATGGTACCGAAACAGACCCTGAGCGCCCCCTGTTTGAGCAAACTCTCGATGAAGAGTTTTCCGAGGGGATTGAGACCGGAGCTGTGATACGCAACCCCGGCCGACAGAATGGCTTCGCGGAGTTGTCGGGGTAGGTGGACGAAGAGCCGCTCCTGCCGGCCGGCTTCCGTTTCCAACCTCTGTCGTTCGTGCTCTTCGAGGTTGGGCAGGGCGTTCGGTCGGCGAAAATAGTCGAAATCGCGTTTCACATCCCCGCGCGCGCCGCGGTAGACGATGACCGGGTGCAGGGCGGACCGGACGGCAGCGGCGAGCATGTCCTGCAAGGTCCTGGGGCTGCCGATCAGGCCCAAGAGCTGTTCGCGGGAACGGCCGGGCGAGCGCTCGAGCTGTTGCAAGAGCCAGCGTTTATCGACGAACTGGGAACCGGCCAGGACCAGGGAATGCAGTGGTACAGGGCGAATCTCGTTCTGGACCACCGCGACTTCCCGCCGCTTGATCCGCCGCAACCAGGTCACGAAGTCCTCGACATTGGGGACCGAGGCAGAGAGGAAGACGAGCTGGGTTTCGTCCGGGGTCAAGATTACCGCTTCCTCCCAAGCCCTCCCGCGCTCCCGCTCGGAGAGGAACTGGTATTCGTCGAAGACCACGATCGCTGGAGCTAGGCCCGGTTCCAACCCGAGCAAGGTGTTGCGATAACTCTCCAGCGTGGCCACGACCACGGGCGCGAGCAAGTTTTCCTTGAAATCCCCGGTCATCAGGCCAATGGCTCCGGGTCCGAAGAGTTCCTTGAACTCGCGATATTTGTCATTGGACAATGCCTTGACCGGCGAGGTGTAGATCAGGCGGAACGTAGTGTTCCCAAGCTGTTCGCGCAGGTATTCCTCGACCACTCGGGTCTTACCCGAGGTCGTCACGGCGTCGACGATCAGATGTCGCCCTTGCCGGAGCTGGTCGACCGCTTCACGTTGCCAGGGATCGAGGACGCCGTCCTCACGTACCGGTGGTTCGAGTAGCCCCTCCAGCCAGTTCCGTTGCCGTTGCAGGTTATCGTCCTGGGATTGTTGTCCCCGCGAACCCATGGACCTATGACTGGTTTCGTCGTGCCGCCGTGCCACCCTCGTACCTTCGCCGTTCGACCGGCCTCCACCATACGGGTCGGAGCCGGAACGGTCAACTGCGGAGGGGAAATCGATCCTGCGGAGCGTACCAGTTCGTCGCCAGGATACTCCCCAGCACGAGCGTGAGCACATTGAGGAAGAAGGCATAGAGATAGACTGGATGATCGTCACTGAGGGTCAAGCCCAGACCGATCCAAGAAACCACGCCGACCAAGGCGCCTGCGCCGGCTCCCCACGCATTGGCTCCTTTCCAGAACACCCCAAGGATCATGGGTGCGGCAAGCCCTACCAGTAATACCCCCCAGGCATTGGTGCACAGCTCATAGACATTCTGGAAGTACAGCGCCATGAGGAGCGACGAGCCGCAAACGAGCAGAATGGCGTAACGACACCAGCGCAACTTGCCCTCCTCCGAGAGGGTGGGGAGGATGCAAGGGATGATATTGTGCCCAATGATGCCCGCCGGAGCCAACAGCGCACTATCGGCCGAACTCATAATCGCGGAGAGCAACGCGCCGAGCATCAGAACCATCAAGGGCAAGGGTAGGTATTTTTGCGCCAACTCGATCAGGATAGACTCCCCATCGCTGCCCGGCAAGGCCACTCGGCCATAGATGCCCAAGAACACCGGGAGCAGCCCGATGATGAGATAGAGAAGGCCGGCGAAGATCGCGCCGAGGCTGGCGATCCTCTCGGATTTCGGGGCCATGATCCGCTGGAAGAGATCCTGGGCCGGCAAGGAGCCGATGCCGACCATCATCCAGGCCTGGAGATAGCCAAGCCAACCGAGGACCCCCACTTCCCGGGGATAGAAGTGGAAGACGTGCTCGGGAAGCCGGCGGTGGAGCTGCGCGAACCCACCGAGATCGGTGACCAACAAGGGGAAGAGCACGAGCAAGCCAAGGACGATAAAAACCATCTGGAGAAAATCGGTCACCGACACCGCCCACATGCCCCCGGAATAGGTGTAGAGCAAGACCACGCCGGTGGACAACAGGATTGCATTGAGGGTTGGAATACCGACCAAGGCATTGATGATCAAACCGAAAGCCAAGAGCTGCCCGCCGAGCCAACCGAGGTACACGGGGAGGTAGAGGACGCTGAAGATGCGCCCGAGCGTGCCACCGTAACGCCATTCGAAATAATCGATGATCGTGGTCAATTGCATGCGGCGAAAGACCTTCGTGAAGAAGAGGCCGGAGAGGATCAGGCACAACCCGGCGCCGAAGGGGTCGGCGATAACCCCGAGCAAGCCTTCCTCGAAAGCCATGCGCGAGGAGCCCATGCACGTTTCACCGCCAAACCACGTCGCGAATAGGGTCCCGATACCAAGCAGCCATCCCAAACGCCCTCCGGCGATGATGTAGTCCCTGGTGTTGGTAATGCGCCTACTCGACCAGAGACCGACCAGCAACATGATCACCATGTAGAGGACGACGCTGAGGATCAACCAGTATTGCCGTGTATCGAACTGAAGGATGTTCACGAGCCTTGTCTCTGGTTCGAGGTTCGAATAGCCGGCCATGGTAGGGGAGAGCCCCCATAGGCAGCAAGAAAAACCTCACCTAGACCGTAAACATTCGGTCTTAAGTGGGGAAAGGGGGTCTGTTGCCTCTCACACCGACACCACTGCATCCTGCCCAACGGGCCTGCTTCCTGCGGCTCGCCTAGAGGTGCACCTCCCTGTGCGCACCGCGTCACTAGGAGGCCCGAATCCTTGTGGTCGCCCCCGCCACGTCGGTGCCATTTGCATCAAAAACAACCAGGAGGAAACCAAAATGGAAACCATGTTGGAAACCATGTTGGACTTGGAAACCATGTTTGGAAACCATGTTAGGAATGGAAACCATGTTGGACTTGGAAACCAGGACTTGGAAACCATGTTGGACTTTGCTCAGTCAAGGACTTGGAAACCATGTTGGACTTTGCTCAGTCAAGGCCCCTTCCATTTGCGTCAGAATCAACTCATCGATGCTATCGGGACTCGTAGAAATGGTTATTGGAAGGTCGCGATAATCCGCACCCCTCGCTTCTCGGGCGCACCTCTCCCGTCCTCGCGCGGCGCTGAAAAGACTGCCGAGATCCTGGCTTAGACTTTTTGCGACGCGTCGGCGTGGCGGCA
>MGSU01000303.1:21331-27896 GCA_001799195.1 Deltaproteobacteria bacterium RIFOXYA12_FULL_61_11 | reverse complement strand
GCTTCCTGCTCCTGGCCACCGACGATGCCAGCGCCGACGCCGAAGACGGCATCTCCAGCATCAACCTCGAGCTTCGCACCATCGGCCTCCAGCTCAACCCCCCCGACACCCTGCGCCCCCCCAAGGTACTCACCTTTCCCCTGGAACCCGGCACCATGCTCGACCTCATCGCCGTGGCCGAGGGCCACACCTCAATCCTTTCTTTCATCGAACCCGAGAACGGGATCTACCACGGTCTGGCTATTGTCCTGGGGGAGAACAACACCCTGGTCCTCGACGGTGAGGTCTACCCCCTGATCCCGCTCATGCCGGCCTTGTTGATCATGGGGATGTTCGTCATCGACGATCAGGCCAGTTACCTCCTCGTGCTCGACTTCAACGCCGAGGAATCGATCCTCTCTTTCGGAGACGGGACCTACTACCTGCGCCCCTTTATCCATATCCGCACCCTGGTCCGACACCAGAACAACCGGTACGAGATCCTCTACCACCAACCGAATGGTCCCATGGGCCTGCATCCCCGGGGTGGCCATGCTCCAACACCGCCACCACCATTCTGAACATTGATGATTGTTATTTTTCTTATAAACACCATTTACCTACAGTAATGAATAATCTTATTTTTCTAAAATATCTTGCTGAACGTATCCTGGAGAGTACGATGAATTCCCTTCCACCCCTTGCTTACCTGGTCGTCGAGCTCCATACTCGGAAGGTGTTCCACCGTTGCGAGCCGAAGGGCTCGAGGAGATCCACCATGCGGTACGTGCTTTCATTCCTCTTCATCAGTGCAAGTCTGGTCCAAGGATGCTCCCCCGACACCCCTGTTCCCGACGGCCAACTCGGGTACAAGAGCCAAGAGGAGGGCGATGCCACCACGGACGAGGTACTCACCGAGGTCGAGTCCTCCGAAGCCGACGCCGAGCTCTCGGCCCTGGTAGAGAACCATCGCTCCGCGTTGGAAGCCTGTCTGGAAGACGAAACCTGTGACCTCGAGGCCCTGCTCCGGGCCCAGCTCGCCGCGAGCATGGAAGCGGCCGGTGAACTCGTCGAAGCTACGGACGATGCCGCCGCCTTCCCTCCGTGCGGTACGCACCGGAGGGGCGGACCCCGCCACAACAGCTCCGGAGAAATCCAGGGTGGGACCCCGGTCTCCCCTTGGCAGCAACTCGCCGCCTGTCTCGAAGCCGAGAGTTGCGACCTCCAAGCCCTGGTGCAGAGCGTGCTCGAGGAACACGAGCTGCGCATGGCCGAGCATCGGGAACCCCGATCCGATGAACTGGAAGCTCCAGCAGCTTGCGGCCGCGAGCCCCAAGGAGGCAGGAATATGGCCGGAGCCGGTATGGGCAAGGGGCGGCGTTCCATGCACGGTACTGGCACCGGAACGTGTCCGTACGCCCTCGAGGAGCTGAGCGAGCCGACGACCCAGCAACTCGAACAGGGTCGACAGGTGAGGCTGCGTCAGGGTCGCTGAGCAGGAGTTTCTCGCGAGCCCGGGGTTCCGAAGCCGTCGGCCCCCGGGTTCGCGTCATGACACCAGGGGAGGTTCTACTCCAGTGACCCATCAACGCACTATCCTTTTACCGAGAACCTGCTGGCCGTTGCTCTTGGCCTTGCTCGCGTGGTTCCTCCCGGGCTGCGAGAAGGACGACCTGCCTCGAGGCTGGTCCGAAGCAAGCCACGGCAATGACGCTTCGGCCGACTACGCCGTGGTCTTCGCGGAGGGCGTGGTCCATACCCTCGAGCTGCGCTTCTCCTCCTCGGCCTGGAAGACGCTGCAAGAGGATATGACCGAACTCTACGGGGACCCCGGAACCTTCACCGGTCCCGGAGTGGACCAGGCCGCAATGGGCGCGAACCCACCCCCCGGTGGAGCAGTACCAGGACGCATCCAGGTCGGAATGATAGCTCCGGTCGAGGCCCTTGCCGCCTGCGCAGGCGCCACGGTCGATGCCGCTTGCACGATCGATCTCGGCGAAGAGACTCTCAAGGGAACCTGCATAGCCCAGGGCGAAGACCTCTTCTGCAGTCCGGACCTCGCTACCTTCCAACCAGGTTCGGGCCGGGACGTGTCCGGAGATGTCCGGCCACCCCAAGGTTTCGGAGGGGGGATGGGGTTCCCCCCGATTCTACCGGGAGACGCGAGCGAGGATGCCTTTGTCGTCCGTACGGAACAAGGGGGCATTCCCGGTGGTGCCCCACCTGCATGGGGAGACCTCAGCGGCGATCAACCACCGGAGGGGTCACATCTCGAAGGTGCCGGAGGAGAAGTTCGTGGTGGACCCGGTAATCTTGAAATGGCTTCACGTAACCCGATCTGGCAGTCCTGCACCCTGCGTTACGCCGGCAAGACCTGGGAGCATGTCGGTTTTCGCTACAAGGGTAACTCTTCCCTGGCCTCGAGTTGGAGCCAGGGTTCGCTCAAGCTGGGGTTCCGGCTCGACCTGGATCACTTCGAGAACGACGTCGAGGAGGTGAAGAACCAACGCTTCTATGGTTTCGACGAGCTGAGTTTCGCCAATAACTGGAGCGACGACAGTTACCTTCGCGAGAAGGTCACGGCCGACCTGTTCCGCGAAGCCGGGGTTCCCGCGGCGAGGACAGCGTTCTACCGAGTCGTCGTGGATCACGGTGACGGCCCCGAGTATCTCGGCCTCTACACCGCGGTCGAGCTCCCGGACGGCCCCATGCTGCGGGCGCAATTCCTCGAAGAAGGTGGGAACCTGTACAAACCGAGCGGCAATTGTGCTACCTTCTCTTGCTTCGCCGAGGAGAGTTTCGACAAAGAGAACAACACGAAAGAAGCCGACTACCGCGATATCGAGGCCCTGGTAACCGCCTTGAACGACGACTCCTCGGATCGAGCGGCTTGGCGGCACGACCTGGAAATCGTCTTCGACGTCGACGACTTCCTTCGCTGGCTGGCGGTCAATACTTTGCTCGTCAACTGGGACACCTACGGGAGCATGGCCCACAACTTCTACCTCTACCACGACCCCGGGGATGACCTCCTGCACTGGCTTCCCTGGGACAACAACATGGCGCTGATGTCAGGAGGCATGGCCCGTTCCTCGGTCGAATTCTCCCACGGCACGGTCGGTTCCGACTGGCCGCTCATCCGCTTCCTGCTCGACGATCCGGACTACTACGCCCGCTATGTCGAACTGGTCGCCGAAGCGGTCAAAACCCTACCAGAACCCAAGGCCCTCGAGCAACGCCTCCGGACCTTGCACGACCTCATTGCGCCGCATGTGACGGGACCCGAGGGCGAGTCCTCGGGCATGAGCTTGCTCCAGGACGAAACCTCCTTCGATACCTCGGTCGAGGCCCTGGTCGAGCACCTGACCTCCCGTCGTGCCGCCGCCCTCGATTTCCTCGGCGGGACCGACAGCCCTGCAGCTACTACCCCGGGATCCTCCGAGGTGCTGCCATGAAACGCTACGTGCTCCACCTTTTGTGGGTTGCGTGCTTGCTGGCCGTACTGACCCTGGCCCTGGCTTCGAACCTGCAGTCGGCCTCGTTTTATGGCATTGCCGAGAGCGGGGAACTGGTTATCACCCGTGAAACCTCGGTGGAGATCGTGCGCCTCCATGCGGTCGAGGGGCAGAGCGTATATCAGGGCCAACTCCTGCTGGAACTCAACAATCCCGACCTCGCCCTCCGCATCCGGCAGCTCCGGTTGAACCTCGACGGTGTTGCCGCTCAGCGCAACGACGCCATGGAGCGGGTTGAAGCCGAACTCCTGCAGCTCCGCGCCGAAAGCGAGGCGCAACGTTCAGGCCTCCTGCACGAATTGGCCACCTTGGAGAACCGAGCTGAGCTGAACCGGCAACTCTCGGCAACCCTGCCCAGCTTGCAAGCCGACCCGGCCGAGCCTGCCACCGAGTCCACGCTCAGCCCGCTGGCCCTCAAGCGCCGACAACTCGAGGAATCGCTGAGGTTCGACACCGAGAAGAGTAAAACGCGGAGGGCGACCCTGGAACGTCAACGCCGGGCCGTAGTCCAACCCTTCGACCTGCAGCTCGACAAGCTCAACGAAGAACTGCGCAACCTCGAAACCGAGAACGGCAACTTGCGCGTGGTTGCACCGCTCGACGGTATCGTGAGTACCGTGCACGTGAAGCCGGGCGAACGCCTCTCTCCCTTTGCACCGATCCTGACCTTCTCGGCCCAGACGCCCTCCTTCATCAAGGGTTACGTAGTCGAAAAACAACGCTTCGCGGTCAGGGTCGGCCAGGAGGCCGTGATCCGTTCTCTCGGTGGTTCGAACTCCATGAGCCCTGCCAGCGTGGTCGGTGTCGGTAGCCGTATCGTCGAGGTCCCCGAACGACTCTGCCGACACGTGGACCTTCGCCTGTGGGGCCGCGAAGTGGTGCTCAAGCTCCCCAGGAACACGAGTTTCGTCCTCGGCGAGAAGGTTTCCATCACGCTCGATCATCCCCGCTCCCTGCAACAACTCCTCGATTCTCTGCTGCAGGTCCGGGGGGAACGGCAGAACCCCGAGTCCCTGTTCGCCGATACCGATGCTTCCCGAGAACCCCGCTCAGCCCCCGAATCCCACCCACCAGAGGAGGCAACCCTTCGATGAGCCGCGACGTGTCTCTCGTTCTCCTGCTCTGGTGTTGCTGGATCCCTGTCCCGGTCAAGGCCGTGACTCTGGAAGCCTTCGTGACCGGAGCCCAGAACGACCCCCTGCTCGACCACCATCGCAGGGTCGAGTCCAGTCTCGCCACCCTCGAACCCGGCGGCCCCCTGGAAAAGGTCGAGGTCCGCAGCGAAACCGATCGTTTTGAACTCTCACGGCAACGCTATGCTCTCCGCTTCTATCCCAAAGGCTGGGGAGAGGCCTCTGCTTACAAAGACTTGCTCTCCAATGAGCGCAAGGTCCTGTCCGTCGAACGCGATACCTTGTTCCTGCGCGCTCTGCACGAGCGCTACCTGCTTGCTCTGGACGTTCTCGAAACCGAGCGTTTGACCTCCCTCTATGGGGAACTCGTCGTTCTGGAGCAGGACCGGACCACGCTCTTCGAACAACTGCTCCGGTTGGATGACAACGCCCGGGTCACCGACCTGATCGAGGCCGAGAGCGATCTCAATAAAGCTCGGCTCGATCACCACCGGCAGACCTTGCGCAAGGAGGAGCTCCTGGTCCAACTCCGCGAATACCTCCCCGCGGGAGAAACCCTCGACCTCGACGAAAGCCTCCTCCTCGAGGTCGAAGACCTCAGCGCCAACCTCCACGACCTGTCGGCTGATGTTTCGAGGGTACCGCCCCGCCTGGCCCTGGCCACTCTGCGTTCTGCCGAGGCCCAGGCCTCCTACCGTTACGAGTTGGCAAGCGATCGCGACTTCCTCTCCTTCTTCCAGCTCCAGTACGATAGTCAGGACCACGAGGACCTGGGGGCTGCCGTCTCACTCTCCCTCTCGGTGCGTTTACCCCTCGTCGGCGGCAACGGCGAGAAGGCAAGCCGCCGCTGGATCGAGTACCTGGACAAGGAATTCGACGAAACCGTGACCCGAAGGAATTACTCGAAGGAGGTTCAGCGCGAGCGGATCGGCTTGCAACGCTCCATCGATCAATACCTCCTGTTACAGGAATCCTTCCGTAGTGGTCGCGCCACCAATGCCTATTCCACCTATCAGGCAGCCGAGGGCACTGATCCCGCGGTTCTCTTGACCTTGAAACGGGCGACCCTCGTACAGAAGGTCCGTCTCATCGAACAACGTTTCGAGATCCTCGCCCGCTACCTCTCCTTGCTCGAGAAGCTCGGCCATTTGGCCCGGCTTCCACTGCGCAACCTCTTGGCCCGCGGTGCACGTCCATGAGCCGGTTCACCTCTCTCTACGAGCGCCATGAATTGAAGTACCTCCTACCCCTCTCTCTCCAGGGTGAACTTGAGGCCTTCCTCGCTCCGTATTGTGTTCCCGACGAACATAGTACGGCCAGTCCCGATGGGGCCTATCTTATCACCAGCTTGTATCTCGACACCCCTCTTTTCAGGCTGTTGCACCTTCGCTTGAACAATGCACCGGACCGCTTCAATGCCAGGGTCCGGGTCTATGGTTCTACCTACCGGCCCCCCTTCTTCCTCGAGGTCAAGCGCAAGGTCAGCAATGTGATGTACAAATCGAGACAATGTGTGGAGGTAGAAGACTGGCTCCCCTGGCTCGTCGGTACAGAGCGGCAAGAACTGGAGCAGAAGAACGGGCCGGTTTCTACCTTCGAAACCCTCTTCCACACCTTCGCCCTGGAACCCAAGGTCTTGGTCCAATATTCGCGCAAAGCCTACGTGAGTACGGTCGACGACTATGCCAGGGTGACCTTCGACCAGGGCTTGCGGTACCGACGGTGCGAGGAGAGTGATTTTTCAACGCGGCTCGAAGAGCTTGCAAGCTACGATCCGGTGGTTAACCGCGACCCTTCGGCCGGCCTGATCCTAGAACTCAAGTGTTACTCGTCCCGCGTGCCGGCCTGGATGGTGGACTTGATCACTACCTTCGACCTGCACCGCAGCAGCATTTCGAAATATGCGTCGGCAGCCCTCGAGGCGTACTCCTCGAATGG